>NZ_CP043506.1:1760000-2060000 GCF_008365315.1 Acetobacter vaccinii | reverse complement strand
GCTGATCCTCAACCAGCAGTCCCAGACATTGGGACAGGTGCTGGAAAACGACCCGTCGGTTCGCACCACCTATGGGTATGGCAATTTCTCGGAACAGTTCGTAATCCGCGGGTTCCCTGTTTATGGGGACGATGTGTCCATCAACGGGCTTTATGGCATTGTGCCGCGCCAGTTGGTCTCGCCCCAGTTGTATGATCAGGTGCAGGTGCTCAATGGGGCCAGCGCGTTCCTGAATGGTGCCGCCCCCGGTGGCTCGTCCATTGGCGGCAACATCAACCTGATGTTCAAACACGCAGGGCAAACACCGCTGACCCGCATTACCGGCGACTACGAAAGCGCAGGCATGGGGGGCGGCAATATTGACACCAGCCGCCGCTTTGGTGCGGACGAACAGTTTGGCATACGCATTAACGTTGCAGGCAAAAGCGGCCAGACAGCCATTGATATGGAACGCCGCCACTCCGTTGCCGTTGGCGGTGGTTTTGACTGGCACAGCCGCGACAATGCCACCCGCATCACTCTGGATATGGACTACGAAAACCAGGGTGTGGAACAGGGCCGCCCCGGGGTGCTGCTGGCATCGGGGCTAACCAGTGTGCCGCGTGCGCCCTCAGCCTCCAGCAACTATGGCCAGCCGTGGACCTATACAGAGCTGAACTATATTTTCGGCATGCTCAATGTCGAACATGATTTTTCAAAACACCTGACAGCCTATGCCGCTTTTGGTGGCCTTGGCGGTAACGAAAAAGGCAACTACTCCAGCCTGACCATTACCAACCCTGTTACGGGTGCGGGCAAAAATGGCAGCATGTATGTGCCTTATGTGCAGACCAACGAAAGCACCCGTGCGGGTATTCGCGCCCATTTTGACACCGGCCCCCTGAAGCATGAAATCAACGCCGGGGGCTCTGGCCTATGGTCGGAAAAAGACACGGCCTATGCCATGTCCCTGACATCCCTGACATCCAACCTGTACCACCCCACGTTCTACCAGCAGTCCGCACCGCAGACCTATGTTGGGGGCGATGTCAGCAACCCCAAAAAGAACGGGATGACACGGCTGTACAGCCTGTTCTTCTCAGACACGGTCTCAGCGTTTGAAGGCCGCGTGGCACTGACAGCGGGCTTCCGCTACCAGAGCATCATGGCCAATGACTACGGCTATGGCAAAACCTTCACCCATTACAGCCAGGACGCCTTTACCCCGGTGGTCGGCCTTGTCGTGCACCCGACACGCCAGACATCCATTTACTTCAACCGTATTGAAGGGCTGGCGCAGGGGCCGCAGGCATCTGGCAATGTTGTCAACACCGGGCAGATGTTCCCGCCCTATCGCAGTGTCCAGTATGAAGTGGGGGCAAAATACGATATCGGCCGCTTCAGCACATCGCTGGCATTTTACCAGATTTCGCAGCCAAACGCCTATACGGCCCCTTATGGCAATGGTGGGCAGTCCATCTTCACCGTGGATGGAGAGCAGCGTAACCGCGGCATTGAACTGGCCGTTAATGGCGAAATTATCAAAGGGCTGCGCTTTAATGGTGGCACAGCACTAATTGCTGCCGACCAGAAGAAGACAACAAACGGCACCTATGACGGCAAGCGCGCCATTGGCGTGCCGGGTTACACGATCAACGGGAATATTGAATACGATCTGCCCTTCCTCAAAGGCGGCACACTGACAGGGCAGGTCATGCGTACTGGCCACCAGTGGGCCAACAACGCCAATACTCTGCGGGTGCCGGGCTGGACACGCTTTGACCTGGGGGCCCGCTATACATTCCTTGTCACCCACAAGGCCATGACCGTGCGCTTTGGGGTCGAAAACCTGGCTGACACCCGTTACTGGACCTCCGCCTTCGGGGGTTATCTGCTCCAGGGCATGCCGCGGACCTTCAAGTTCTCGATCACAGCCGACCTGTAACCACTCTCTGGCCCCAGCGGGCCAGCACTACGCCCCACCAATGCACCCAAGGTGCATTGGTGGCAGGCCATGCCCTCTCAGGCACCCCACGCGCTGGTCGGATTGATCGGCACTCCCTCATGCTCACTTTATTGTGTCTTTACATGAGGATACTGGGGCCACGCAGGGCGCATACCCCACCCAGAACAGCTCTTTCGGGAAGATTATTTCGGCCAGCCATGTTTTTTTTGGCAAATATTATTTCAAGCAATTTATTGTTTCACTATCGTTATATATTAAGAAGATGTTTTAACGCTGCAAGTGAAACAATAAATTACTTCACAATATATTTTAGAAGTAAAATAAAGAACACAATAGTATTTGCAAATAACACCTCATCACGAGAGAGTGTTTGCTATTGAAAATAATATATTATTGTGTGAGATATATAAGATCAAACCAAGGAATCTATCACCATGCACAGCGTTTCTTACGGGACATGACATGATGGCGCGGCAAGAGCAGACTAACGAACAGAAAAACAAACAGTCTTTACATGCCCGCAGCAAGGCCGTGGCCGACGGTGCCCCAAAAAATGGCGCCCAACGGTGGAAAGCTCCCCTTCTGCAATACGGAGGGGGCGTCTTTCTGGCCTCAACACTCTGCACCACAGACCCGCTGCCTGCGCGGGCGGATGCAACCCTGGTTTCCACCTCGCATGTGTCCATCAAAGCCGGGCTGGATATTGGCGGGGCAGCTTTTTCGCTCCCCAATACCAACTTCGGGGCGGGCTCTTATGCCCCTCTGGCCTCTGGCGGCTATAGCCGACACACGCACACCACCTATGGCGAGCTATACGGCAAACCGATCCTGACTGGCCGGTGGGACACGGACTGGGGCTTTAGCGTATTTGGCACCGCCTCCGCAGTCGGGTCCACCACAATGGGGGATGGTGACGCCGAGAGCATCAGCCAGACATCGGGCACACCCCGGGCTGTCACACTGGAAGACGCCAATCTGGGTGTGGAAGTGCCTGTCAGCCTGTGGCACGGACACCAGAAAGTGATTGTTGAAGGTGGCCGTCAGCGCTTTCAGGTGGATGATGGCTTCCTGATCGGCAAAGGCACCTACAGCTCTGGTGAAAGAGGGGCCTGGTGGTATGCCCCGCGCTATGCCTTTAGCGGGCCGGGCACAATCAAATTTGAAGGTGATCCCGTACGAGCGGATATCTTCATGATCGAAAACAACAGCGACAACGACCAGGACCTGGACAACGACCGCCCCAAGACCAAGCTTGTCGGCTTCGATGTCTCCTGGTTCCGCAACAAAAAAGGCGGCAACGGCGCGTCCACCTACGAAGACCGGGCAGCCTATGTCACGCTGACCTACTTCCACGTCCGCGACGCCGATACCTCGGCCCATTACGACTACAGCACCCGTGCCGACCGTAACGGCATGAATGTGACAGCACTCAGCTGGGGTGGCACACTCTTTCCCATCAAGGCGCTTGGTATTTCCAAGGACTTCACCTTCTACGGCAACGTTGTTTCAGAACAGAACAGCCATGCGGGCAATGGGTACAAGTCCGTACAGGCTTTTGGCATGTATTTTGAACCCGGCTATACTTTCTCCACCCTGCCGTGGACACCGCATGTCTTTTACCGTTACACACGCTTTGGTGGCGGGCGCAGTTCGCACAGTTCGGTCAAGCGCAGCTATGACACGTTCTTTCTGTATGACGGTCGCCGCTATACTTATGGGGGTTACTGGCCGGGTGAAATCGTGGGTATGTACCTTGCGCCACTCTCCGACCTGGAAATTCACCAGCTTGACCTGACAGCCATTCCGCCTGTGCATCTATTCCGCCGCACTGACGAGTTAAAGCTGGGCCTGCACTTCTATGACCTATCTTTGCTTTACACAGGCGGCGTAGGGTTGCAAAACAGCCACGGACGGCACGTTTCGGACGAACTGGACGTTTCAGCCGAATACGCGTTGGACAGCACAACATCGGGCGCCATTGCCGGTGGTGTGGCATTTGCCGGCCCAGCAGGGCGGGCACTGGCACAGGCTGGCGTGCCTGCGGGATTTGACATTCCCAACATGAAACGGGAAGCAGGGATCATAGAGGCCTATTTCTACAAGCACTTCTAGGAAAAGAGCCTGATCTCCCCCTGCCTTAGGCAGGCATTTCAGGAAACAATAAAAAGGATATCTTGATGGCCGAAAACCAAACCAGCAGCGATGCCGCCTCGGACGGGCTTCGCAACCGCCATATCATGATGATCGCCTTGGGCGGTGTTATCGGGGCAGGTCTTTTTGTTGGCAGCAGCGCGGCGATCGCGGCAACTGGCCCGGCCATCCTTATCGGCTTTCTACTCGTCGGCGCCCTGATCTACCTGATCATGCGCATGCTGGGTGAAATGGTAACCGCCGACCCCGGCCGTGGGTCATTTGTGGAATACATCCGTATTGCCCATGGTGACCGTGTCGGCTTTACCTCTGGCTGGCTTTACTGGTTTTTCTGGGTCGTCGTGCTGGGGAGTGAGGCCATAGCCGGGGCCATGCTGCTCCAGGATTGGGTCAACCTGCCTGTTTGGGTTCTCTCCATCGGGCTTATCATTATCCTCAAGCTGATCAACTTTGCCGCCCCCAGAGTGTTTGGTGAATGTGAGTTCTGGCTCTCGGGCGTCAAGGTCTTCAGCATTGTCGCCTTTATTGCGATAGCGGTCCTGTATGTGCTGCATGTTTTTGGGGCTGCAACCCCGCCCATGCACAACTTTCTGGACCATGGCGGCTTTTTCCCCCACGGGTTTATTGCTGTTCTGTCGCTGATCCCGACCATCCTGTTCACCATGATGGGGTCGGAAATTGCGACCGTTGCCGCCGCTGAATCGTCCGAACCGGGCAAGAATGTCGCCCGTGTGACCCGCAGCATCGGCATCCGTGTTACCCTGTTCTATCTGGCGTCCATCACCATGATCCTGATGGTCGTGCCCTGGACCAGCATTGTCGCCGGGCAGTCCCCCTTTGTGACCGCCATGCAGGCCATGAACATCCCCAGTGCGGCCCTGCTGATGCGCATTGTCGTGCTGAGCGCCATCTTGTCCTGCCTGAACTCCAGCATGTATATTACCTCGCGCATCCTCAGCGAACTGGCTGACAAGGGCGATGCCCCCGCTGTGCTGCGCCGCAGCAGCACGCTGGAAGCCCCGCGCCTTGCAATCAGCATCAGCAGTGTTGCGGGAACGCTCGTGGCGTTTTCCTCCATCCTTGCGCCCAAGACCATTTTTGCCTTCCTGCTGAATTGCAGTGGCGGGCTGATCCTGCTGATCTATTCGCTGATCGCAACGGCCTACACCGTGCTGCGCCTGCGCGCCCGCGCTGCGGGGGACGAGCATGAAAAGTTCACCATGCCGCTGTTCCCCTTCTATACCTACCTGACGGTTGGCTCGGTCTGCCTGGTCTTTATTGCCATGCTGATTGACCCCGGCGAGCGCATGACGGCTCTGGCGTCACTCGTCTCCGTTGTCGCCTGCTATGGTCTGGCCGTGTTTTTCTCCAACAGTGGGGATGCCTCCAAGTCCTGATAGACAGAGGCCAACACACACAAAAGGGGCGCCCGCAAAGGCGCCCCTTTTTTAATGCCTGCACTCACGCAGCGGGTTTGGCCCGGCCGTAGCCGGGCCTTGCAGGTCTCAGCCCAGTGTCATCAGGCTGGCATTGCCCCCTGCGGCAGTGGTGTTGATGCTGCGGGACTGCTCCTCCAGCACGCTTTCTGCCGGTGGCAGTTCCTGCCCGGTCAGATAGGCCGACACAATAGCCCCTGTCCCTGCTGCCAGAACCTGACGGACGGTGCGGAATGTATCGTTATCCTCCTCACCCAGCAGGATGGACACAGCCTGCGTAGTCGCGTTGGGCACAACCCGCACGGCAGAGCGTAGAACCTCCGGCAGAGTGCTCACCCAGTCCAGCAAGGAGCTATCAGCCAGCAGCAGTGCCGTATTGCCACCCGACAGAGCCAGCGAGACCTGATCATACAGACCAGCCTGTGTCGTAGGCACGCACAGCACAGCGCCACGGTGGCCGACGCGGTACAGGTTCCGCTCGCCTACCGGCCCGGGCAGCACACGCTCTACCCCGAACAACGATGCCTTGGCGCAGGCCCGTGCCGTCGCCGCAGCCTTGCCTTCTCCCCGGCCCAGCAACCAGTCTGACCAGACCTGCAAGGCTGGAGCCATGCTGCCGCCAGCATCGACCAGCGGTGGCACCTGCGACAGCAGACGGCGCAGAATCAGCGGCCCACCAGCCTTGGGGCCAGTGCCCGACAGACCACGCCCACCAAAGGGCTGCACACCAACAACGGCCCCGATCGTGTTACGGTTAACGTAAAGATTACCGGCCTCGACCTGCGAGAGCACCGACTTCACAACAGAGTCCAGCCGGGTGTGCAGGCCAAAGGTCAGCCCGTAGCCTGTGGCGTTGATCTCGGCCACCAGTGCCTCAAGCCTGTCACGCTTGTAACGCACCACATGCAGCACAGGGCCAAACACTTCAGGCCCGATCTCGCGGATGTTCGCAACTTCAATCAGTGTGGGCGGCACAAAGCTGCCGTGAGCACTGGAGTCTGGCAGAGGCAGTGCTGTCACGGGGGCCCCACGTTTGCGGAATGCCGCCACATGCGCCTGAATACCCTCTGCGGCCTCGGCGGAAATAACCGGCCCGACATCGCACGACAGTTCTGCCGGGTTGCCTATCCGCAACTCGCGCATGGCGCCGCGCAGCATGGTCAGAACATGCTCGGCGCAGTCTTCCTGCACACACAGAACGCGCAGGGCGGAGCAACGCTGGCCCGCACTGTCAAAGGCTGAGGCCAGAACATCGGCCACCACCTGTTCCGCCAACGCCGTGGAGTCCACGATCATGGCGTTCTGACCGCCGGTCTCAGCCACAAACGGCACCGGCTGGCCCGTCGCGGTGCGGCGAGTTTCCAACTGGCGATTGATGATCTGCGCCACGGCGGTAGACCCCGTGAACATAACCCCCATCACGCGGGCATCGCCTACAATGGCGGCCCCCACATCGCCTTCACCTGTCAGCAGTTGCACCGCACCGGCAGGCACACCCGCTTCGTGCAGAATACCAACAGCAAGGGCTGCCACCAGCGGTGTTTCTTCCGCCGGTTTGGCTAGCACAACGTTGCCTGCGGCAAGAGCCGCAGAGACCTGCCCCAGGAAAATTGCCAGAGGGAAGTTCCAGGGGCTGATACAGGCCACAACACCAAGGGGCTTATGGGTGGCGTTGTCAAAATCCTCGCTGATCTGCGCGCCGTAATACCGCAGGAAATCAACGGCCTCGCGCACTTCCGCCACAGCGTTGGGCAGAGACTTGCCAGCTTCACGCCCCAGCAGCGCCATCAGTTCAAAATACCGCTCTTCCAGCAGGTCAGCCGCACGAGACAGGCAGGCTGCCCGTTCCGCCGGTACCAGACCGCTCCACTGCGGCAGGGCCGCCACAGCGTTATCCGCCGCCTTACGCACCACATCGGGCGTGGCCCAGACAACGCTGCCAACCTGATCACGACGGTCCGCCGGATTGGTGACAGGCTTAGCCTCCCCTTCTACCAGTGAGCCACCCACAATCGGGCCTGCCACCCACTGCGTGGGGGCTGCTGCAATACCCGCCTGCAAGGCAGACAGCACTTTGTCGTCCGCCAGATCCAGCCCTGCGGAGTTGACACGCTGGGGAGCAAACAGGTCCGCCGGGCGGCTGATTTCGGAATGGGGCGCACCATAAGGCGTGTAGCCACGCGCGGTTTCAATAGGATCAGCAATCAGGGAGTGCAGCGCAACGGAACCATCCCCGATCTGGTTGACGAAGGAGGAGTTAGCCCCGTTTTCCAGCAGGCGGCGCACCAGATACGCCAGCAGTGTCTTGTGGGTCCCCACCGGGGCGTAAATACGGGCCGGGCGGTTCATGTTCCGCGCCCCTACGACCTGACGGTACAGGGGTTCCCCCATGCCGTGCAGGCACTGGAACTCGTAAGACCCGACCGAAAAATCATCCCCCGCCATGGCGTACACACTGGCCAGCGTACGGGCGTTATGGGTAGCAAACTGGGGGAAGATAACATCGCGCGCGCCCAGCAGTTTACGGGCACAGGCAATGTAGCTGATGTCGGTATGGCATTTGCGGGTATAGACGGGGAAATCCGTCATGCCCTCAACCTGCGCTTTCTTGATCTCGCTGTCCCAATACGCCCCTTTGACCAGCCGCACCATGATGCGCCGGCTGCTGCGACGTGCCAGATCAATAATGAAATCAAGCGCATAGGGCGCACGCTTGCCATAAGCCTGCACCACAAAACCGATCCCGTTCCACCCTTCCAGGCCCGGCGTCGTGCACAGGGCTTCCAGCAGGTCGAGCGAAAGGTCGAGCCGTTCTGTTTCCTCGGCGTCGATGTTGATGCCGATGTCATAGCCACGGGCCAGCAGAGTCAGTTCCTGCACGACGGGCAGCAGTTCGGCCATAACGCGCTCGCGCTGAGCGCGGACATAGCGGGGGTGCAGGGCTGACAGCTTGATGGAAATGCCAGGCCGTTCGTAAACATTGGCCCCTTTGGCGGTGCGGCCAATGGCATGAACCGCGCGGATATAGTCCTGACGGTAACGCTCGGCATCTTCCGCGGTAAAAGCGGCCTCACCCAGCATGTCGTAGGAGTAGCTGAAGCCTTCGGCCTCCAGCTTTTCGCTATTGCGCCGGGCCTGCTCAATGGTCTGCCCCAGCACAAACTGCTCGCCCATCAGGCGCATGGCGGCATCGACTGCCTTGCGGATGACCGGCATGGAACTGCGCTCGATAAAGTGCATGAGCGCGCCCGAAAGCTTGCTTTCATCATGCTCGGCCACAATGCGCCCTGTCAGCGCCAGGCCCCAGGCTGCGGCGTTGGAAAACAGCGGCCGCCCGCGCGAGACATGGGCGAGCCAATCGCTCTCACCAATCTTGTCCTGGATCAGGGCATCGCGCGTAGCAACGTCGGGAATACGCAGCAGGGCCTCGGCCAGGCACATCAGGGCTACGCCCTCCGCTGAGGAGAGCGAAAATTCCTGCACAAGCGTTTCCACCATGCCGGGGCTGCGCCGCGCGCGCAGGCCTTCGGCCAGGCGGGTTGCGATGGCCACGGCCTGGCGCTCCTCCCCTTCAGCAAGGGTGGCGGCCGGGGTCAGGGCCGCGACACAGGCGGCCTCCGGGCGACGAAACGCCTCGACCACAGCCTTGCGGAGCGCCGGACGGGCGGCGAAATCGGGATTGGACATGCACGTTGACATGAGATCTGCGTTCCGATGAGCCAGGACAGCCGGTACGGCTGACCAACTGGTTTTGATGTGACAATGACCAGGTTCTCATGTCACATGAATATATAATGTGCAATATAATATATTATTCATCCTCCCGGCCTGCCGCCTCCCCGGTAGCGCCCTGCACCCCTGCCATGCCATTCATTGCAACTTCATTCCAATCAGCGGGTTGCATATCGGCCCCGATGTAACAATCATAAGAGAGCAGATGCCCGACAGGCACATGCCTTACTGACAGGAATTTTTCGGCCATGCTGCCAAGCAGACTCTTCACCTCCGCAGGAACAATCGGCCACGGTACCGCCGCCGATACCATTTGCGCCGCCCTGCGCGACGCCATTATGGCCGATGTGCTGCATGAAGGTCAGGGCCTGCCACAGTCGGAACTGGCAACGGGTTTTGGTGTCAGCATCATTCCCGTGCGGGAGGCGCTCAAGCGGTTGGAGGCCGAAGGCTTTGTGGACAGCCTGCCCAACCGTGGCGCCATGGTCAGCAGTATGAACGAGGATGATATTCTGGAATACTCCCACATCCGCGCCTTGCTGGAGGAGCAGGCCGCAGCCGAGGGCGTACGCAACATGACCAGAGTAGACCTGGCCAAGGTGGAAGACGCCTATGAGGCCTTTGTGGAAGGGGCGGCCACATCCGTACGGTCAGGCGCGTTGAACCGGGCGTTCCACAACACGATTTATGACGCCGCCCGCCGCCCCCGCCTGTCGGAAATGATCAAGGATCTGCACGTCCGGCTTGACCGTTACATCCGCAGCCATCTGGTGATCGAAGGCCGCAAGGACATTACTGACCGTGAACACAGGGCTATTCTGGAAGCCTGCCGCAACCGCGATGCCGACCTGTGCGCCCGTTTGACGCGCGACCATATTCTGGAGGCCGCTGCTATTTCGGTCGATGTCCTGCGCCAGAAAAAACGCGGCTGATACCCGCCAGCACCGCTCAGGGCATAACCCCGCTGACCTGCCGGGCAACACGGAAAAGTGTTTCACGCAGCCAGCGGTGCACGGGGTCATTATTCCAGCGTGGGTGCCATGCCTGAAACGCCCGGATGTGTGGCAGGGCAAAGGGAAATTCAAACACCGCCAGCCCCCTGTCCTCCAGCGCGATGCGGTCCAGCACCAGCCTGGGCAGTGGCAGAATAAGGTCTGTCCCCGCCAGGCTGCCAATCAGGGCGTGATAATTGGGCACCACAAGGGCAACACGCCGGGTCAGGCCATAGTTATCACGCAAGGCCACATCAATCGGCCCCCGCGCCCGCCCCCTGCGGGAGACGCTGACATACTCATACTGCACCAATGCCTCGGGCGTGATCCCAAGAGCAAAAATGGGATGGTCCTTGCGCACCAACCCGTACATCCGGTCATGGAAAATGGTTTGCCGCCGGATTTCGGGTTTGAGCATATCGGTCGCCCCGACATACAGGTCGATGGTGTCATCACGCAGGGCATCACTGGCTGCGTCATCCACCTCAGGCGCAAAGACCAGTTCACAATTCGGGCAATCCTGTTGCAGGGCATTCAGCAACGGCAGGCCAAAAGCTGCAATGACCAGATCGTTGGCGCGAATTGTAAACTTGGGCGACATATTGCGCAGGTCGGCCAGCACGTGGGTTTCTATCAGCCCATCGGCCGCATGCACCACCTCCTGCACACGCGCAAGAATACCCAGCGCGAAGGACGAGGCAATCAGCCGCCTGCCCGACTGCACCAGAATGGGGTCTGCAAACACGGTGCGCAATTTTGCCAGATGGCGGCTCATCGCCGGTTCGCTAATGTGCATCCGCCGTGCTGCGGCTGAAACGCTTTCCTCTTCAATCAACACCTGAAGAAAGCGCAGCAGGTCCAGGTCGTATCCTCGCATCTGTCCTGCATAACATTTCTGTTTGGATACAGGCCAGCCAGAATACTTCCGGAAAGTGGAAGCCTGACTTAACTCAAACGACGGTTTTCGCGTTTTGTATTCCACCCCCTAATGCGCCCCATGATTATGGAAACACACGCACGGCAGGGGACGCCAGCGCAGGCGGCGGCACCCGCGGGGCCAGCACCCGTGGTGCATGCCCCGCCCCCCATGCCTTCCTACATTCCCCCTTTCGGGCTGCGGACTGTCATTGGCTGTCTGGGCATGTTGCTGGCTGTACTCATCGCGGGTTTTAACGAACACGTGACGGAAATCGGGCTGACCGACATCCGGGGGGCCATGCATATCGGGCACGATGAGGGCACGTGGGTCATTACCATTTACGAGGCCTTCAATATTGCCGCCATGGCCTTTACGCCATGGTTTTACATGACCTTTTCCATCTATCGTTTTTCCATCTTCATGACTGCGGCACTCGCGCTGCTGGCCATTCCCGCCCCGTTCATGCCTGATGTCACATCACTGTGCATCCTGCGTGCCTTCCAGGGGCTGTCGGCAGGCTGCCTGCCCCCTGTACTCATGACGGTGATGTTGAAATACCTGCCGCCAGAAATTCGTGTTTTTGGCATTGCGGGCTATGCCATGACAGCCACCTTTGGCCCCAACCTCGGCCTGCCGCTGGAAGCCTTCTGGTTTGAAAACCTGGGCTGGCACTGGCTGTATTGGGAAATTGTGCCCCTGGCGGCTGCGGCCATTGCCATGATGGCCTATGGCCTGCCGCGCGACCCCATGCACTTTGAGCGTTTTGAAAAATTCAACTGGTTCGGGCTTGTTGTCGGACTGCCTGCCATCTGCTCCCTGGTGATCGTGCTGTATCAGGGCGACAGGCTGGACTGGTTTCGCTCACCCGTTATCACCCATCTGGCACTGTGGGGTGGGGCTGCTTTTGCTGTCTTCGTGATTAACGAAGCCTATCACCCCAGCCCGTATTTTAAGGTGCAGTACTGGCGCTCGCGCAATATCCAGGCCTCCCTACTCTCACTGGTCGGTATTTTGGCCATATGCGGCCTGCTGTCGGAACTGCCCGCCACCTATCTGGAGGAAATACGCGGCTATCGCCCGTTGCAGACAGCCCCTGTCTCGCTCGTTGTCGCACTGCCGCAGTTGCTCATGCTGCCGCTGATTGCCGCCATCTGCAACAGTGCCAGAGTGGACTGCCGCTATATTCTGGCAGGCGGCATGCTCTGCCTGGGTGCGGCATCATGGCTGGGCACGTGGCTGACGCCGGACTGGGTGCGCGACAACTTCTACCCGCTGCAAATTTTGCAGGTCTTCGGCCAGCCCATGACCGTCATCCCGACACTCATGCTAGCCACACTCGCCCTTGGCCCGGCTGACGGCCCGTTTATTTCGGGCATGGTCAACATGCTCAAAGGGTTGGCCAATGCCGTCGCCTTTGCGCTGTTTTCCGTCCTGACCCGGCGGCGCGAGCAGTACCACTCCACCATGCTGCTGGACCACCACGGAACGCAGGCCCAAGCCCTGCAAGGACTGGGCAACCCCATTACACAGCAGTTGTCCGGTATTTCCCCCGACAGTGGGCGGGTCGCGCATAACAGTCTGGAAGTGTTCCACACCTACGTTCACGAACAGTCCCTCGTGCTGAGTCTGGCGGATATCTACTTCCTCCTGATCTGGGCATGCCTTGGCTATGCGGCGCTCAACCTCATCCTGCCCCGTCGTGTCTATCCTCCCCGCCCGCCCTCGGCTGTGGCCCCTGCCCCCTGACCTTTTCGGACTACAGGTATGATTTACAAGAAACCCCTTCTCTACGCTGGTGTGGCTGCCGCTGTGCTGGCAGTTGTGGCCTGGAATGGCAGCCACCTCATTCTGGGCAATGGTGTTGACCAGTCCACCAACGATGCCTACGTCACCGCCGATTTTACGACCGTTGCCCCCAAGGTTGCGGGCCGAATAGACCGTGTGCTGGCAGAAGACAACGAGGCCGTCAAAGCCGGTCAGGAACTGGCCCATATTGAGGACGACGACTACCGCGCCGCACTCGATATTGCCAAAGGCCGTCTGGCAGCCGCCCAGGGCGATGTCTGGAACCTGCAAGCCGAAATAACCCGCCAGGCTTCCGTGATCGCCCAGGCGCAGGCGGCCCTTGCAGCCGATCAGGCCCGACTGGTTTTTGCCCGGCAGAACATGGCGCGCTACCGCACCCTATCGGTGGGTGGTGCAGGCACGGTTGAGCAGAAACAGTCCGCCGAAACCCATGAAAAAGAGAGCGAAGCCAGCATCGCCCGCGACAAGGCGGCTGTTGAGGCCACAACCCGGCAGGTCGATGTGCTCAAGGCACAGTTGGCACGGGCACAGGGTGCTCTGCTGCAAGCCCAGGGGGAAACACGGCAGGCGGAGCTCAACCTGTCCTACTGCACCATCCCCGCCCCTGTTGATGGGATTGTAGGCGAGCGCGGGGTGCGTGTGGGGGCTTATGTGCACCCCGGCACGGGTATTCTGGCCATTGTGCCCACACAGGCCGCCTATGTGCTGGCCAATTTCCAGGAAACCCAGTTGACCCATGTGCAGACAGGCCAGAGTGCGACTGTCTGGGTGGATACCTTCCCCGGCCAGCCGCTCAAGGCCCATGTGGACTCCCTTGCCCCGGCCACGGGAGTGGCTTTTGCCCCCATCCAGCCCGACAACGCCACAGGCAATTTTACCAAGGTGGTCCAGCGTATTCCCGTCAAGCTGACCTTTGACCCCGGCCAGCCTCTGGCCTCCAAAGTCCGGGTTGGCATGTCTGTCGAAGCCAGTATCGATACTGCCTCCCACCCCACCGGCCCTCATGCGGATGATGTGCGCTATGTCTGGCACTAACCCCCTGACCCGCCAGAAACTGGCCCCCCTTCTTGCCTGCCTGACGGGGCTGAGCGCCTGCACGGTAGGGCCGAACTACCACACGCCCGACACCCATGCCCCCAGCCAGTGGCACCAGAGCCTGCAACCCGCGCAAAGCCAGCCCACACAGGCGACCGCCAACCCGCAATGGTGGCAACTGTTCCATGACCCCGTGCTCAGCGCGTTGGAGCAGGACGTCGCCGCAGCCAATCTGGACCTTCAGGCGGCCTCACTCAGGCTGGCGGAAAGCACGGCAGAGCGGCGGATTGCCAGTGCCGCGCAACTGCCGCACATGCAGGCCAATGCCTCCTACGCGCGGGAGCGGGCCAGCACGAACGGTATTCTGGGCCTGCTCGGCACCATGGAGCGCGAACAGGCGGGCACCATTGCCAGTGGCACCCAGGGGTTTGGCCCGACAGGGCTGCCGGGCAGCGTTGGCAACCCGTCCTTCGACCTGCCGCAATACGGCATGAATGCCTCGTGGGAGGTTGATCTGTGGGGGCATGTACGCCGACAGGTGGAGGCCGCAACAGCCGCCATGCACGCCACCGAGGACATGCGGCGTGATATTCTGGTCTCGCTCATGGCGGAAACTGCACAGGATTACATAGACCTGCGCGACACTCAGGCCCAGTTGGCCATTCTGGACCACAACATCCAGACTGCGAAAGAGAGTGTGCGACTGACAACCCTGCGCTACCAGCAAGGGGCTGCCACGCGGCTGGATGTTTCCGAGGCAACAGGCCAGTTTCATGGGTTTGAAGCCCGTCGCCCACCGCTGGAAACGCAGGAAGTACACCGGCTGAATGCCCTCAGCTTTCTGGTCGCGCGGGAACCGGGCAGCCTGAATGCCCTGCTGGGCAAACCAGCCCCCATACCGCCAGCGCCCGCCAGCCTGCCGATTGGCCTGCCCTCGCAACTGGCAGAACGTCGGCCCGACATCCGCATGGCGGAGGAACGCCTGCACGCCGCGACCGCCAGTATTGGCGTAGCGGTTGCCGACTTTTTCCCACGGGTTACGCTGTCAGGCAGCCTGGATATTCAGGCCCTGCAGTTCAGTGGCCTTGGATCATGGGCATCACGCCAGTATGGTTTTGGCCCGACTGCGACGCTGCCTATTTTTGAAGGGGGCCGCCTGAGCGGCCAGTTGCACCTGCGCAAGGCCCAGCAGAAAGAAGCCGCCATCATGCTGCGCCGCACAGTGCTGACAGCCTGGCAGGAGGTGGACAATGCCATGGCCGACCTTGCCGCCGCACAGAAGGAGCGTGACCGCCTGCAGGATGCCGTGCATGAGAATGAGATTGCCGTGCAGACAGCCCGCAGCCAGTACACCGCCGGAGCATCGGACTTTCTGAATGTTCTGACCTTGCAAAATGTTCTGCTGGCATCACAGGCGCAACTGGTTGAGGCCACGGCCGACGTATCGCGCGCAGTCACCCATCTTTACAGGGCATTGGGTGGGGGATGGGAAACTCTTTATCCCGCTACGGCCAAGCCCCTCAGCCCTGCTGCCACCCACACCTAACAGACTGGCCCCCGCATGATCACACGCCGCCGCGCAGCCTCCCTCGGGCAGGTTGATACAGCAACACTCAGCCTGCGCTGCCATTTTCCGTTTGGGTCCTACCAAGGGGCAGGCAGCGTGCATGATGGGCGGCTGCGCGTTGTCAACACCGGGCAACTGGCTGCCAATGCCACCTACGACATTGGGCCCGAGCATGATGTGGACATTCTGACGTGGGTTCTCCAAGGCACGCTGGACACACACTGTGCAGACACCACCCCTGAACGCATTGCCACAGGCGGGCTGCACGCTGTCATGACCGCACAGGGCTGCCCCGACCTGCGCTGGCAGGCTGGCCCCCAGGGGGCTGCCTTTCTCCAGTTCTGGATACTGGCAGACACACAGGGTGGCAGCATGGCACAGGAAAGCCGACCCGCCTTTGCGGAACTGGAAGACGGTGGTTTTCGTATTCTCGCCTCCGGCTTTCCTGAGGATGAGCCCGAACAGACGGAGGCTATCACCGATGGTGCGCCAGTTGTCCTGCGCTCCAGAAGCCGCCTGCTGCACGCCGCCATCCGCAAAGGAGAAGGTGCAGCCTACCAGACCGTGCAGGGCCGTGCCCTGTATCTGGTCGTCGTTTCAGGCTCAGCCACCATAGACACAACACGCCTGGAGGCGGGTGATGGCGCATGTCTGGATGGCACCCCCTACTGTGTCATCATGGCGGAGGAGAACTGTGTTTTGCTGCTCTGCGACACAGCCGCAGACCCGGCATAAATCGCCCTCAAAAAACCGGAGGGCTCTTGCGAAAATTCATCTTTGCGAAAGTATTTTTCAGCGCGTGCAAGGCGGGGCTATGCATGAAAGCCAGCCCCGCAAATACTTGCACGTGATGAATCCCGCGCCCTTATGACCCAAAAAACATACGATCAAATCTTATATTTTTCGATTTCCCTGGCGCTGAAATAATATATCCCAGCATAAGGCAACCTGATGCCATAACGATGGACCTCCGATGGGGGCAGTCCAGCATCCTCCGGTCCGATATCTGCTTTGATGCATTCTATCACGCCGATATAATCAAGATCGTAATTCCGGGGCCAACCGGTGCGAACACGGACCATATCACCTACCGAAAATAGGCATGTATTCCTTTTTGTCGACCGCAGGGATCGCGGCTAATCGTTTTTTAAAAAATCTTTTAATTATCATGGTGTTTCAGCCTCGTTTCATAGCCCTGCCAAGGGCATAGCTTCGCCTCCGAGCCTCCTGGCGTCGGGCGATTGGCAGCGTGTGAAACAAGGATGAAACTCACGCCCTACCTATTCCCCGGATGAACAGCCGTCGCCATTCACCCTTGAGACCTAGAGGGTCGGGTGTTCTATTTGGTAGGCCACCCGACATAGGGGCCACCTTGTTTCAATGCGCTGCCAAGCGCAGCAACCTCTGTAACACAGGCGACCACCCGCAGCTATACACTCATTTTGCCTGATCAGACCGCGCGATACCCCCTCACTGCATACCCCCCTAATAGCGCAAAGAGTTTAACAACCCGCCCTGCGCCCAACATTGCGAACCTGGGCTGCAAGCGCCATGTTAAGGCCGACTGCGGCAGTCTGACAGACGCCATCCATGCCATATTCCGGGAGAAGAATGATGGAATACCGCCTTCTGGGCCGTTCCGGCCTCAAGGTTTCAACCCTCATGCTCGGCACCATGACCTTTGGTGGCAAAGGAGAGTTCGCCAAGACAGGGGCACTCGATATCAAAGGCGCTCAACGCCAGATCGACATGTGCCTGGATGCAGGCGTGAACATGCTTGATACCGCCGACATCTACTCCGACGGGCTGTCCGAACAGATTATCGGAGAAGCTCTGGACAGCAGCCGCCGCAACCGTGTGATGCTGGCCAGCAAGGTACGTTTTGCCACTGGCGCCAAAGGGCCCAATGACCGGGGGCTATCCCGCCACCATATTATCAGAGCCTGCGAAGACAGTCTGAAGCGGCTGAAAACAGACCATATCACCCTCTACTGGTGCCACGAGTGGGATGGCCTGACCCCTGTTGAGGAAACACTGGCTGCTCTGGATGACCTGCGCCGGGCAGGCAAGATTGGTTATGTTGGAGTGTCCAACTACTCTGGCTGGCATATCATGAAAATGCTATCCGCCGCCGAGCGTGAAGGACTGGTGCGCCCCGTAGGCCAGCAGATACACTACACCCTGCAAGCGCGTGAGGCTGAATACGAACTGCTGCCCATTGCGCAGGATCAGGGCGTGGATGCCGTGATCTGGTCGCCTCTGGCTGGAGGGCTGCTGTCTGGCAAATATCGCCGGGGCAAGCCCGAACCCGAAGGCACCCGCGTAGCCGCCCAGTGGAACGAACCGCCGGTACGCGACATCAATGCGCTTTATGACATTGTGGAAGTCCTGCTGGACGTTGCAACCCACTACCCCACCGCAACAGCGGCGCAGGTGGCTCTGGCGTGGCTGCTGCAACGCCCTGGGGTGGCAAGCCTTGTCATCGGGGCACGGACTGATGCGCAATTGGCTGACAACCTGAAAGCCGCGACACTGAAACTGACTGCCGAAGATAGCCTCCGGCTGGAAGAAGCAAGCCGCCCCCCTTTGCTATACCCATACTGGCACCAGTGCGATACGGCGGCAGACAGGCTCTCACCCGCCGACCTTTCCCTCATCGCCCCGTTCCTGCCCGCATGAGGGGCGCAATGCGGCTTTATGGAGCCATACTGGGTCTGGCCTGTGCATTCCCCGCACAGGCAGCCCCGCCCACCATTACAAACAACACCGACCCCGCCTTTGGCGCACAGGGGGCCGTGGATATTGTCGCGCGTATTCCCGGTCCCACGCCCTCGGGCATTGCCGTTGTGAACAACCGGCTGTTCCTGACATTTCCCAAACATGATGGTGACCATACCGGCCCTACGTTTGGAGAGTGGAAGAACGGCAGGCTTGTTCCCTTCCCGTCCCAGGCCTATGCCGCCTCGGACTCCGGCCCGCCCTCACAACGCCTGATTTCGCCCCATGGGCTGACAACCGACAGCAACGGCATGCTGTGGCTGATTGATGATGGCAAGGTCAAAGGCCATCCGATTCCACCCGGTGGGGCCAAGGTTGTTGGCATCAACCCCGCTGACGGCAGCATTATTGCCAGCGTGCCCCTCCAGGCTGCCCTGCTGCCCGGCAGCCATATGAACGACCTGCGGGTGGACCTGACCCATGGCGCAAAGGGCACAGCGTATATCACCGACAGTTCCTTTGACGGGCACCCCGCGCTGGTCGTGGTTGATCTGGCAACCGGCAAGCAGCGCAGAGTGCTGGAGGGCACCCCCTCCGTCCTGCCCGTGCCCGGTTATCAGACTGTGCTGGACGGCCGCGTCCTCACTTACGACCCACCCCATAAAGCAGCCTTCCCTGCCAGCGGGGCCGATGGCATTACGCTCTCGGCGGACTCTCAGCGGGTTTACTACGCGCCACTGGCCAGCCGCCGCCTTTACAGCCTGCCCACACACGCTCTGGCCGATTTCTCTCTCAGTTCGGAAGACCTGGCCCGCCTTGTGCGCGATGAGGGCGAAAAAGGCGCTGCCGATGGGCTGGCAACAGACCCCTGGGGCCGGATATATACCACCGCTGCCGACCACGATGCCGTGTTCCGGCGCAACACCGATGGCAGTTTTGACCTGATTGCCGCAGATCCACGCTTTGTCTGGCCTGATGGTATTTTTGCCGACCATGACTATGTCTATGTTGTGCTGGGGCAATGGACACGCCTGCCGCAGTTCCATAACGGGCAGGATATGCGCAAACCACCCTACCTTGTCGCCAGAATGAAAATTCAGCCCCCGGCGGAAACCCCCTGACAGGGGCAACCATCCAGCCCGCCCCATACCGGGGCGGGTCACGGCCGGGTTAGGGCGGTTGGCAGGCTGTTTGTGTCTGCCTGCTTGCCGCCTTGCGCCTGTGACGCTATTTCTGCGGCTATGTGCGCCGTTCTTTTTTCTTCTCTCTGCCTGTGTGGCGGGCATCACGGTCGTGACGTGTGAAGTCGGGATATACAAACTCTTATGTCTGAACCCACCAGCTCTGCCGAACCGACCCAACCTGCCCGGTTCCTGTTCATCAACGACACCTCCCGCAATGGTGGGCCGGGCAAGACACTGGTCTGCCTGCTGAAATTCCTGGACCCGAAGAAGATCCACAGGACAGTCCTGCTCCCCAGGGAAGACATTGTCAGCCAGGACATCATCCGCCACCACGCAGCGGACGAACTGGTGATTGAGCCTGCGCTGATTGAAAACATTCTCCAGCCCTGGCAGCGCGGCATGACCCGGCAGGACTTTAACGCCCCGGCCCCGCTGCGGCTTTTCCGCGGCACATGCAACACCCTGCGCGCCACCAGCGGGCTGATGCGGCTGATCCGCCGGGTACGGAAGGAAAAATACAGCCTTATCTTCTGCAACGGCACAGCCGCGACACTGATCGGCGGCATTGTCGCCTGGGCAACCGGGGTGCCTGCTGTCTGGCACGTCTTCTACCCCCGCGTGCCTGCCCCCATCCGTGCCCTGCACCGCAAACTGGCGGCAAGTCCGGGTGTGGCGGCCATCTTCTGTGTCTCGGCTGCGGTGTCAGGCCAGTTTGGTCATTGTCAGGACAAAACCCGCGTCTGCCACGACGCACTGGACCTGGAAGAATTTGACGCCATGGCCCGCCCCCCGCTGCTGCGCAAGGAACTGGGGCTGGCCAAGGACGCCATTATTTTTGGCGCGCATGGCCGGGTGATCCGCCGCAAAGGGTTTATTGAGCTTATTCAGGTCGCCCGCCGGATGATGGACCAGTTGCGGCCCGAAGAACGCCAGCGCTGCCATTTTGTCGTGCTGGGCGACACCCCGCAGGACATGCCAGAAGACCACCTGGAAGAATGCCGTGAACTGGTCCGCTCTCTGGAGCTGGAGCATTGCGTGCACTTCATCGGGTTCAGGGCTGATGTCATGCCCTATCTGACAGAGTTTGACGTTGTGCTGGTGCCCAGCGTGTACCCAGACCCCCTGCCCCGCGCGGTCATGGAGGCAATGGCTCTGGCCAAGCCGGTTGTGGCCTTTAATGTCGGCGGCATTGGGGAAATGATTACAGATGGCGTGGATGGTCGCCTGTTTACCGGCCTGCCGCCTGATATTGCAGGCATGGCAGATGCCTGTATCCAGTATTTCCGCACCCCTACCCTCCGGGCCGCCCATGGGCTTGCAGGCCGCAAACGGATTGAGAAGGATTTTGAGGCGCGGTCCCACGCTCTCATGCTTCAGACGGAACTGCTCAGACTGGCCAAAAGATGACAGCCGCAAGCGGCCGCCCCACAGACCAGCCAGCTCCACGGGTCATGCATGTGGTTGTTGCGGGAGATATCGGTGGGGCGGAAAAACTCCTGCTCGACATCACCAGCCGCCCGGAGCAGACACGCGCCAGCCATGCCGTGGCGTTGATGACCCCCAACCCCAAGCTGCGCGCCCTTATTCGCGACACGGGGGTGCGCCTGTATGACCGTGGCCATTCCCCCCTGCACCCGTTGGCCTATCTGTGGCGCACCTTTGGCCCGCGTGATGTCGCCTGGCTGGCGCAGGCCCTGCGGGACGAGCAGGCTGACCTTGTGCATGTCCACACCTATGCCTCCCACATTCTGGGGGTTCGGGCCGCACGGCTCTGTGGCCTGCCGGTCCTGCGGACAGAGCACGGGCTGCACCATTACACCGACCCCACCTGCGGGCTGTTCCGCCGCAAAGCCCTGCGCCAGACCGATATGGTGGTGTGTGTCAGCGACTACGTCCGCCGGTTTGTCGCCCAGTGGGACAGCACTGCTGCAACCAAGCTGCGCGTAGCCCGTAACGGGGTGAATGAACGTCACTTTACCCCAGCACCTTTCCCGCCGGACCAGCCTTTCACCTTCAGTATTGCCTGCCGTCTGGAGCCCTGGAAGCAGGTGGACCGTGTGGTGGAAGCCATGGCCCACCTGCCAGACTGCCACCTTGTCATTGCCGGGGACGGCAGCCAGCGCGCCGCGCTGGAAGCCAGAGTCAAACGGTTAGGCATTGCCGAGCGCGTGCGCTTTCTGGGGTATTGCCCCGACCCGCGGAGCGTGCTGGCCATGGGGCATGTGTCCATCAACTCCTCGCGCGAGGAGCCTTTGGGCCTGTCCGTGCTGGAGGCCCTGGCATCGGGCAGGCCGGTCATTGCTTTTGCGGGTGGGGGTGTGCCTGAAATCGTGCAGAACCGGGTTACCGGCTGGCTTGTGCCGCCGCAAAGCCAGAGCGGGCTTGTAGCCGCCATGCGCGAAGCCAGCCAATCACCTGCTCTGGCGCGTGTGCTTGGCGCACAGGCCCGTACCTTTGTAGAGCGCTCCTGCCGGATCGACACCATGTGCCACACCTATGGGCTGGCCTATGCAGACCTGCTTCAGGCCCATCGCCGCACACGGTCACGCCCCTCATGCTGACAGCCGAGAAGCTTGTAAAATCCATCGGCAGCAAACGCATTGTCGAAAACATCAGCCTCAGGGTCGGTCAAGGTGAGATTGTGGGCCTGCTTGGCCCCAACGGGGCGGGTAAATCCACCACCTTCAAGCTGCTGACAGGTATCCTGCACCCCAATTCGGGCAAGGTGACGCTCAATGGTGTAGATGTCACCCACATGCCCTTCCACCGGCGCGCCCTGCATGGGCTAGCTTACCTGCCTCAGGCCTCGTTTCTGCCGCGCACGCTGACCGTGCAGGCAACGCTGGCCCTGGTCATGGAAACACGCCCCCTCTCGCGCGCAAGCCGTAAAGCCAGGATTGATGAGCTTCTGGCGCAGTTTGACCTTGCCAGTGTGCGTGACAAACGCACGGGCATGCTGTCTGGCGGGCAGCGCCGCCGGTGTGAAATTGCAGTCTGCGTTGCCTGCGCCCCGGTTGTCGCCCTGTTTGATGAACCCTTTGCCGGGGTGGACCCGCTCAATGTGGGCACCGTCGCCGCCCTCCTGCGCCAGTTGGCCGCAACGGGCATGTCGGTCCTGATTACGGACCATAGTGCTGTGGACATGCTGCGCCTGGTGGACCGCGCCTATGTGGTGGAGGCTGGGGGCATACTGGCCCAGGGCACCCCCGCAGAACTGGTGAATAACGAAGACGTACAGCGCGCCTACCTTGGACGGGGAGTTGTCCTGTGACAGCACCAGACACAGCCGTAGCCCCTCCGACCAGCCCGGCACCTTGGCGCGGCATGATCAAGCGCACCATGACATGGCTGGACCTGCTGTATGTCAACCAGTTCATCCGTCCTGTTATTCTTCAGGCTGCCGCGGCACTGGCAATGGTTGAGGCCATTTTTCTGGCCGAGCGGTTTCCCATGATCTTCCGCGATGCCATTCGCAACCATGCGTCCTTGTGGGACACGCTAATGGTGTTCCTGCTGACCGCCCCCCAGATTCTGGACTTTGGCCTGCCGCTAGCCATTACCGTGGCAGTATACCGAACCGTGCTGGACATGCGCGAAAACCGCGAGTTGCTTGTGCTTAGTGCCTGCGGGTTGTCCCCCTCCGCCTTCCTGCGGCCACCGGCCATGATTGCCGCCCTGGGGCTGAGTGTCTCACTGCTGGCATCGGGCTTTATCAACCCGCTTGCCCTGTATGCCCAGCGGGTGGTGCTGTTCCACGCGGCCTACCATCACCTGACTACACCCTCGCCCCAAAGCCAGTTGTTCCAGTCTGGTACCCGGGTGCTGTTTATTCCCAAACAGCCCAAGGCCAGCACGGATCAGGCCGAGGCTGACAGCCGACAGGCTATTTTTCTGTACGAACCCATCGACAGCACGCATTTCCGGGTCATTCAGGCTCATGGCATGCACGCCATTGGCTCGGCCCCGCAAAAACTGCTCGGGGTCAGCCTCAGCCGCATGACATCACGTATCTTTGTCACCAGTTCGGGAAAACAGACCCAGTCTGATGCCCCGTGCTGCACCCCTCAGCCACCTGCATCGGGCAATGCTGATGAAGACGCCTTGTATGCTGAAACCGCACGCAAGCTCATCAGCCTTGATGATATTCTGCCCTTTCCGCCCCGACATTCCAGCGGCACCGAACTGACATTGCCCGAACTGCTGCTGCCCATACAGAAAACAACCACCAAAGAAACCGCTGTTCGCCTTGTGGGGGAACGTCTGTCCCGTGCGTTACTGTGCCTGCTGGCCCCGCTGATGGCTCTGGTAGCTATTGGCCAGACAAGCCCGCGTAACCGCACACTGGCTTTGCCCATCTGTTGCATGGCGCTGCTGGCCTGCAATGTGGCCACCCAATGGCTGCTGCGCCTGGTCGTGCACCTGGGGCTGATGGTGGAACTGGGCGTTCTGCTGGTTCTGACCGGCCTGTTGGCCGCACTGCTGCTGGCGGGGCTGACCCGCAGTAACAGCCGCCTGCTTTTGCCCCAGCTTTACCGGGCCTGAGAGAAAGCCATGTCCCAGCCCCCCCTCCTCGACACACCTGCGTCTGGGACTGCCCCGCGACTGTCATGCTGTCTGGCACCCTTTGGGGTCTATACGCGCTTTATGCTGGCCGCCTACCTGCGCGGCCTGTTGATGATTGTGTCTGTCCTGCTGTCCATTGCCCTGACCATCGACCTGTGGCCGCAGATTGATACCGTCATCGCCGCAAAATCAGGCAATGCCCTCCGCAATCTGGTTGTTTTCTGCCTTCTGCGCTCGCCCCATCTGCTGGCCCCGCTGCTGCCCTTTGCAACATTTCTGGCGGTGTGGATGGTTGAAATCACCCACACCCGCAACGGGGAACGGCTGCTGGTCGCCAACACCGGCCGCTCGCCACTGAAAAGCCTGTGCCCGGCCATTCTGCTCGGGCTGCTGGCCGGGCCAGTCACCTTTACACTTGATGGCCTGCTCAGCCCCGCCAGCATGCGCGAGCAGATTCACGAAGGACTTGGCCGGGACGCCCTGCGCCTTGACCGGAACCGGATCAGCGACCTTGTCTGGATTGATACGCCAGAAGGGCTTGTCTCAGCCCATATCGCCTACGAGCCTCCCATGACGTTGCGGGATATAACGGTTTTCCGCTTTGACCCCCGCTTTTTGATGGATGAGATCATCAAGGCACCGGTGGCAACGCCCATTCCCCACTCATCCCGCTGGCGGCTTGATGCGCCTCTGGTCTGGAAAAACGGGCAGAAGCAGACAGATATGCTCCTGCCTTTCCCCGCTGGGGAAATGACAGTGACCTTGAGCATTTATCCACTCTGGCTGAGTGTCTATGGGGTGGATGTGCAGTATCTGACACTCCAGACCCTTCGCAAACTGGCCCATCATGATGGCGAAGGGTATGACGCAGCACACTATCGTACCCGACTGGCCATGCTGTATTCGACCCTCATTCTGCCCACCATCATGGCGGCGCTGGCCTGTATCCTATGCGGTATTCGGTTGCCCTATGCGCCCGATGGGCTGGTCGCCGCGACAATCCTAGCATGGGGCTATGCCGCCCATGTTGCCACACGCATCTGCCTGCTGCTGGGGCAGACAAATGTAACCCCGGCATGGCTGGCGGTATCGCTTGTGCCGTGCGGGCTGATTATTGCAATGATCGTGATAGTGCGGAGGCAAAAGGGGACTGCCTGAGCAGCCCCCTCACCCTTCTCAGGCTCTGCCTTCTGCGATGATACGGGCATATAGCGCAAACAACTGCGCGAAATGCCGGTCCATCCCCCCCAGCTCCAGCCCTGCTGTCCGCGCCTTGGCCGACATTTCCGCCCGGTCGCGTGACAACAGGCGCTCAATCGCGCGGGCTGCGTCTTCAACATCACCGGGCCTATAGGTTTCGGCATAGGCCGGGCGGGCCAGATCTCCCGCGCCACCGGCTGCTGGCACAATCAGGGGTGTGCCGGAGCACAATGCCTCTGCGACCACAAAGCCGAATGTCTCAGCCGTGGAGCCATGCAGCAGCGCATCAGCACTGGCGAGCATTTGCGCCAACTTGTGCCTGTTTGTTTCCGCCCCGGCTACATGAATATGCGCAAGCCCGGACGCCTGCTTGCGGATCTGATCGTGCATCAGCCCATCGCCAATCACATACAGGCCCACGGGGCGGGTCTGCTGGGCACGGGCAACAGCACGCATCAGCAACGGCACCCGCTTTTCAGGGTGGTGCCGCCCCACAACAACCAGCAACGCAGCACTGCTATCCAGCCCACAGGCCCGCAGCATGTCTGCCCGCACGGTGTCATCACGCAGGGCGGGGCTGAAGTCTGCCGCCTCGACCCCAAACGGCACAACTTCCAGCTTGCGGAGGCCGTGGCGGGCAAAACGGTCTGCCAGCCATTGCCCAGCCACCACACACCGGTCAAAAGAGGCATCAAGCCGTCGCAGATACGACCAGAACCATCCAAACAGCCTGTCTATCCGCGCTTCGGGCAGGAAACCGCCAAGGAATGTCTGCGGGTAAACGGCTACAGGGTCAGCATGCATGAACAGGACACGCGGCGCGCGACCTGACCATTTGCCAGCCAGCCAACCCCCACGCCAGGGAGATGACCCTTCCACAATATCAGGCTGCTCCCGGTCCAGCACGGCCCATACGGGCGCGGCTTTCCAGAACATGCGGTATTTGGGGTCTGGCGGCAGAACAGGGCTACGCACCCACACAATACGCCCACCGGGCCGGGGTTCGACCCGGTCTTCCGCACCGGGAGCGATCAGGACGAGGGTATGCCCCATCCTTTCCGCCGCCCGGAACTTGGCCTCCACATAGGTTTTAACGCCCCCACCTTTTGGAGCATAAAATTCTGAAATATCAGCGATTTTCAAACGTACTGCCCACCTACAAGCGCCCTGTAATGCTTCAGCACGGTTGCCATGGGCACTTCCCATGAAAACGCAAGGCTACGCTGCCGTGCCGCAAGGCCCATGGTCTGCCGCAGTGTCTGATCTTCCAGCAACTGGCGCACATACCCGGTAAAGCTTTCGGTATTCCGCGGCTTGGCCAGAAAGCCCGTTACGCCATCCACCACAAGGGAGCTGCTGCCCGTTGCATCCGCACAGACACACGGCAGGCCCGACGCCATGGCTTCCAGCGTGACATTGCCAAAGCTTTCCGTATCGCTGGGGAACATGAACACATCGCCCGAGGCATAGGCCTGCGCCAGAGCATCACCCTGCAAGGTGCCGGTAAAAATAGTGTCGGGGCAGGACTGCTCCAGCATCTGCCGTTCGGGGCCATCACCCACGATCACACTGCGGAAAGCAACACCCTGCTGGCGCAGCAGCGCAAAGGTGGAGGCCAATGTGGCGACCTGTTTTTCACGCACAAGGCGGGAGACAAACAGCACCACCTTTTCCTGCGGCCCGATCCCCAGGGACTGCCGCCATTCCTGCGAGCGTTTTTTGGGGTTAAAGCGGTCAATATCCACCCCACGCTGCCACAGCACAAAGTTATCACGCATGCCGTCGCGCCGGAACGTATCAATCATGGCCTGTGTCGGCACGTACACTTCCCGACATGAAGCGTAATAATAATTGAGATACTTTGTCATAAGTTTTTTGAAGATAGCGGCCACGCCATAGTGTTCGAGATAGGTTTCGTAACACGTGTGGTAGGACGCCACGAGCGGGATACCCAGCTTGCGCGCGGCCCGCAGGGCGGAAAAACCCAGCCAGTCCGGAGCCAGAGCAACATGCATGATATCGGGCTGAAAAGCCCGGAGTTCCTCATACGGCAGGCCAAACGCCAGACGATAATCCGACCGGCCCGGAATGGGTATGGAGGGAACCGGCACAACAATGCCGTTATGCTGGAAGGCAGGCTTCTTTTTAACGGGTGAGAAAACCCGCACTTCTACGCCAGCTTTTTCCAGATACGCCACAAGGCGGTTGAGGGTCAGCGCCACCCCGTCGCGGATGTAGTTGTAGGAGCTGGCGACAAGGGCAACACGCATGGGCCTGCGCGGTGGCGCGTTGACAGCAGGAAAGGTGAAGTCACCCACATCGTCCAGAGCAGGATCAATAAGGCGAGCATCGGCCGACAGAGTATCGTATTCCATTACCTGCATGAGACTCTTGCTATCTTACAGTTGTTTTCAGAAATATATGCAGAGGGCCAAGTCAAAAATAAGGCGCATATCTTATTTTTGCTACATTCCATCAAGCAGAAGACCTCGTATTCATGCAAAGCAGAACACATATTAGGCTGCTATTGTTTGATGTCATGCGTCGTATACCACTTCCCTCTCGGAGTTCAAATTAAATTAACCTCCGGCTTTTTATGGCCTTGGCTTCATCAGGCGGGCATGGCTTATTCCCGCCCATCACCGCGAGCCGCATGTGCGACCCGCCTTCACCCTCAGGCTCCCCTAGCCCTCTACCAGTTGGTGCTGCGTCTCCACAAGAAAGGTTGCCATGTTCAGGACCCCCCAGCCTGTTCAAAAATTGTATGGGATTGTCATAAAAATTTTCCGCATTGGCTTTCCCCTGCTGCTGATCGGCGCCATCGCCCTCAAACTCAAGCAGATTGGCCTGCAAAACCTTGTGCATGCGCTGCCACGCAGCCCGATGTTCTATATCCTGCAAATTCCGCTGTTCCTGCTCCTGCCCATGACGGAAAAGCGGATATTCTCCTTCCTTCTGGGCCACCGGCATACAGCGCCCCTGATGGTATTCCTGCGCAAGCGCGTCCTGAACGCGACTTTCATCGAATATTCCGGGGAATCCTACTTCTATATGTGGATGACCCGACAGAGGGAACTGACCAAAACCCAGCTTTTCCACGCCATCAAGGACTCCGCCCTGCTGTCCGGGGCTGCGGGCTTTGTGGTTGTGCTGGGGGCTGCTCTCCTGCTGTTTTCCACCCACCCGGATATGACCCACGCGCTGCTGGGGCACCTGCACTGGTGGGCCATCCTGCTGATCTTCCTGCCCGTGCTGCCTGCCCTGCTGCTGATCGGTGGTAACAAACTGGCGACCCAGCTTTCCCGGCAGCAGGTTTCCATTGTTTTCCTGCTGCATCTGCTGCGCAGTGCCCTGACCTTCGTGCTGGAAGGGCTGGTGCTGTACTACTCCCACACCTTATCCAGCCTTGTCCTGTGCTACGACCTTGTGACCCTGCGGCTGGTCATTACCAGAATCCCCTTCCTGCCCACCAAGGACATGGTGTTCCTGTGGGTTGGCATCAGTGCCGCGCAGATGCTGTCTGTGTCACAGGCGGCACTGGCTGCAACCCTGATGATGATGACCAGCATCCAGCAGATCCTCGACTATACGATTGTGGGTATTCCCTGGCTGATCGAGCATTATTTTACAAAAAAACCACCGCAGCCCGAGGCCATTGCGCCCGCAACCCCCACGAGCGGACCGAAAAACCCTCCGGCTTGAAAACATCCGGTTATTTGACACTGCCGGGCTGATTTTACGGTTATTCCAAAGGGGTAGCTGCCCATAGCGCCCCAACTGGCCACACCTGCCAAACTGTGGCTAGATGGGGCCATGAAGATCATCCACTCGGCCGACTGGCAGCTTGGCAAACCCTTTGCCCGCTTTGCCCCCACAGTCAGAGCCGCGCTGACCGAAGCCCGTTTTGATGCCATCGACACCATAGGGGCCGCCGCCGCGCAGGCCGGTGTGCAGCATGTTCTGGTCGCCGGGGATGTTTTTGATACCGAAGGCCCGGAAGACCGCACCATTGTGCAAGCCCTCTCACGCATGAACCGCCACGCCTGCCGCTGGTGGCTACTGCCGGGTAACCATGACTTTGCCCGCAATGGCGGTTTGTGGGACCGCGTACGCAGTCGCGCTGGCGCAGGTGTGCGTGTTCTGACCGATGCAGCACCAGTGGAAATAGAGCCCGGCGTGTGGATTTTACCGGCCCCACTCATCCACCGGCACACTCTGAACGACCCAACCCACGCCTTTGAGCAGATGCAAACACCCGGTGCCACACTGCGGATCGGTCTGGCCCATGGGTCCATCCGGGACTTTGGCTCGCAAATGGAAAGCCAGAACCAGATTGCCCCAGACCGCGCCCAACGTGCCAACCTTGACTATCTGGCCCTGGGCGACTGGCACGGTGCCCTGCGGGTCAACAGCCGCACCTGGTATTCCGGCACACCAGAAACCGACCGCTTTCACAGTGCCGAGACGGGCCATGTTCTTATGGTGGACATACAACCCGGGCAGGAACCCACTGTCACCCCCCTCCGCACAGGCCGCTTTACCTGGCTTGTACGGGACTGGCTGACCAATGACCTGCCCGCCTTTACTATTGAATGTGACCAGTTTCTGGCCCAGACCGACCCGTCCACGACATTGCTGCAACTCTCGCTCGCGGGCATTGCCAGCATGAGCGACCGTATTGCCATCCTGGGACGGTTGGAAAACGATATCGACCACAGGCTGCGCTACCTCGATGTCCGGGCGGATGATCTGGTCGGCCGCCCCAGCCCGGACGACATGGCCGCACTGGCCATGGAAGGCGTTCTGGGTGCCGCGGCTACCAGTCTGGAGGCACGCATTGCCCAAGGTGGGCAGGACGCCGCGACCGCCAAACGCGCGCTGGAGCGCCTGTTTATAGAATACAACCGCGAGGACACGGTATGAGCTTTGTCATCCGGCGCTTTTCAGTCAACGGGTTTCGGAAGTTCCGCACACCGCTGGTTGTTGATGGCCTGACCAATGGTCTCAATATTATTATTGAACCCAATGAAACCGGAAAATCCACCGTGCTGGATGCGCTGCGAGCGGCCTTTTTTGTCCGCTACAATGCCAGCACCCAACTGGTTAAATCGTATGTCCCACATGGGGAGGCCATAGGGCCGGAAGTCTCAGCCGACTTTGAACTCAACCATGTTGCTTGGTCGCTGAGAAAGCAGTTCCTCAAAAGCAAAGCCATTGAACTGACAGGGCCACAAGGCCGCACCCAGGGCGAAGAGGCCGAAGTGCAGTTGAATACCCTGCTAGGCTCTGTCCGCGACACAAGCCGCAATGGAGACACCGCAACCCACGGCGCGCTAGGGCTGCTCTGGGTGGCCCAGACCGAAGCCCTTGCCGTCAGCGCACCGGGGCAGATTGTGCGCGACAGCATTACCTCCATGCTGGAAGCCGAGGTCGGCGCAATTATGGGCGGAGAGTCCTACCAGAAGGTCAGAAAACGGATCGACACCCAATACGACCTTTACTGGACCCCGACCGGCCAAAAACGCGGCCGCCAGACCGAGGCGCTGGCCCATGCGGAAGCCACACAAACGGCTGCCCAAAAAGCCGAAGAGCGCCTGACCCAACTGGAACACAGCTTTACGGCGCTGGAAACCACACGCACCCAGCTCAAGGTTCTCCAGCGCGAAATGGCAGATACAACAGACAGCCAGACCCGCAAGGACCTGCTCACCGAGCTGGAAACCGCCCGCGCCGCAGCGCAGATCCTTACCACCCGCAAGGCCGAGCTGGACACGCTCCACGCCAGACTCAGCACGCTGGAAGACCTGCAACAGCGCCACACTGCTGCCGTAACAGCACAGACCAACGCCAACGCCAGACTGGCCGAGACCCGCGCCCGCCACGCGCTTGTGGCAGAGGCCCGCGCCACCGCCAACCAGAAAGCCCAGACCGCACGCACCGCCTGCGAGCAAGCCCGCACCGCACGTCAGGCCGCCCAGACAGCTCTGCGCATGGGGGAGGAACTCACCCGCCACAACCAGCGCCGCACTGCCATTCAGGCCGCATGCACCCGGCACGATACTCTTGTTGACCTTGAGCGCGCCCTGCACACAGCCCAAGCACAGGCCCGCACCGCAATCCCGGCCACACAGCTTGCTGCACTTGAAGGCCTTGAGCGTGCAGTGGCCGAAGCCCAAGCCATCGCCAAGGCCGGGGAGACCCGCATAACACTTTCCGGCACGACGACCGACATCACCATCGATGGTGCCCCTGCACAACCTGGGGAACTGACACTGACCCACCCCACATGGGTGCGCCTTGGTCAGGCGGAAATTCTGATAAGCCCACCCGCCACAGCCACCCATGCCCAGACCGAACTGGCAGCCGCCCGGACCAAGCGCCAACAGGCATTGGACGATCTGGGGGTTCCCGACAGCGCCGCTGCCCGTGCGCGCAATGAGGCCGCGCACGATGCCAGCACCACACTCCGTATGCTGGCGGTGCAGATCACCGCAGCCACCCCTGCTGATGAACGCATCAGCCTTGCTGCCGGGCCAGAGGCGCTCAAACTGTTCGTGCGTGAACTGGATGCAACATGGAACAGCACGCCAGACACCCAACCCAACATCCCAGCCCTGACCACAGCCCGCGACGAGGCCGAGACCGCCTATGCCCGCGCAGAAGGAACACTCGCCAGCGCGCTCGAAGCCCTGCGGCGGGCTGATGACGACGCCCTCCCTCTGGCCAGTGCCGAGGCCGCTACCACAAGCGACGTCAAACATGCCACTCAGACGGTGGAGAGTATTGAGGCCCGCCCCGAATGGCCTGAACTGACCGAAACCCTGCGCCGCCTACGCCATGATATCACTCAGGCCGCTGTCACGCTGGAGCAGGCCACCCGCAACGCGGCCACCCACGATACGGCCGCCATTACTCGCAGGATAGAAGCCATTGAGGCCCGCGCCAAAAGTGCAGCCGAAGCCCGCACCCGGCTTGAAACCGACATAGCCCGCCTGGAAGGCATTATTGAAACCGAAGGCGGACAAGGACTTGCCGAGCGCGCCGCCACCGCACGGGAGGAAGCCCAGACAGCCCAGATCAAGCTGAACCAGGTCACGGCGGAAGCAGACATGCTGAAGCTACTGCGCGACACACTGGAGACGGCCCGCAACGAAACCTCGGCCAAATTTGTCGGCCCCGTTGCCCGGCGCATGCAGCCCTACATCGGGCGACTGCTACCCGGCTGCGATCTGGGTTTTTCGGAAGATCTAGCGCTTGAAAAAATCACGCGTGCAGGGTCGGATGAGGTCTGCACAAGCCTGTCGCGCGGCACACAGGAGCAATTGGCCCTGCTGACAAGGATTGCCTTTGCCGACATGCTGCAAGAACAGGGCAAGCCCGTATCCCTGATCCTTGATGATCCGCTGGTCTATTCCGACGATACCCGTCTGGACCTGATGACGGATATTATCACCGAAGCCGCAACCCGCATGCAGGTTATCCTGCTGACATGCCGCGACCGGGCCTTCCGTCATGTTGCCGGTAACCGGATCATTTTAGGGCAAAGCAGCCCGCAAACCGCCTGACAGAAGCCAGCAGGGGTAACGGTGTAGCGCAATACAATGCCTACACTGGCCCGCTGAGTAAAACAGGCGGCACCGCAAATGCTCATACCAGCCCAAACAGATGATATCTGTGAGGCTTTGCGGTAGGATAAGATATTTTGAAGGAAATTTTGGCTGGGGGACCTGGATTCGAACCAGGGCTGACCGGGTCAGAGCCGGTAGTTCTACCGCTAAACTATCCCCCAGCATGGCTTCACTTTACAAAGCGTTTCAGCCTTGTTCCGTGCCGGTGGCGGTTAACTATCACTCCCGCCCACAGGCTGCAACCCCCTTTCGAAAGAATTTTACACTCATGACATATTTGTCTTGTCCCCAAGGGGATGCACACTCAGTATAGACAGACAGTATCAACCCTCATTCCAAGGACCGGACAGATGGACCATGCTTCCCCCTGGCCCGGCCTACCGGGCAGGCTCCGCTTTTCCTCCCCTTCTGGTGGGGATGATGATGCATTTTTTGCCGCTCTGGACCTGGGCACCAACAACTGCCGCCTGATGATTGCCGCCCAGACATCGGACGGCTTTCGTGTGGTTGACAGCTACAGCCGCATGGTCCGGCTGGGTGAAGGGCTACATCATACAGGTGTCCTCAGTGCCGCGGCCATGGACCGGACCATGTCCGCCCTGCACTCCTGCGCCGAGCGCCTGGGTCGCAGGCCCATACGTGAAATTCGCGCCATTGCGACCGAGGCCTGCCGCCGGGCCACGAACGGGCGCGCCTTTTTGCGACAGGTGCAGAATGAGACCGGTGTTGCCATCGACATTATTTCCGGTCGGGAAGAAGCATCACTGGCGGTAGAAAGCTGCTCCGCCCTGCTGCACGACAGGCGCTTTGGCCAGCCACGCAACCGGGCTCTTCTGTTTGATATCGGTGGCGGCTCAACCGAAATCGCCTGGGTCCGCACGGAAGCCAACCGCCAGACGGAATCCCTGATCGGCTACCTCAGCCTGCCGATTGGCGTGATCACGCTGTGGGAGCAGTTTGGCCCTGTCTCGGCCCTGACAGACACCGCCTACCGGGACATGGTGGACTATACCCGCTCCTTTTTGCAGGATTTTGAAAATGTACACCGGATTGGCTCGGAAATCCGGCGCAAACAGACACGCATGATCGGCACCAGTGGTACAGTAACCACACTGGCCAGCCTGATCCTCAACCTCCCCCGCTATGCCCGCACAGCCGTGGATGGCACCCTGCTGCCCGCCGCCAGTGCGCGTCTGGCTGTACGCAAGCTCCGTCAGATGGGGCTTTCCGGCATTGAGCAGCACCCCTGCATCGGGCCGGATCGCGCTCCGTTTGTGTTGCCCGGCTGTGCTATTTTTGAGGCCATTCATGACGTATGGCCGGTTGAAGACGTGATCGTGGCCGACAGGGGGTTACGGGACGGCATGATTTCGCGCATGATCCGCAGCAACGCCCCCGTCCGCAGGTCTTACAGACCAACTGCGGCCCGGCGGCATTTTTCCACCCCCCCCATGCAGGCTACAGGTTTATGAGCGACGGCAAGAAACGCTCCTCCCGATCTACTTCCTCCACACTCCGGGTGCCCGGTCGTGCGCGCAAAAGCAGCGTCACGCCTGGTGCCCAGCATGGGCAGGACGATTCGGACGCACCCCAGAAAATACGCGCCCAGACAGTCTCGCTCCGCACCGCGCGCGGGCGGACAACCGCACAGCAGCGCTGGCTGGCACGCCAGCTCAACGACCCTTACGTGCAGGCCGCCCACAAGCAGGGCTGGCGGTCCCGCGCGGCATTCAAGCTGATTGAACTGGATGACCGCTTCCACCTGATCAAACCCGGTATGAAAGTGGTGGACCTTGGGGCCGCACCGGGGGGCTGGACGCAGGTTCTGGTCAAACGCGGGGCACAGCATGTTGTCGGTGTTGATCTTTTGCCCGTGGAGCCCGTTTCCGGCGCGGATATTATTGAAGGGGACTTCACCACCCCCGGCATGGCCGAACGCCTGACCTCCATGCTTGGCGGCAAGGCCGACCTTGTTGTATCCGACATGGCCCCCAACACCACAGGCCATGCCCCTACCGACCATATCCGCATTATCGGTCTGGCGGAGGAAGCCCTGCATTTCGCGTGTGAAATTCTGGCCGATGGCGGCGGCTTTATTGCCAAGGTGTTTCAGGGCGGTGCTGAAAAAGCCATGCTGGATGTTCTCAAGCAGGCCTTCGCACAGGTCCGTCATGCCAAACCCCCCGCAAGCCGCAAGGATTCAGCCGAGCTCTATGTGGTTGCAACCGGCTTTCGCCCTCAGCGCCTGGGCTGAGGGCACCTGACCCGTCCGGGCGGCCTTTGGCAAGCAGGCGGGTTTGGGCTATCACTGCCCTCACCCGTTCCCGCTTCGCGTTGTCCGAGGAGCCCCGATGAGTGAAACCGTTCTGGATGCACGTGGCCTGACCTGCCCGCTGCCCGTGCTCAAAGCCAACCGCCTGCTGCGGAGCATGGAACCCGGCACACGCTTGCGTGTACTGGCAACAGACAAAGCCTCCGTCTCCGATTTCCAGGTCTTCTGCCGCGAGACAGGCCACGCCCTTGTGGCCTGCACGGACCAGGCCGGGGTGTTCGCCTTCACCATCAAACGCCGGGCCGACGCCAGCACAGGGCAGGCAGACTGAATTTCCCTCCCCCACGCCAGATGCAGCACTTGGCAGACACCGCTCTCTCGGGGTATTGGCATCCCCTTCACGATGGATAGGAACGCCAGCGTCATGCCGGACAACATCACCAAACTGTCTTTTGAGGATGCGCTCTCCGAACTGGAGAAGATTGTGCGCGGCCTCGAAGGTGGCCAGATGAAACTGGAAGACGCCATCGCGGCCTATGAACGCGGCGCGGCGCTGCGGCAGCACTGTGAAGCCAGACTGAGCGAGGCAGAAGCCCGCGTGCAGGCGATCGTGCAACGGTCCGACGGGTCGTTGGACATGAAACCTATGGACCAAGACGTCAATGACTGACCCGACACTCTCCCCCCTGACCCGCCTGACCCAAAATGGTGCCCTGCTCCGTCAGGATATCAGCGATCGGGCCTGTGTGATCGAAACCACGATCGACACCCTGCTGCCCCCCACGACCGGGGGCGACGCCCGCCTGCTGGAAGCCATGCGCTACGCCACGCTGGGTGGTGGCAAGCGCCTGCGCGGCTATCTGGCCGTGACCACGGCAGGGCTGTTCGACATCCCGCAGGCGCAGGCCGCACGCGTGGCCGCTGCGGTGGAAATGCTGCACGCCTACTCCCTCGTGCATGATGACCTGCCCGCCATGGATGATGACGACATGCGCCGTGGCCAGCCGTCCACCCATCGCAAGTTTGATGAGGCCACAGCCATTCTGGCTGGCGATGCCCTACAGACCAAGGCGTTTGAAATCCTGGCCGCAAGTGCGACCCACGCCAGCGCCGATGTGCGGATCGACCTGATCAGCGCATTTGCCGAGGCCTCGGGTGCCGCAGGCATGGTCGGCGGCCAGATGATTGACATGGATGGTGAAGGCCGCGCCCTGCCTTTGGAGGAAGTGCGCCACCTGCATGCCCTCAAGACCGGCTGCCTGATCCGCTATTCCGCTGAAGCCGGTGCTATTCTGGGGCAGGCCAGCCCTGATCTGCGCCAGCGCCTGCGCTCCTACGGCACCCGCATTGGCGCGGCATTCCAGATTGCTGATGACATTCTGGACACCACAGCCACCGCCGAGGAACTGGGCAAGACTGCAGGCAAGGATGAAGCCTCCGGCAAGTCCACCTTTGTCGCCCTGCTAGGTATTGATGGCGCCCGCGCCGAAGCTGCCCGCCTGACTGAAGAAGCCATTGCCGATCTGGCACCCTTTGGTGCCCGCGCCGACCGCCTGCGCGATCTGGCCTGCTACGTGATCGAACGGAGGAACTGAACCATGGCCGACCATAACGCGCCGTCCACAGTTCCGACGTATGGGCGTTTTCCTGTTCTGGACCGGGTGAGCGAGCCTGTTGGCCTACGGAACCTGTCTGTTGAGCAGTTGAAGCAGGTTGCGGATGAACTGCGGGCCGAGACGATTGATGCGGTTTCGACCACGGGCGGGCACCTTGGGGCCTCTCTGGGCGTGATTGAACTGACCGTAGCGCTGCACGCGGTGTTTGACACCCCCGATGACCGGCTGATCTGGGACGTGGGCCATCAGGCCTATCCGCACAAGATCCTGACCGGCCGCCGCGACCGTATCCGCACCCTGCGCCAGCCAGGCGGGCTGTCAGGCTTTACCCGCCGCTCGGAAAGCCCCTACGACCCCTTTGGCGCGGCCCATTCCTCCACCTCCATTTCCGCCGGGCTGGGCATGGCTGTGGCCCACCATCTGCGCGCCGAGGAAGACCCGTCCTACAAGGAACGCAATGTCATCGCCGTGATCGGGGATGGCTCCATCTCCGCCGGGATGGCCTATGAGGCCATGAACAACGCCGCCGTGGCCGGCCCCGGGGCCGAACGGCTGATTGTCATCCTCAACGACAACGAAATGTCCATCGCCCCCCCTGTGGGCGCCATGTCCAAATACCTGTCGCGGCTAATGTCCTCGCGCCAGTTCATGGGCCTGCGCGATCTGGCGGGCCGCCTGGTTAAAAAGCTGCCTGCCCCGGTCGAGCGCACCGCCCGCAAGGCGGACGAATACGCCCGTGGCATGATTACGGGCGGCACCCTGTTTGAAGAGCTGGGCTTTTACTACGTCGGCCCCGTGGATGGCCACGACCTGCCCCAGCTTGTGTCCATCCTGCGCAACCTGCGTGACACGGACAACGGCCCGATCCTGCTGCATGTCATTACCGAAAAAGGCCATGGCTACCGCCCGGCGGAAACGGCGGGTGACAAGTATCACGCGGTGGCCAAGTTCAACATCGTCACGGGTGAGCAGACAAAAGGCCCCGCTGGTCCGCCCAGCTATACCTCCGTCTTCTCGCGCGAGCTCGTGCGCCGGGCCGCAACGGATGACCGCATTACCGCCATTACAGCCGCCATGCCCTCGGGCACCGGGCTGGATGCCTTTGCCAAGTCCTACCCCGACCGCTTTTTCGATGTCGGCATTGCCGAGCAGCACGCCGTCACCTTTGCCGCAGGCATGGCCTCCGAAGGGCTACGGCCGTTCTGCGCCATTTACTCCACCTTCCTCCAGCGCGCCTATGACCAGGTGATGCACGATGTGGTGCTCCAAAACCTGCCGGTACGCTTTGGCATTGACCGCGCCGGTCTGGTCGGGGCCGATGGGGCCACGCATGCCGGGTCGTTCGACATTGCGTATCTGGGCTGCCTGCCGGGCATGACCATCATGGCACCGTCGGACGAGGTGGAACTGCTGCACATGACAGCCACCGCCGTCGAGTTTGATGACGGGCCGATTGCCCTGCGTTACCCACGTGGCAACGGGCTTGGTCTGGACCTGCCTGCCCAGGGGCAGGTGCTGGAGATCGGGCGTGGGCGGATCATCCGCGAGATGCGTGCCCAGAGCGGGGCTGAAAAAGGCGGCATTGCCATTCTGTCGCTCGGCCCGAGGCTGGCTGAATGCCTGAAGGCTGCGGACATGCTGACCGCACAGGGTCTGCCGCCCACCGTGGCTGACGCCCGCTTTGCCAAGCCGCTGGACACGGCCCTGATCGAAAATCTGGCCCGCAACCATGCGGTGCTGATTACCATCGAGGAAGGCTCCGAAGGCGGCTTCAGCTCCCTCGTCTGCCACCATCTGGCCCGCACGGGCCTGCTGGACAGCGTGCGCTTCCGCCCCATGACCCTGCCCGACAGGTTCATCGACCACAATACGCAGAACGCCCAGTATGACGAGGCAGGGCTCTCCGCCAGCCATATCGTCGCAACCGCTCTCAATGCCCTGGGGGTCAATGTCGCGGGGCAGTTAGGCTAACAGATGGCCCGACAGCGCGCGGACCAGATGCTGGTTGATCGTGGTCTTGTAGAAAGCCGCAGCAAAGCACAGGCCCTGATTATGGCAGGGCTTGTGTTTTCAGGCGAAAAACGCATTGCCAAAGCAGGCGACCAGTTGGCAGAAGAGGCTCCGCTGGAGTTGCGGGGGCAGGATCACCCTTGGGTTTCCAGAGGTGGCTGCAAACTGGCCCATGCGCTGGAATACTTTGGCCTGTCTGCCCAGGATAGGGTTGGCTTGGACGTTGGGGCTTCCACTGGCGGCTTTACCGATGTCCTGCTGACCAATGGGGCGCGCTCTGTTTACGCCGTGGATGTCGGGCACGGGCAACTGGCATGGAAATTGCGCTCAGACCCGCGCGTAACCGTGCTGGAAAAGTGCAATGCCCGCTATCTGGATGCATCCCTTATTCCCACAGCACCGGATATTATTGTCTGCGATGCCAGCTTTATCAGTCTGAAAACCGTTCTGCCTGCGGCCCTGGCTCTGGCGGCGGACGATGCCTGGGCGGTGGCACTGATAAAACCTCAGTTTGAAGCCGGTCGGGCTCAGATTGGTGCCAAAGGAGTCGTGCGCGATCCAGCCGTGCATGAAAGCGTATGTGCCACCATCCATGAATGGTGGAGCGCCCTGCCCGGCTGGCAGGTACTGGGCATCGAGGCCAGTCCCATTACCGGGCCGGAAGGTAACAGGGAATTCCTGATTGCAGCACGGCGCACTCCGATGACGGCTGAGACCTGAAATCAGATTTTAGCCAACCCGATCAGGCACCTGCATTTTTCTGTCTGAGGGGCTGTTCACCAGAGTGGTAAGCGAGGGCACCCTGCCCTCCAGCCATACTACAGAGTGCGTCACAGCCGTGCCGGACATGCCTGCCGTCCCGCTACAATGTTAAATTTTAATTTCAGGTCGATGCCCGTTTTTCACATGGCAGACGGCCATTTTTTTTGTCACACTTATGTGAGACGAAACGAATGGCTTAGTCCGCCATCAAGGAGGCAACACCACTATGCGCAAACTTGCTGCCCTGCTCAGTATCGCCTGTATGACCGGCGCGACCGGCATTGCACAGGCCGCGCCAGTGGGACATTCCACCGCCCTGACAACGTCTGCCACCGCCCCCGTGCAGGCAGGCAATCTTTCCCTTCTGCGTAACTATACGCAGGAAGGGCTGGTGCTTCAGGACAATGTCCAGACCAGCACCCTGACCATTCAGGCAGACCCCGCCGTGCTGCACGCCCGCAAGGCAGGCGCCGAAAACCCCTACAGGCTAACACTGAAAGATGTGCTGTCCGCAGCTGCCACCTATGCCTATCTGTATTTTGGCCAGCACCCCGCCAGTGAAACCCTGCATGTTGTGGCCGATATCAGCTCCGACGGGTACACTCCGGTAACCGCCACAGTCGAAACACCGGCTGAGACAGGCCCGGCCATGACACTCGACATTGCGCGCCCGGCCTTCCCCATTTCCCCCGATACCAAACCTGATGCGTATTCCGCCCAGACCATTGGCATGATTCTGGACAATATCGACATCGCCAAGGTGCATATGCAGCCTTGGCTGCGCACGGCCCTGAAAGACCACCCAGCCACCCCTTAACGGGGCACAGTCGGGTTAAAAAGAGGAACGAGAAACAAGAGGCTGGTATCTGCCAGCCTCTTTTGTTGTTATAGACACGCTCCTCCTCCCCGTCATAGTGCAGTCTGTCATGTCGTCTTCCGTATCTTTACCGCCTGTCTCTCCCGCCGATGCCCCTGCTGTTGCAGCGCTGAACGCCGAGGAAAGAGAGCGTATTCTGGCCAAAGCAGCGCTTTTCAGCCCGCCTTCTGCTGTTCTGCCCGATGGACGGCGGGACCTTGTTGGCCTGACGCGGGAAGAAATTACGGATATTCTGCTGGAAATCGGGGAAAAGCCTTTCCGCACCAAGCAGCTCTGGCACTGGATCTACCATCAGGGCGTAACCGATTTTTCCCGCATGAGCAGCATTGCCCGCCCCTTGCAGGAAAAACTGGCCGAACGCTTTATTATCGGGCGGCCTGAGGCTTCAGCAGTCCAGACCTCCAATGATGAGACCCGGAAGTTCCTCTTCCGCTTCCGTGACGGGCAGGAGGCAGAGACCGTCTACATCCCGGACAGGCGGGAAGACAGGGGCGCTGTCTGCATTTCCTCCCAGGTCGGGTGCACACTGTCCTGCACCTTCTGCCATACAGGCACGCAAAAGCTTGTCCGCAACCTGGGTGCTGCGGAAATTGTCGGCCAGTTCATGGCCGCGCGCGATTCCTATGCTGAATGGCCCAGCCCCAAGGGGGAAACGCCCCGCCTGCTGTCCACCATCGTGCTGATGGGCATGGGCGAGCCGCTGTATAATTACGAAAACATCGCCAAGGCCATGAAGATCATCATGGACGGGGAAGGCATTGGTCTTTCACGCCGCCGGATCACGCTGTCCACCTCTGGTGTTGTGCCGCTGATGGACCGCTGTGGGGATGAGCTTGGGATCAACCTTGCGGTCTCTCTCCATGCCGTGCGCAACGACCTGCGTGATGAAATTGTGCCCCTGAACCGGAAATACCCGATTGAGGAAGTTCTGGCCGCCTGCCGCCGTTACCCAGCCGCCAGCAACGCCCGCCGCATTACGTTTGAATACATCATGCTGCGCGGGGTCAACGACAGCGAGGCCGATGCGCGCGAACTGGTGCGGCTGATTTCGGGTATTCCTGCAAAGGTCAACCTGATTCCCTTCAACCCGTGGCCCGGCAGCGCCTACAAGCCCTCCACGCGGGAACAGCAGAACCGCTTTGCCGACATTGTCATGGCCGCGGGTTTTGCCTCCCCCATCCGCACCCCGCGCGGGCGCGACATTCTGGCAGCCTGCGGGCAGCTTAAAACCGCCAGCGAGCGCACACGCGCCTCAGCCCCACAAGACTGAATTTGCCCGGCAATTCATCCCTTTGGGTGGATTGCGCTCTGGCTCCGCGCGCCATGGGATGTTAGGAGAGAAACCAGCATTTTTTGAGCGTGATCAGGAGATCTTCCGCATGGCCGCGACTTCCGCCAAGAAAGACGTCAAGAAGGTTGTGCTCGCCTATTCCGGCGGGCTGGACACTTCCGTTATCCTGCGCTGGCTCCAGAAAACCTATGGCTGCGAGGTCGTGACATTCACGGCCGATCTGGGCCAGGGGGAAGAACTGGAACCCGCCCGCAAAAAGGCGGAACTGTTTGGCGTCAAGGAAATCTTTGTCGAGGACCTGCGCGAAACCTTCGTGAAAGACTTTGTCTTCCCGATGTTCCGCGCCAATACGCTGTATGAAGGCCAGTATCTGCTGGGCACATCCATTGCCCGGCCGCTAATTGCCCAGCGCCAGATTGAAATTGCCGAAGCCGTCGGCGCCGATGCCGTCGCCCATGGCGCCACCGGCAAAGGCAATGACCAGGTGCGCTTTGAGCTGGCATACTATGCCCTCAAGCCCGACATTACCGTGATTGCCCCCTGGCGCGAATGGGACCTGACATCACGCACCCGCCTGCTGTCCTTTGCTGAGGAAAACCAGATCCCCATCGCCAAGGACAAGCGCGGTGAAGCGCCCTTCTCGGTCGATGCCAACCTGCTGCACTCGTCCTCCGAAGGCAAAATGCTTGAAGACCCGGCCCTGCCGCCTGAGGAAATTGTGTTCCAGCGCACCATTTCCCCCGAAGCTGCACCGGACAAGGCTACGGAAATCAGCATTGACTTTGTCAGCGGTGACCCGGTGGCCATCAATGGTGAGGCGCTCTCCCCCGCGACCCTGCTGACCCGTCTGAACGAGCTGGGCAAGGCCAACGGTATTGGCCGTCTGGACTTGGTGGAAAACCGTTTTGTGGGCATGAAGTCGCGCGGGATTTACGAAACACCCGGCGGCACCATCCTGCTGGCGGCCCATCGCAGCATTGAATCCATCACTCTGGACCGTGAGGCCATGCACCTCAAGGACAGCCTGATGCCGCGTTACGCCTCCATCCTGTACAACGGCCTGTGGTTCTCGCCCGAGCGCCGGATGTTGCAGGCACTGATTGATGCCTCCCAGCAGTCCGTAACGGGGCGTGTGCGGCTGAAGCTGTACAAGGGCAATGTGATCTGCGTTGGCCGTGAGAGCGCCAACAGCCTGTACGATACGCGCGTTGTCACATTTGAAGATGACGAAGGCGCATATAATCAGGAAGACGCTCAGGGCTTTATCAAGCTCAACGCCCTGCGTCTGCGGCTGGGCGCGCAGATCGGTCGCAAGGGTGGCGCGCTGTAAAGCGCCCACCTTACCGCCACCCCTACCTGAGGAGTTGTGAGACCATGTTCCGTCGCTTTCTTCCCTGCCTGCTGGTGGCCAGCATGGCTGTCTCAGTTGCAGCCTGCGGGTCCCATAAGGACACCACAGAAGATGAACTGACCCCGGTCCAGCAGATGGCCAAGCTGCGGGCGGAGCCAGGGGTGAAGACCCTGCCTGACGGACTGGCTTACAAGGTTGTGGAATCCGGCCCCAAAGATGGTGAGCAGCCCCAGAAGGGCGATATGCTCATGATCATCTATGAAGGCCGCCTGCCCGATGGCTCCATTTTTGACAGTTCCGACCAGCACGGCGGCAGCGCCTATATGCAGATGCCGCTGGATGGCCTGATCAAAGGCTGGATGGAAGCCCTGCCCATGATGCGGGTGGGTGATACCTGGATGCTCTATGTCCCGGCTGAACTGGGCTATGGCCACAAGTCCATGGGGGTTATCCCGGCTGACAGCCCGCTTATTTTCCGTATCCAGTTGCTGGGTGTCGAGCACGCGCATGCAACACCCTGACCTGCCCCGACGCCCTTTTCCGCGCCCTGATGTGGAAAAGGCGCGTTGGCAGGTTCTGCGCCGCACCACCCAGCGTGGGGCGGCTCTCCTTTGCCTGGCTCTGCTGGTGGCAGGCTGCTCCCCCAAAAGTGGCAAAAGCCTTTATGGCAGCAACTGCGGCATCTGCCACCATGGTGGCGATGGCATGCCAGGCTCCGTACCGCCGCTTGTCGGCCGTATCAACCATATCGCCAGCACGCCTGAAGGCCGCCGTTACCTTGCAGATGTGCTGATGAATGGTGTCAGCGGCCCCATCAAGGCCAACGGCGCACCCTATAATGCCGAAATGCCGCCCTTCCGCTACCTGACGGATGCCGAGGTGGCCAGTATCCTCAACTGGCTTTCTGCCCGCGGTGACCCAAAAGTCGCCAGCCCCATGACAGCCGCCGATATTGCGACAGCCCGTGCTGAGCGGAAATCGGCTGGCAAAGTGGCCTCGGAGCGCGAAGCTCTGAATAGCGCACACCCCATTCCCTGAATTTTGGTTTCATACAGAAGACAGCGACCCTTTCCATGCAACGTATTTTTTCCGGTATCCAGCCCTCCGGGGTTCCCCAGCTTGGCAACTATCTGGGGGCTATCCGCAACTGGGTCAGCCTGCAGGCTGACTATGAGTGCATTTTCTGCCTTGTGGACATGCACGCCATTACAGTGTGGCAAAACCCGGATGAACTGCGCAAGCACACGCTGACACAGGCTGCCATCCTGCTTGCGGCGGGGATTGACGCGCAAAAGCACGTTCTGTTCAACCAGTCTGCCGTGTCCGCCCATGCCCGCCTGGGCTGGATTTTCAACTGTGTCACACGCCTTGGCTGGCTGAACCGTATGACACAGTTCAAGGACAAGGCAGGTAAGGACCGGGAAAACCACTCATCGGGCCTGTATGTTTACCCCAACCTGATGGCTGCGGACATTCTGGCCTACAAAGCCACCCATGTGCCTGTTGGTGAAGACCAGAAGCAGCACCTGGAACTGACCAACGATGTTGGCCAAAAGTTCAACCATGATTATGGGGTGGACTTTTTCCCGCAGGTGGAAGCCCTGATCCCGCCTGCGGCAGCACGGATCATGAGTCTGCGGGACGGCACGAAGAAAATGTCCAAGTCTGACCCCTCCGCGCAGAGCCGTATTGAACTGACGGATGATGCTGACACCATCAGCCTCAAGATCCGCCGTGCCAAAACAGATGCCGATGCCCTGCCCGCCCATCCCGACGGGCTGGCCGACAGGCCGGAAGCCAGAAACCTGGTGTCCATTTACGCTGCCCTGGCAGACATGACAGTGGAGCAGGTGCTCGAAGCCCATCAGGGCCAGGGCTTTGGCCCCTTCAAAGCCGCGTTGACCGAGGTTGTGGTCAACGCCATTGCCCCCATAGGGCAGGAAACCACCCGTCTGCTGCAAGATGAGACCCACCTGCTGCAAACCCTCCGCAGTGGTGCACAACGTGCCAGCGCTATTGCTGAACCCATTGTTTCTGAAGCTGAAAAGCTGGTTGGCTTTCTGAAATAACGCCTCTTGGCAAGGCTTGGGGTGAACTCTCACCCCAAGCTATGGTACAGGTGGATACGACAGATAGGCTCTGCCGTATCCACCTGCCTGATTTTTAAAATTTGTCATTTTTTGCTCTTGCCAGAAGCCGTCAGGAGCGATAGAAACTGCCTCACAAACCGGGTGCGTAGCTCAGCGGTAGAGCATCGCCTTCACACGGCGGGGGTCACAGGTTCAATCCCTGTCGCACCCACCACGATAAAACGCAGTTTTGTGCGACTTTTACGTGGTTTCCGGTTGTTTCCCAAAAGTCATATTAGTCCATTTCGGTACGCAAGAGTACGCCTCGGTACATATAAATCCGTGCCAAATCCGTGCCGCTTTTTCCGATTCCTTTTTTCTTGTACCTGGTCCCAAACAGCACTACGATTGTGGGGCTGTGGCGGCGTTGAAGGAAACGCGGGAACTCTTCCGGCTGAGCCTGTTTCGACGGTCAAGGAAAGCTCTCCCTTCGCAGAGAAAGTCGGTATCAAGCCCGGTCCGTAGCAACATGACGTAGGGTGGAGCAGTTCGGTAGCTCGCTTGGCTCATAACCAAGAGGCCGCAGGTTCAAACCCTGCCCCTGCAACCAATGCGGAGTTTAGGTAGGGCGGCACCCCTTTGTGGAACCCGTCCCTTCCGGCCGAGCATGCCGAGGACGGAAGGCGGATGCCGTGACAGCCGGAGAGACGGCAACCAGTTTCAGGTTCCAGCCGTCAAGGATTGCTTGACGGCCGCACAGATAGTTCGGGTCGCTCCCGGCAGAGGTAGGCCGTGACGGAGCCGCCGCAGGCGATGGAAGCCCGTCACCTCCTAACAAACCGCTCGCAGGCCAACACCAAAGGCCGACAAGCCGAATACGGCCCCAACAGAGTCCCGCTCGGCCCGGTGTATTCCACCTGCGCCACCCGCCCCCGCCGCAACCGGGCGACAAAGTGGCAAGTGCCGTGGCCGGATAGGTCCAGTTCCAGCGACATAGGCCCCTTGAGCGTAAACGGCCCCTGCACCTGCTGATCCTGCCGCCATTGCAATACCTCGCCGTCCGGCACGGTCTCCCGGTTGTCCGGCACGCCAGCGCAGGCGATGAGGTCTGAGCGGGCTATGCCCAGCAAGTCATGCTTGGCCTGTAGTGGGACATTGGCGCAGGCAGAGAGGGCCAGCAGGCAGGAAAGCGCCTTAATCCGCATCATCCTGCCCTTTCGTAAGCTGCCCCCAGAAGCTCCCTGCGCTCGCCCGCCAGCGCCATACAAGCGCCAGCAGGAGAGTGCCGAGGCCGACAGATGCACCCCCGGCAATCATTCCGCACTCGAAGTCAGGCGTCACTGAGTAACCGCAAGCGTCTTAAGAGCAGTCGCCTCCTGCTCGTCAGACACGCTGGAAAGACTGATGCCCAGAACGCCCATGAACGCGTCCAGCACCGTCAGTAGGGAATTGAAGATAGTGATGGCGGTATTGATGATCGTGCTTGTCACTGTGGACTGAGCGGCAGTCAGGCCAGACCGCAGGGCTGTGGCAACGCTGTTGAGATCAACCAGGATCGTATCGACCTTGGTTTTCCAGTTCGTATCGTCATACGTGATGGTCAGCGTGCCATTGGTGGCACTGGAAAACGCAGTCAGGCTGGCAGCAAGGGCCGTTCCAGCCGTCTCGATCAGAGCCACCGCAGGCGCACCCATGGCTGATGCAATCGCGGTGATGCTCAGGATCGTGGCGATGGCGTTAACGCCCGCCTGCCCGTAGGCCTTGACCTTGGCCGTGTTGAGCGTGACGGTGGTTGTGCTGCCGTTAGTGGCAACGGTGCAGGCTGTCAGGGCGGTTGCCCCGACTAGCGCAGAGGTTCGCAGGAAATTGCGGCGGGACAGACTGTTCATTTCGTTACACCCTTCTTGCGGAGTGACATTCCGGCGTTAACCGCCTGCCCCCAATTCGCGGCAACAAAGCTCAGCACGCGATAAAGAGGCCAAAGTTTAGACCCCACCGGTGGTGCCGGGATCTGGGTACTCACCAGGCCAATCGCACCCACAGCGATCAGTCCGTAGCCGACCCAGGCAGAATAGGGATCGGGAAGTTGTGTCAGGGCGATCAAGAGCGTGCTTGCAATCCCCCCAGCCTTAGCCGTCTGAACGGCCGTGGTTTTTTTATCCGGTGTATCGGGCATAGTTATTCCTCATGCGCTGATAGCAGCCTGGAAGGCCGAAATATGGTTCGCGTCCACCCGCCCGGCCCCGGCCGCCGTGTTGTAGGCCTGCTTCCAGGCCGCACACTGGGCGCGGGCATTGTCACGAACCGGCAGGCCCGTAGGGGAGCGATAGAAAACAAGGCTGGCCACGCAGGCCGCATAGCTGTCAGACTCCGTCATGGCCTCGGCCATGGGCACCCCCCCGCAGGCTGCGGGCAGATACCGGCGCGCCACCTCGGCTAGCGCCGCATGGGCGGGCAGGAAGTTGCGCCAGATGTCGTCATGCGTCCGTGGCTCGACCTGCCAGAAGCCCAGCGCCGGGCCACCGCCATACTGCCTGCGGGTCCGGTAGGCCGTTTCAACATTGCCGATGCCTGTCATCAGCTGGATGCGGGCTGTAGCATCTCCCGGCAGGGCCAATGCGGCCATCACAGGCATGACGATGCCGCGCTTAATATTGCTCAGCCCATTCATTGCGGCATCCCCATCGCGTGGGCCAGGGCAATGCAGACACGAGCCAAGCCATCCAGGCCAATCAGCCCGATTGCTCCATAAACCAGCCTGATGGCACGATTGCCAAAATCAACAATGGACAGAAGGGAACGTACGGCAGCTTCGAGTTTTTCAACTGCAGCCTCAAGCGATTCAACCCTTCCCTCCAGGCGGCCCAATTCACGATCCAAAGAAAGTGGCGGATCGGGTGATACAGATGCATCCATCATGATGCTCCACTTGGAATGTCGTTAAGTCAGCCACCTACCGGGGAGGCATCTACCAGCGGGTCGGCGGTGGTGGCGTCATTCACCCGGGCCAGAATGGCTGTGTAAGCCTGTGCCTGCGTCACGGTGCTAATATCCGTCACGCCCAGATCCGTGGCACTGAACTGGAAGCACCGCGTCACCAGTGGGTTGCCAGTGGCGGCATAAGCCTCGGACACAAACCCGCCGAGATAGACATTCAGCGCCTGTGCGGGCAGCAGCACGGCCTGAATGGAAATAATGGACCAGTACGCCACGACGGTGCCATTACCGAGCGTGACAGTTTTTGAAAAAGCCATTGTTCTGAAAACTCTCTATAAAAAAAGGGAGGCCGAAGCCTCCCCTGTTATTTCTGCTCATCACCCGGCCATGCCGGACGTCACCCCGCCGGGGTTACTGCAAGGTGGCTGTTTTCCATGCCCCTGCCACACAGACATGAAAGCCCGTGCCACTCACCTCCATCTGCCCGGCCGTGCAGGCCCCCGCTGGGGCTGCGGCCACAACGGGCACAGTCATTTTGGTGGTAACGCTGACAGAGGGTGCCTGCAGCGGAGTTGTGGCCACAACGGCACCGTTGCCCTTGGCCGAAAGCACAAGGTTGATGTCGGAGGCAGACCCGGCGGAAAACAGCGTTGTCGCCCCCGTCACATTGTTGCTGACATTGAGGAAGGCATACCCCCCTGCCCCACCATAGCCGATGTTGTTGCTGGGGCTCTGCGCACCGAGAATGACGGTTGACCCATCCGATGTCAGGCCATTGTACAGGTTGCCCGTGCCCTTGTTGTGAAAGTTCAGTGCATGGGTGGAATCCATCACAATGGCTGAGCCTGTAATGGTGGCATAGGATAGATCGAGACCGATCCCGTGATTACCTATGATGTGGAGAGATTCCGTCGCATCGCCAACGTCTATGAAGCTGTTGTCAATCGCTGCGCCGCCCATAATACCAATTCCGTTGTGCGCGACATGGCTATTCCCGGTTGCTGCCCAGGTACCGCCTCCGACAATGTCCAACCCGAAGGAAATTGGATAGGCCGTCAAGCCAGTGATCTCCGCACCAACAATGGATTTCGTGCCGGACACTGACGGATCTCTGTCAGAGGATGCATTCTCCATGTCTATTTCGATGCCGTGACCCGTGGCCTGAAACCCCGGGCCCGCATAAAACATCTGATTTTCCGCCCAGCATGACGATGACCCCGCCAGGCACTGAGCCCCCACAAACAGGTTGATACGGTCCGCCTCCCCACCCCATATGGGATCGGTCACACCATAGCCCGTGGAGCTGGTGGTCTGGATAACATGCGGCCAGATGGACGTTGAGCCATCCACCGCTGTCTCATTGGCATACAGCGTGGACTGGACAGTGCGGTTGCCAATACCCACCGGGTGGGCGGTAATGTTGTTGCTACCTTGGGACGAAAACGCTTTCAGGCTGGAAATGACCGGGGCGGACAGAATCTGGTTGGCGGATGTCCCATTGGCCGTATCCACCTTGGTGCCCAAGGCCGCCGCCACAGCGGTCGAGCGGATCATATCCGCCGGGTTTCCGGTTGCCTGGTAGGACTTCCAGGCCGGAGCCGTCTGAGCATATGACAACGACGGCAGACACAGAATAAAGCCCAAGAGAGAAATGCTACGCATCAAGCAGCACCTTCCGCAGAGAAATAAAATTCCACAGCATTCTGCCCCTGCCCAAATATCCCGATTGTGAAACCTGTAGCAGTAACATTGGAAACGTAATGATCGGCATCGCTATTCCCGGCAACAGTGGCTTGTACCGTGATGTTTGATGCCGACGAAAAAGAGCGCGGGAATGAAACGGTTCCTCCATTGGAAACCGAAGCGTAGAACGACTGCCTCAGCACACTACCAACTTGCGTCCACGTTCCACGATCAATCAAACCACCAGATGGAAGATCCGTTTTCAGTGCATAGTTCTGCTGCACATACTCCGTTGCCGCGTAATTATCTTTGACCCACTGGGTCAGGGCATAATCCCCTTTGGGCTGGGCATAACTGCTGATCTGGGTGGCCACGTTGTACTGGGACGGAAACAGGATGTTGCCCCACGTGGTCTGCGCCTGCAGATAGGCCACGGTCGTGTCCCCGGCGGGAGCATTTTTAAGCTGCACGTTGCTGATAGGGTAATTACCCCCAGCCCCCGTGCCGCCAACATACTGGGCAAGCGCTGCGCGGGGGGCAAACCATTCATCCACCCAGTAAGTATCAGCAACATTATTGCCGGTATTCTGGCCGGGAACATCCTGTGGTGTAGGCACAGTCACAGGCCCAGCAAATGCAGCACCAGAAAGCGGCGCGAGCCCATTAAACAACGACTGCCATGTTGCCCCGTCTGCCCCTGGAACGGAAACATTCGCATCGGTCATGGAGACCCAGAACGTGCCCGCTATAGCCCCAGACACAATTGCACCAGCCGGGTACCCACCGATTGACTGTGCAAAAGTTGCATTAAATGGCCCCAGAAAACCCGCCTGGAGAATTTGAATTGCCCCTGACAGCACATTCAGCAATCCGTTCATATCGCTGCCATAGGGAGGGATACCGCCAGCAGCCCGTGCAACAAATGTTTCAGGAGGGAAGCCAAGCGCAATCGAGGCTCGGCCATCTCCCGATGCAGACTGGCTGGCGGGAATTGCCTCCACATCGCCACTTGCCGCATTTTCAGCAATCAATGTTCCAAAAAGCTTTCTATCGTTATCGCTTTTCACGATATATCCCCCCCGAAATCATTTTTCAGGACTGCTGCATCTATAATCTGATATTCGACCCCAACCCCTGAAGGTCGCGGCAAAACACCAGAATTCTGAATGATGGAAATCTGCACATCTGTCGGCAGAAAATTAAAAATATACGTCATGCTCATGTCGTTATTATCGCGGACATAGGCCGTTCCTTGGCCCGAAAAGAGCGTGGCCAGGATTTTGTTTATTGAAACAATCGAGCCGTCCGAAATATTGGCTAACGCTTTGGCGTATATTAACTGCCTGAACCCTTCATCCGTCAGGCGGAAATTGCCGCTGGCGTCACTTCCACCATACCAGGGTGCCTGATTAAACCCTTCCTCCGTCAGATCGCTCGCTTCCCGCCAGCCTAGATACGCCCCCGGAGTAATGGTCAACACGCGGGATACCCCCACAATCCTCCCCCAGACATCCAGCCCGTAGCCTTGTGCGGTTTGAACATTCCAAACAAGGCGATACCATCTGTCGATAGTGCTGGCGGGATCGAGCGCCTGCCGCCAGGCATCAAGGATTGTGCATAACGCACTGCTATTGGCGTATTGGGAGAGTATGGTCGGCTGAATATCCATCTCACACCTTGATCAAGCTGATCGAGGACGCATCCAACGTAGGTATCTGGTTAATATCGAGTGTTGCCACAAACCCTGTAGGCGCCTCTGAGGTGCCAATGGTTATTTCTACAAGCTGCACCCAGTTCCCCAGCGCTGCAACGGCTGCATAAAACTGGCTGGCATAGACAGTGGTGCCAATCTGGCTCCCGACCATTCCAGAAAATACAGACAGAATAGCCGACTGCACTTCTGTTTCTGCTGTAGATGGCATCTGTGAGTTTTGCGAAAGAGTGACCGAGAGATAAAGCGCCGTATCAACTGCCCTGGTAAAGGCAACCGTATATTTGGGAGAGAGAAGCGCATCGCTATTGGGATCTGTGATGGTGACTGAAGTTGTGCCGGTGTAGCCGCAACCTGGCGGCTTCTTGCTGATAATGGCCTGGGCTATCGCGTCGTCAGCACCGCCGTTCACGCACACATACAGACTATGCGGTGCAAGGGTCACACCCCCCTGTAGCTGATCCTGAGCCGTGCTATTATCGACCACATAGCAATCAGTCACACCCGGCACCGCCATGACCGCGCCTTTTATGGCATTATTCACGCCTACAGCATTGGCCTCCACTGTTGCGGCACGCCTCTGCTCAAACGCTACGCGGCCCTCCTCTGCCTGCCCGACCACACCTGCTGTCGGGTTGGAAACAGATGTCAGGCCAGTAACTGACTGATACAGAGACAGGCTGTTAGCCGGACAGGCAATGGCACCCAGCGTCGTGCAGGAGAAAGACCCTGCCCCCGTGCCAGTCGCGTTGATGGAAATGGTGCCATCTGCCGCATAATAATACCCGGACCCGTCCTGGATAAGCGTGCCTTCTGGCACCACTGTGCCTGCTGCCCCGCTGCAAACGACTGTAACCACGGTAGAAGTCGCGCCTTTACGGGTCATGAAATAGAGATAGCCTATGGCATCCTGCATGCGCCCAAAGGCTCGCGCAGGATCAACCCCATTAAGGAGCGCCAGTTCCTGATCAAGTTGATCTCCGATAATGGCCGTTAAGGTCATGGCAAGCTGGCCCTGCGGCGTTGACAGGCCGGTATTCATATTGCCGCCCAGGGCTGCATTCATATCCGCCAGCGCGCCGGTCAGGATATCGCTCTCAGACGGTGCAACAAACCCGGCATCGGTAAAGCTGGGTGCCGGGACTGAGGTTGTGCCGTAACTGTTAGAACCCGACATCAGAAGTCTCGCCACTCGTCGTTGTAAAAAGGACTGCTCCACGCAACTGCCGGTCATACGACATGCCGCCTACAATGCAGCGGGCCTCTGCAACACCTGGGACGGCAGTTGCAATGTCTTGCACCTGGGACTGAAAAACACTCAGGGACTGGTTTTTGCCGAGCACATTGGACAGATACGGTAGCCCCTGCTCTGTGTCGTAATAGCACTCGCCCTGGAACACACGGACAGCGGATGCAATATCCTGCCCAACGGCATATGCCCCCGATGCAATGGCGATATTTCCTTTGCTGTCTAAAAGGAAATCCCATGTGGTGCGGTCAAGCAGAAGTGTGTTCATGGAGGAGCCAACAAAAAAGCCGCCCCGGCTAGGGAGCGGCTTACAAAATTCTGGTAGAGTAGAAAAAACCTACTCTAAAAGGGTACCCACATACAAGGGCATTGTTTGATCTACGCTATTGCATTGCCCTCCCGCTCCAGATCATTCCAAAGCTGCATCGTGGCATAGACGCATTTCTGGAGAAGCCCGCGGCGGTGTTCCGCGCATTCCGCCTGGCCATCCAGAATGAAAGCGCCAACGCCACCCGCCATAGCCTCACGCAGCTCCGCCTCACTCATCCGCTCACCAGCGTTGCCACCCCCGAAAGGGTGGCTGGCCGTAATCAGGCTGTCTGCACTGGCGTGGGGGCAAAAGGGCGCAGGAACTCCACAACAGACGGCCTCCACTTTAGCTGCTGCTGAGACCCCTTGCCACCACGGCGCGTTGTGTCGAACATTCTCCCGTAAGGCAGACCTTTCTCCGTCATTGTCCAATCGCTGCCGGAAGACGTGCCCGGTGTATGCGATTGCAGGTTCTCGTTCTGGAGAATCTGGTTGACCATGCGGCCGGTAAGGCCGAGTTCACGGCCAAGCTCCGTGGGCGTCTGGTAATTGTCCTGCGTGTGGGCAGGAAGCGCCGCGTAACCCATAATCTCAAGCGGGTTGATACCACTCAGGCTATAGGCCCCACGCGCCGCCATAAGCGCTTTCTGGTTGTCGTCCACGTTGGGCAACAGGGCAACTACGTTCATGCACCGAGCAAAGGCTGCATCAAAGGCTGGCTTGCGGATGCGTTTACCTCTTGAGGCAGCATTGGGGATTTGTCCCGTCACCAGCGCGTCAAACGCCCGGATAACCTTCAAATGAAATGCTGGGCTGATCCACATTGCGTAGGCGTAGACCAGTTCCTTGACGGCGTAGGTTCCACGGCTGTCATTAGGACCAGTTTTCACCGTGCTTTTAGGGTCTGGGGTAATTCCCCCAGACCTTAATTCCGAGATCAAGTCCTCAGTTTGGGAGTTCTTGGACCACTCATTTGGCCCCTTACCTGCAGGAGACCCCGCTGCTTTGAAGCAGTCATTGAGAAAATACCTTCCCTCAGCATCCCGGCGGATAGTGGTGGAAAGAATGGTCAGGCTTGTGTTATTATTCATCATAGCTGTTTTCCTATTCAGCATGAGAGGCGCCAGACTGCTTTCCTAGGGCAAAGTCTGACGCCTTTTCTTTTTCCATTTCCTGCCTCAGCAAGAAGATCACATGCGCTCCCCGGCTACGTTGGGCCAAGGATGCTGCTTTATCGAGCCATCCTCTGACATCAGCCGGCATGGGAATTTTGAAGTGAGTGTTGTGTTTCATAGCCTCCCCTAAGTCTCTGGGCATTATATAGCCAAATCATGGCCATTTTCGTCAAGGAATAAAATGATCATTATGTGGCCATGACATACGAATCGCCCGACTCTCTTTTTAAGCTCCGACTCACTGGTCCTCTAAGAAGACGCCTTGAAGAGGAGGCGGCAAAACGTGGGATCACATTAACTGCAGAAATTTTGCGCCGTATTGATGAGACTTTTTCTGACACGACTGAACGTCTACATAGTATTGAGAAAATTGTTTTTGACGGAGATCAAGGCAATGAAGCTCTATGGAAACATTACGAAATACTGCATGAAGAAATTTCAAGAATAAAGAAATATTTCCATAGAATAGAAGAAATAGTTGGCATTCAAAGATATAATGAGAATTAGAAAAACCACTTTATTATGAGGTCGCTATGGGCAGGAAAAGAAAGCCTTTTTGGCTAAGAGACTACAAAAAAGCCTCTTATAATAGGCGGTATTATTATAAAAAGAAAATACAAGACAAATTAACATCAATCGGTGTTATTGTGGTCGGCAGTGCTCTTCTCTTTGGTTGGCTGTTCCCTAATCACAAGGCCTCAACCAGTCAGGCTGCCAGCACCGTCCCTTTGCAAGATACTCAATCAGAGATGGCCGCTTTTCCTCACAGCGAGCGTTACAAGCCTGACTTTAATTGCTCTGTCGACCACTCGAAAGATAGTATCGCTACAATGCTTTGCAATAATAGTGAAGCAGCTAAACACGAACTGATATTCGATCAGGCTTATTATGCTTTGCGACAAACCGTTGGTAAAAGCGGCTGGAAAGCATTGAAGCAGGAAGTTGTCAACGATAGTACCTTACTCACTGATTGTCTTATTCCGTCCACGAGCTCTGCTGACCCCGCCTGCTACATAGCTCACATGGACGCTCTGACTGACAAGTATAAATCACGCTTAACTGGGACATCTTTGCAGGAAGCTAATCGTCCCATAGATCAGCATATTACTCTTCAGGAAGATTTGATCAATCTGGGCTTTCTAAAAAATACCACACAAGTAGATGGCGTTTATGGCGAAGCGACACGTACAGCCATTGTAAAATGGCAAAAATCTAATGGAGATGAAACCGCTGATGGTTTTCTTTCCGATAGTGATGCTGAAAAACTATCATCACAATCCACAAATATTCAAAATTCTCAATCCATCCCACAAAGCACTTCCTTAGAAAAATCCTCTTTACAATACACATCAAATCCAGATATCCAGACCCCCAACAATCAATCAGAATCTAATTTTCTCTACTACATGATTATTTTTTCTATATTTATTGGTGCACTATATGTAGTCGCAAAAATTCTGCAGGCAAAAGCCTATCAAGCTACGTGGGAGGCCATATCAAAAGAAATATTTTCAAAAAAACTAAATTTACAAATAGCTAGATCACAAAAAATCACAACAGACCAATATGGAACATTACAAACTGATGCATGGTCAAAAGAAATAAATTACTTTATGAAAACACGTATTGATGGAATTATTAATTCTGGCATCAATAATGAGAAGCTTCGTAAAAAACTTAGCTCTAGTGCAATAAGCCTTATTATTGATCTTGCTGCAGATCCGCTTCCTGTTAATGCAGGAACTTACTCATATATCAGCAATCCGGCTGTATATGATGCCCGAATGAGCCCTTTCGACTATGAACAGCACTGCGCGTTGATTCTGCGTGACGCTGGATGGGACGCGCACACTACCCAAAAGAGTGGCGACCAAGGAGCCGACGTTATTGCACAAAAAGGGAATATCCGCATTGTCGTTCAATGCAAGCTATACTCTGGAACTGTTGGAAATGATGCGGTGCAGCAGGCATTCTCTGCTCAAAATTTTCAGGGAGCCAACGGTGCTATTGTTGCAACCAATTCAACATTTTCCCAATCTGCAAGGCAGATAGCAGCTACAACTGGAGTTATACTTATACACCACTCTCAACTCCCAACTGCGGCCGAAGAAATTTACGCTAGAGTAAACAATCATTCTACCTCATATCCCGACGTCACAACTTGAAGAAAAGGCTGTATCTTACGCTAGGTTATAGGGTTCCAAAAAAGCATCTTTTCCTCTCCATATAATGAATTATAACGCAATAATATTGCGAACATCACAAAAGTCAGTGTCGCATTTTTATACTACATTGACCAAAAACAAACGGAGGCCAATTTGCGCGAAGAATACTTTTACAAAGAGGGACAAATTTCTGTCACTAAAACCTTGATCCGACATTGGGACACATCGTTTGCAGTCGCAAACATTGATAGTGTTTCAATCGGAAAGCAAAACACACAACTCTACGGGATTGGCGCTATCATTCTTTTGACATTCGCAGTCATCGCTTCAATAGCAATGGTCACTACCAAAAAAATTCCTCATCTTGGTGTCCCCGCTATATTTTGCGTTATTGCAGCCGCACTCATAATCGGAGCGACACTCGCTTACTTGGCTATCAAGCCCAAATTTTACCTACATTTCCGCTCCAGCGGGGGCAGTAGCAAAACAATTGAAACACGTGATTACGCCAAAATTGGGCCTTTGAAATTTGCGATAGAACAGGCGATTATCTCACGCGGCTAATGTCTATAAATTACCCAATACCGCTATCATTTTTAGAATCTTAAACGGACTATATTAATTTCTTTTTTCGGCAGAACGATTGTGGGAAATTAATTTAGGTATAGCTTCAACTTACTCCCCTTCCATCACCCCAGCGGCCCTCCCGTTGACCCGCTCCCGGCCTGCACGCCCGAGTGCTTGTGGCTCTCAAGGCTGATGCTGCCCGCCTTCACGTCACCGGTGGCCGTCACGGCCCCGGTCACGTTCACCGGGCAGTTAATGTCGCACTCGGCGGCATCCACCACAAACTTGCCTGCCGTTTTCACATGCACGTCAGCCCCCACCCAGCCGATGTATTCCGCCGGGGCAGCATTCAGCAGACCGCCCACATATATGGCATCGGCATAGTCATGCTGGCGAAAAGAGCCTGGCGCAGACGGGCCCCGATTAACCTTCACGCCAGATATGTCGCGACCGGATACAATAATGTACCCGACATCACCCACAGCCGGGTCACATAGAATTGCCCGCGTTCCACCCTGTAGGCGGATGTAGGGCACGTTGTGGATGGTCCCGCGTGGCGTGGTACGCCCTGCCCCGTCCTGCTGGTGGACCAGCAGTTGCACGTCCACAAACCCAACAGGATTTAGCCCCACGCCGTTTACCGCGGTAACACGCACCGGCATGTCGGCACCCATCATCGTCATAATACGGCGTATCGCTGCATTCATGGCGGCAAAGTCGCTGCCACTGTCGCTGGGCTTCTGGGTGCCTGTATATGCGGGGCTAACTACCAAAGGAGGCTATCCTTCCTGCATTCTCAGGCCGCGCGGCCTCAAAATAGGTTGTCCACTGCCCGCCGGGGGTCTCGGATTGCAGATCGTGCTGCACGCGCTGGACAATCCACAGTCCATTTGACGGCATGTAGATGTTCTGACTGCTGAGGTGGTTCATCTGGCCATACGCATTCACCCAGGCAGCCGGGGAATACTGGCTATCGAGCTTGATGGTGGTGCGAAAACCAATGGCGCTGGTGAACAGAGTGCGGAGCTGAACGCCATACTGGCTATATGCCGGGTAGCCCATCATACCCGTATCGGCTGACACCTCAACCGCCCCGCTGCCGTCCGGTCCTATGGTTTCTGGCCAGATGGTGAGCGTATCCATGGCAATACAGTAGGAAATCCGGGTTGCACTCGCCACAGCCTGTATCTGCTGCGCAGCTGGGCCTTCATAGTAAACACCCCCGCTCAGGGTAGCTTTGACGCCATTGTTCCTGAACGTCAGGCCGACTTTATCGGCAATGGCCTGTAAGATCGTAACCGCGCTCACATCCCCCTTGAACGATGTGGGAGATATCGGCATGGCGTTAGGCATGGCCATGCTTTGCGCGCTGACCTGAAAAGCAATATTCGGAGGCCCGTTATAATCCGTGAACGCCTCCACAACCGCGCCGGAGAAAACCCCCTGCCATGCGCCAGAGCCGCCGCTCCTGGCTTCCACCAGTACGGAATTCATGCTCTGGGCAATAATGGTGGCCTGCAGGGTAGACAGGGCGTTCATGTCTGAGAGCTTCATACCCTCGATACGGAGCGCGCACATAACGCCCGTCTCGAGCCCGGCCGCCACAATCTGGCAGGAAACCCTGTGCCCACTGAGGGAAATACTGCTGCCCGTCGATGGCAGACCGAACGTGACCCGCAGTTCCCGCTTGATAAAACTGCCATCGCTCATACCGCACCTTCCAGATAATACAGGACCCATCGGTCATTCAGGCCGGAGTATTGCGGGTCTTCGCTGCCCTGCGTGTCCACAAACGCCATATCACCCGGGAAGCCACGGTATGCATCGCGCACGATCCATGTGCAGTTCTGGCACAACACACCAGCCAGCATGAGTGTGCCGTCTAAATAGACATCCATGTACAGGCCGGTACTGCGCTGTTTGATGTCCAACTGCACAGCATATCCGGACAGAGGCACCTGAACTGTCTGATTGGCTACGGCATTGAGCGGAATTGTGACCAGATCGGTCATATCAGTTTATCGTCCATTTATCGGCCAGAAGCACAGGCTTATTCGCAACAGCGCCATTGGTGGTAATGTGACTGACGGGCACATCTGATGATTGCGCCTGCACATTCCCACTGTTCTGCTGCGTTGCCCCGGCGGCTGTTTTTGTGCTGTCGTCTGATGCCCGGCTGACCCGCGCCGTCAACCTGACTTCCTGCAGCATAATCTGCGCCCACAGGAGCGTAATGCCCCGGTCTGATGCCCGGCGGATTGCATATCCGACTACATTCATCTTTGAGTAGCTGCCTTCCGGCGTGGTGACTGCATACAAGTTAAGATCAGACACCAACCCATCGAGCTGCGTAAGAAACTCTGCCCGCACCTGGCCCTCAGACGAAAGGCCGGTGATCCCTGTAGCGGAAAGCAGGTTACTGATGGCTCCATAGTTGCCGTAGCTCATGGCGGTACCATCGCACAGCATTTCAAGCATGATCTGCCCCGGCAGTTTTACTTTGTTGTAGGACATGAACGCACCGTTTTCCTGCGGCGCATCCGTAATTTGCGCGGCGGTGCGGGCGTCTATGGCGCGCACACGCCCCGAGGTCAGAACCGGCTTGTTGTTCTTGTCGAACAGGCCCCACTGCTTATCCACCTGCTTGATCAGCGTACTTTGCAGCAGGGTATCCAGTTCGACTGACGCCACGGCCTCTGCATCGGAAATAACCGTGGACCAGAGCTTGGGCACGCCCGCACCAGGAATGACATTGGCTGTGACCGGCTGGGCCACCGTTTGCATGACCATGCTTTTTCTCCCTACTGCGTTGCGAGATTAGTCTGCCGCCCCCGAAAATTCAGGGCCTGCAACTGCTGGCCAACCTCGTTTGCAATGTCGCGCGCGTTCCCGCTGGGTGCATTGATGGTGATGTGCGCTGTTTGCGTTGACGTGCTGGTGTTGGAGGTTGGCTGCGGGGGCTTAGCCTGTGCGGTTGCCAAGGCTGCATGAGACGCTTCTAGATTCCTGTGGATGAGGTCAGAATAGGCCGTTCCATACGTGTTGTTTGCATCGTGCCCAGCTACCCCAGTTTTCAGCCATTTTGCCGCTGCTGTTGCCCCCTGATTATGGGCATATCCCAATATCTCGAGCTTCCGCTCCGGCGCAGCATTGCGGAACTCATCAGAATAGGCATTCAGATACGCCTCATTATTCTTGGTATGGGCCTGAAAAATCTTCTCCTGCAATTCTGGGTTTGCCAGGAACTCTGGCAGCGTAGGCGTAGCTATGCCAAGGCGCTTGGAGGCGTCAGAAATGGCATCCATGCCCATCTGATACTTGCCCGCATATTTATGCCCGGCCCCACCCATCTGACCGTAACTGGCATGTTCGATCTGCGCCACGCTGGCAGCGAACACATCAAAGTCACTGCCTTTGGTTGTGCTTGGGGCAAAGGCGAGCTTGCGGGGAATCGTATCGTCCTTTGCGAGAGAAGGCTCGCCGCCCTTCGCCAGCGCATATGTTGCCCAGGCGGCAATGACTGGCGCTCCCAAAGATAGACCCGATGCTGCCGCAAGAAGTCTGGCGTTACCCAGAACTGTGAGGAACTTAGATCCCATCCATAGGGCGAAAAGGTACTCCAGCGCCTTTCCCCATCCACCTACGGCCTTCGCCGCGCTATTGGCCCCAGAGGCGAATGAGATAATCCCAGCGCTTACAGCCTTCCAGTCGATCTGGCGCAGGGCATCAAGAATGGTCCGCAGGTTTTCGCCAACTGCTTTCCAGTCAGCGTTCTTAATGGCCTCGCCAATCTTCTTTGCGTAAATGTCAATATCCTGCCTGATCCAGTCTTGGTTTTTGTCGATCAGTTGCGACACCCACTGCATCAGGTCATGTACTTCCGGCGTCAGGCTTGTCATGATGGTGCGGCCGAACGCCTCGGACTGCGCGGTGAGTTTAGTCCAATCCATCATCAACTGGCCGGACGCCTTAACGTCTGCCTCCGTTGGAGCATACTGCCTCAGCGCCCGGTAGAGGCTGGCTATCTTGTCCGGCCCCTGCTCCAGCATGTTGATGAAGCCTTGGCTAAACCCAGCCTGAGACCCAAGCGCTGCAAACTGCTGGGGGCCTAGTCGCTGAGCCGCGCGCGCCAGATCGGGCAGAAGCTCGCTCATGTCGCGCATCTGCCCGTTGGCCCCAGCCAGCCCAACGCCCATTTGCCCGAACACGCGGCCAAGGTTCTGGCGTCCGTCGATGGTCTGGAACTGCGAGACGAGCGACTGCATGGATCCGGACACATCGGACGCCGTGCCTCCGAACGCCTTGGCTACAGTCTGCCATGCACCGAGCGACTGAGCCGACACGCCAAGATTGCGAGCCATATTGCCCAGAGCAACATTGCTGCTTGTTGTGTCGGAAACGAACGCCTTGAGCGTCTTGCCTGCCGTCAGCACAGCAAAGAAGGACAGAGCCTCGCGTGAGAGCTTTCGGATAGCATCTGCGCCCTGCTGCGCGCCACGGTCGATCCCTGCGCCCATATGGGCTGCGGCGGCACGGGCCTTACCCATTGCCCCCTCAGCATCGGCGCTCCCCTTCTTCACCCCCTTGGGGTCGAGGCCGAGGGTGATAACGAGGGCGTCGATTACTGTAGCCATGCGTATAGCTTTCGGGAGATATGATTCGGTTGATAGGTGGGGTACTGGCAGGCTGGGAAGGAAGGAGAATCCCGAATGTCAGTAATTATGGTCACTTACGATCTGCATAAGCCGGGCGATAAAGGATATGACGCTCTTTACGACTATCTCCGCGCCTATGATTGCAGGCATCCCGTGGAATCAGTGTGGTTTTTGGATACAAAGAAAGACCCAAGCGCAATTCGGGATGAGATAGTGAAAGTGCTTCCATACCCAACGCATGACCGGCTGATCGTCATACGTCAGAAGAAGAAGGGGTGGGCGACTTACGACACCCCCAGACTGACTGAATGGTTCAAGGATCCTAAGAGGACATGGGATCTATAGATCATCCCCGTCACATGCCTTTCCCCCATGCGCGCGTCCATAATCCTCCGTTAATGGGGGAGACGTAAAAGACTCAAGTGCGCGCTTGAGGGCAACCTCTAACTTCCGGTCGAACTCATCCGCAGTGATGCCGCAGGCAACAGCGAGATTGTCCGCGCGCCCTGCGTGAGCAACCTCGGATGTCTCGCTGATGCAAAAAGGCAATTTTCCTACGATAGCGTTTCCGAAATCACGCAGGCGGCTCGCAAGCGCATTAATCATATCCGCGATGTTCTCAGGAGACCCCTCGGAGAATGAAAGAGTAACCGTCAGGGGAGAGGTTTGCACTGCATCAGTCATGTTTCATCACCTATTAAACCGCTTCACAACGGCAATTTCCAGCAAGTCCTCAAAGTCCTCGCTGTCGTAAATGGTCTGGAGGTCGTGGAGGGACGCAAGCCCCTCCATAACTACCAGGGCGTGGCGTTCATCTACGTTGCAGACGCGGGCGCAGGGGCGTTGCTTTCCATCCCCAGCATGAGCGTGATGAGGGAGAACAACTGGCCTACGCCCCTGAAAAAATCCACATGCAGCCTGAATGCCTCCGTCTGGAGCCAGCCGATGGTGGGGATTTCCTCGATCTGGGTCTGGGCCATCTGCCAGTTTAGCAGGATAGCGGGGTTTCCGGGGTCGGGCTGCATCTGCACGCACTGCATGAGCCGGTCGATAAGACCGTCCATGCGCTCGGGCGACATAGAGGCGAAAATGCCGATGCCCGCCGCCGCAACACCAGCCAGTCCGGCGCCCGGCTCCATGCCGGGGATAGCTGCGCCGCTGGCTGCCGCCGCCTGTAGGCAATGCCGCCCCCATTTGTCCGCCTCGACCGCGCTCATGCGGGTAATGACGAACCGCTTTCCCTTGTCCGCCCCCTCGTGGGGGCATGTCACGGTAATTTCCATCAAGGCCATGATCAGATACCCGCTGGGGTTACGGACTGCCAGCGAATGGCGAATGTCCGGGTTTCCAGAACGCGCCCGGCGGCCGGAAGCACGCTAGCCGCCCGCAGGAGGCCGTTGACCATCGTGTATTTGCGCCCGGTGCTGGTCAGGGTGATTTCCCCGCCCAGACGGTACAGGGATCGCGCCGTTGTCTGTGCAGACATGATGGCCTCAAACACAGCAATGCTGGAACTGGCCGGGGAAAGCGATACGGTCTGGTCAACCGGGTTCGGCACATAGCCCGCGTTCAGGTATCCGTCGATGGACATGGCCGTTTCAGCCATCTCCAGTTCGGGAGCATCCCACGCGCGGTCGGCTGCATAGTTCTCCAGCCGAACCGGCGCGTTGAACAGCGATGTGACCGTAATCACGAAAATGCTGTTGGCAGCGGTAATATCAAGGTCAGCCATGTTACTGCACCTCCACGCTATTCAGTTGGATGGACTGCACGCTCTCCCCATCGGCATACCAGAGCCGGGCGGGAGGCGTTGTGCGTGCAACCCGGTACGAGGCGGCGGCGGTAGAGACATTGGGCTGGAAATACCACCCACGGTTGACCACATTATCGGCGGCCGTCGTCACTCCAGCGGCGTTGTTGATCTGCTGCTTTTGCAGCGTCGTCAGGGCCACGCCTGCCTGAATGGCTCCAAAGGCCAGAGCCTCGGTAATGGTGTCCTGCACAGCAGCATTTACCAGCGTGTCACCCTCGGTGTTGTAGGGGATGTTGCCGGTATTCAGCAGCAGGTTAACGAGGTCGCTGGTCAGGTTGGCATTGAGCCATATCTGATTAACGAAGCTGTCAGCCCACAGGAACTTGCCCGAAACCTGCCCCGGCCGCATGAACTGGAACGTATCAGCCCCGCCCGCATACGAGCCGTAGAACGAATAGCCGTTGGCAATCAGGTTTGCCGCAGTGGTGCCATCCGTTACAGCCGGAGTGATCAGCCCAGACGCATCCTGCACAAAGGCAAGCGTCTGCCGCCCATCGGTCGTACCGAAGGACAGAGAGGCCATCCAGCCCAAAGCCAAAGCGCAGGACAGGGGTGACGTATCATAAATGGCCGTCACGCCGGAAATGGACTGAGCGCCCAACCACACGCCAAAAGCCGTATCGCTGCCGCTGGTTGCCGCGCCGCTGTCACTGTCCATCAGGGGCGCGAAAATCTGCCCATTCTGCTGGCTCACCCACTGTGCTGCTGCCTGCTTGTCGGCAACGGATAGTTCAGCGTCGAAGGCCAGGCCATTCCAGCCACCGTTGGCGCTACGCAGGGCCGAAAGCTGGGCTGCCATATCCTCTGACGCTGCCGCTGTGATCGTAACAGCGGGAGCGGACGTGTAGCCTGATCCGCCGGCCGTCACGGTAATGGCTGTCACCGCGCCGCCTGACACTGTTGCGCTAGCCTCTGCACCAGTTCCGCCACCACCCGTCAGGGTGACGGTCGGTGCAGTGGTGTATCCAGCCCCACCCGCATTGACCGTGATGGAGGATACAGCCCCGCTGGATACAGTTGCCGCCGTGGATGTAGTCGTAACCGTCAGCCCCGTTCCGCTCCCATTGGTAGTGGTTGCCAGACCGGTTCCCGCCGGGTCATCAGACTGGGCTGTGGCACTTTGCAGCGTCAGGGCTGTGACTGCACCATCTGTGCCGACAGTGGAGATCGTGGCCTTGCCGCCGGAAAAACTCGCTGTATCGCCAACGGCATACCCCGTTCCAGCCGCGTCAACAGCCACAGTGGCAACGGTATGTTCTGTCACGGTACCGAGGCTTGCCGTAGCGGTTGCGCCACTCGCAGACGCGGCAATGGCCCCGACATACAGCGTGCCTGGCGTCATGACGGCCGTGCTGTAGCCAGAGAAATAGACCTTGGCCATCTGGTAGAGCATGGATGTGTCGCCAAAGGCCGTGCCCACGGCATCAGCCGAGGCGAAGGACTGAACAGCGCCAGCCGCCAGCGCGGCGGATGCGGTTGTGGCAATCAGGCCAGACAGATTGTTCAGGCCGTTGCCTGCCGCGAGAACGCCCGGCGTAACCTGAACGATCTGGGAAATGGGGATATGACCCGCCATGGTCTACTCCGGGTAGGTGGTTTGCACCTCGGTCAGAATGACCGGGATGGATGTTGCGAATTCTTGCGGTAGGCGGACGGTCAGCGTGACCTGCATGGTGAGGTCAACAGTCCACAGGTCATCATACTGGCGCTCGCCAGTCGTGAATCCGATCTGACGCGTGGTGGATGTGGTCAGGGGCGCTATCGGAACGCCGGACGCCCTGAAAAAATCAACGGCCTGCATGTCGCGCCACAAGGCCGTGACAAGCTGCATCTGATTGCTGGAGGCTGGGCCGAACAGGTTGACCTGCATTGTCACCTGCACCTGCTCGGTAACGGTGCGCGTGGTCTCGCCGTCATACGTCCAGCCGTTTGTGGCTATGCGCTCACGGCCAATGATAACCATGACCGCAAAGGGGTCTCGGGGCGCGGCGTTGCGGTTCTGCTGGCCTTGGACAATGCCCATTCCTGCGGGCAAAATGCTCTGGAGCCATTGTCCCACACCCTTGTAAATATCGCTCTCGGTGGGTGTTATGACGTAGTAGGCATCTGCCGCGTTACCAGAACCTTCGACCATTCGCCGTCGCCCCATTCCTCCAACTGCTGCGTAACCAGCCAGTCAGAGCCGTAAAATGTGAGAATGTCGCCGCCGATCTGGAGCGGCCTGTTCAGCGCCCGAACGGCCCCGCGCACATAGACCGAGCGCATATCAGCCTGCTGGTTGATGTTCTCGACCTGCTGCAAGTCCTGAGAACTGACGGCCTGCACCTCAATTTCTACCGTTGCCGTGGTGTATTGGGGGGTTACGGAAAAGTCGTCGTTCGTGACACTTCCCGTACTGCCCTTTATCGTGCCGGTTATGTGCGGATTGATGGGCGCGCAAAGGTTTCCGGCCGCACCGAATATGTCGATCATTCCGGGCCGTCCTTTACGTCATAGGCCGCTGAATTGAGCATGACCCCAGACCAGACAAGCGGCTTTCCAGCTGGCGCAGTTGCGCCGTCCTTTAGGTCTCTCACCGCCTGCAAAAAATCATCCTTGGTGTAATCGCCCATGGGGAAGCGATCCTTCAGGATATTGGTCAGCATGGCATTCTCAGGCTCGCTGAAGGATACGATCTCTTCCTTCACCTGATCGGTGATCTTTTCGCCGCATAGAGCCAAGGCCTGATCAACATTGTAGCCAGTGGCCTTGAGCGCTGCCTCCATGAGCTTACCCCACTCGCCCTTATTATGAGCGATGGCATTGCGCATAAACGGCCGTGGCGGGGCAGTTTTCGTCCCGAACTCATCCCAGAAAGCCACCTGCGCAACGGGCGTTCCATCGGGATACGTTGCATCCTCAAGAAAACCAGAACGCAAATGCGCCCCCTGCCCTAGCTTCTCCTGCAACTGCTTGAGAGCGTTTGCGAGGCCAACGCCACCAACAGACTTGATCTTTACGGCCATATGCGAGGTCTTTGCGGAAAGCCTGGAACGTACCTGGCCTGCCGCAGATAGCGGGTGGCGGCCCAGAACGATGCGCCGAATTGGGTCTGGTTAAACCATGCGGCACGCTCCTGCTGGCTACCCATATCGGTGCTGACAGAAACGCTGCCACGGGTCGCGGAAGCCACGCGCCCGACCAGCCCCCCAGTGCCGCCCTGAGACTGCGGCAGGTAAAGGGTCGCCAGATGGGCCACCAGCAGGCCAAGCAGCAATGCGCGCTTTGCCAGGTCGCGCACCGGGCTGCATGCCGTGTTGCTCAGGTAGAGCGTGGCTTCGTCAAAGTATGACTGCGCCAGCGTTGCATCCACATTCTGGGCAAGCGCCGGATACCGGACCGACCACGCCGTGTAGTCGAACGTGACAACGCCGGCCGTGGTCGTGCAGGCCATCAGAAGTCCTCTTTGGCGAAGGGGGTAACGCCGGGCATCTTGTCTTTGTCCAGACCCTCAAGCCCGGTGCGTTCCTCCCGCAGTTCTGACAGGCGGGAGACGGCATCGGCCTCTTTGGGCATGGCGAAGATCAGGCCCTTCTTGAGCGGCATGAACTCAGCGTTCTGCTTTGTCCATGCCTCCCAGAAGTCAGCGGCCACTTCCGTGCGGCCACCCATGCCCAGCATGATGTTGTCCCGCTTGTGGAAGCGCGGGTCGTGTCTCGCGCCACTCAGGCGCACGCTGCCCTTAACGGCAGGAAGTGCGCCCGGCTTGGACGGGTTCTGCAATGCACCTTCGTCGTACAGTTCCAGCACAAGGCCGGAAGGCATACGACAAATAACGGTCACGGTTGCGCCGTTTCTGGAAGGAGTTGCTGTCATTGGTTCAGATCCCTGTCATCGTCACGCAGGCCATGGGGTAGAACCAAATGGTTCCCCACGAGCCCTGCGACTTTTTCTGCCGGAAGTTGGAGGAATACCGCTCAACCGCATGCGCGCGCATCTTCTCGGTGAACGCGGTGGTGACAGTTTCCTGCCCGTCCACAGCGTCAACAAAAAGCTGCATCATGGTTACGCTGGAGTGACCGCCGCTCAGAGTGGTTCCCGCTTCGGGTAGGGTCTCAATCTTGAGGTTGGGCAGGTTCTTCTTGAGCAGGTCGCTCAGAACAACCTGGAACTGGTTGGTGTAAAGCAGGCACTGTTGACGGTCGGTCGGGATAACCAGCGTCATCGGCGTTTCAAGCGTCAGATTACCACCCATCTGCACAGTGAGCTTCTGAAATGCCTTCAGAATGTCATTGTAAACAGCAATCGGGTCTGACGTATCCAGCCAAGTGTTACCGGCCACCGTGCCAGAGGCGGACAGCTTGGGCAGCGGCGCAATGGCTGCGGGCAGGTGAGGGTCGTTTAGCGCACCGTACAGTTCCAGACCAGAAACACCGAACAGGTTGATCAGGTTCTGGTTTTTGTTCAGTACGGAAATGGACGCCTCATTCTGCTGGTTTACCCAGTCGATCTTGGCCGCGCCCATGCGCTCGACCTCGCGCTCGCCCCACTTCGTCCACGTCTGATAGTGGAAGCTCTGGCGCTGGGGCCAGTTGGCGTTTGCTGAGGTTGTGCCAGCCGGACTGTAATCGTCATACGCCACAGCATAGCCGGACAGTTCGACCATCGGGAACTGCGCGGTGTCAGTCACCCAGTCGCCCTTTTTGGCGCTGCCGTAAATGCCCTCAGACTTGGTGGGCGTGATGATCGCCTTGATGATCTTCGGATCGGTATAGGTCGTGTAGATCGCGGGGATACCGCTGTTCGGCGCTGTAACGGGAAGGCCAGGCGGCAGCGCATCTGCTGCCATCTCGGAGAAATACCCCCGCACGCCGGGCATGATCACACCCCAATCCTGCGCAAGGCGGGGCGCGTCCTTACGGAACATGGTCATACTTGTAGTTCCTTATGCAGCCGCAACCGGGCCGGTGATGATGATGGGCGATCCAGCGGCATTGCCCTGCGAGACCTTCCACGCGGTTTCGATAGCCCCCGTAACGGTCGCGCCAGCGGTGCCGGTGCTGATGCTGCCATCGGTGGTGGAGGCAAACACGGACTGGCCGATGAGGGCCGGGGTGCTGGAGGTAGCGAACACGTCACCACCCTCTGCAAGCTGCGCCATGAAACCCTCGGGGATCATCATGGTGGCTTCTTGCAGGTAGGCCGTGGTCAGGCCCTGCTGGTCGGCATAGACGAAACCCTGCGGCGCGCCGTTCGGAACTGTCTGGGCCGTAATGACCACAGTGGGGGCGGACGTGTAGCCCGTGCCTGCGCTGACCACATTAATGCCGGTCACAACGCCAGCGGATACAACGGCAACAGCCGTAGCGCCAGTGCCACCACCACCAGTGAGGGAGACAATCGGCGCTGCCGAATAGCCCGTACCGCCATCGGAAACCGTGATGGACGCAACGCCCCCGGTGGCTTCCTGACTGGCGGTTGCCGTCACGTCCAAGGTCAGGCCCGTTCCGCTGCCGTTCGTCGTGGTAGCAACGCCCGTGGCAGTCGGGTCGGCGGTCTGGGCCGTGGTGGACTGGATGGTAACGCCAGTCACCGCACCGCTGCTGACGGTGGTAATGGTGGCTTTGAAGCCAGTGGCTTCCACCGTATCGCCCACGGCATAACCGGTGCCCCCAGCGTTCACCGCCAGAGCCGACACGGTGTAAACCGTAGCGGAAGACAGAACGGCGGTGGCAGTCGCGCCGGAACCGGCGGTGGCAGTCGGCGCGGCGTTGAGCAGCGTCACGCCGTCATTCTGCACCCACGCAAAGCGTGCAATGTTCAGGCCGCCCGCGCCAGCACGGAATCCGTTGGGTCCGGGGATAACGATGCGGCGGGGGTTCTCACTGGCCCAGCGACCGGGAAAGCCCGCTGCCCAAGTGTAGTTTACTTCGCTCTGAAAAGGCATTTGCCTGTTTCCTTACAGCTTACGGGGGGTAGCAATGCCCGACAGGACGCTACCTTGCGCGGGAGCGGAATCGGCGGCCATGACCGGATCAGGCCGCATCGCACCGATCTGCGCCTGCACCAGAGCCTTGAGCCCGGCCTCGTTCACGCCATCCAGACCAGACACGCCGCGCTCTTTCAGGGCGTAGCGCAGGATTTCCGGGGCGCTATCGAGGCCGTGGACTTCGCCCACCAGAGGAGAGACGAGACGGCGAGCTTCGGATGCGGCAGACGTGCGCGAACGCTCAGCCTGCACCGCAGCATCCACGGCCAGCTTGATGGCCTTGTCCTGAGCTTCAAGGCGCTTCTTTTCCTTTTCCTCGCCTTCCAGTTCAGCATTGGCTTTGCGGCCACCGGCTTCTTCGTTGCGCTTGCGCTCTTCTTCCGCTTCATCCTCGGCCTTTTTCTTGGCCTCGGCTTCGGCGGCTTCGTCAGCGGCCTTCTTTTCCGCCGCAGCCTTCTCGGCCTTTTCGCGCGCCTCTTTTTCTTCGGGCGTTTCGTCAAGCGCAGGATCATCGTCATCCATGCACTTCTTCACGTCCTCTTCGGACGCATCGAGTGCAAGGCGGCCAGACTTGAGAGCAGCAGCAACCTTGGCCGCTGCGGACATGGGCACACGTACGGCCATGCTCGTTTCCTTTTTGGGTGAAAGCGCGCTGTCGCCAATAATGGCGGTGGGCACGCGGGGGGTTTCAACAAGCGCCAGGTGGTTGAACCGAATGTTCACCATCTTGAGCGTGTAGGGCTGGCCGTTTACTTCGCCAGTTTCCGGCACGGCGTCGTATGCGTATCCGGCAGACACACAGCGCTTGGAGCCGTCCTGAATTGCCTTGATCGCATCCCCATCCCAGATAGAAAGCTCTCCGATTAGATCGGGTGCTTCAAACTGTGGGTTGATGACGGAGCCGACCGTAATCTCTCGCGGGTGGTCCTCGGCATTGATGGGCTGGTGAATGTCGAGGATGGGCTTACCGTTGATCGTCTCGGCGGCATCCCGCAGCGCGTCAGCATCGCGGTAAAGCTGATATATCTGATCTGGGTTCAGACCCAGCGCTTCCGCTCCGGGGATTTCCCGCCCATAGTAGGGCGACACCACGGCGGCACTCAGCACGCAGCGCTCAACAAACAGGTGCCCGTCCGCGTCTACGCGCCGCACAGAGCGGTCGAGCGCAAGCATTGTGTCAGTCATCGTCAAATCCCGGAATAATCACGGACCATGTGCATCGGCAGTTTGGATCTTCGCCGGGATGTATCCAGCGGCCGCCGATGTAAGCGCCCTTGATCAGATTGAAGCGAAGCCGGTCTTTCCCAGCCTTCACATGATCTGGCCTCGGGTGCTTCCCGCCTGATGAGTGCACCCAGATTGCCTCTTTCAGGCCTAGTTCAGTCTGCCGCGCTCGGTTGATAACGGACGTGGCTTTGTTGTTCTGGTCACGGGCGATGAACGCAGCCCTGCGGCGGCTAACCCCGTATTGCTTCTGAAGCGCCTCGCTCAGGCTGGACAGGTCGCGGCCACGCATCACCGACATATTGACCGCAGTCTCAATGCCTTTGAGGTGATCGTCAGACATGCCCTTGATCAGGTTGACGTTCTCGGCAATGGACCTGGCCACCATATCCTGCACGTAGCGCGTGGGCCTGAACTGCACTGTAAACCCGTTGCGCTTCAATTCGGCCTGAAACGAACTCTGCGTGTAAGTCTGGGCCGACTTCACAAACCGCTTGGCCATGTCGTCGGCTGCATCATCGAACTGCTTGCGCCACTTGGCCGTGAGTTGGTCCATGACCTTGACCAGCCGGGCCAGCGGGGATGCGTCCTGCGCTATCTGCGCCTCAGCGGCTTTGTACGCCTCGACGAGATCGCTCAGGACTTCCTTATGCATGCGTCGCAGCATAGCGTGCATGGCCTGGTAGTATTGCGCCTCGATCCCGGCGCTAGCCCGCACAGGGGCAATGCGCTTGCCCTGCGCTGACTGACACCGGAGTTGAACCACTAACCGCCCTCGCTTTCCTCGCCTTGCCTCAAGATGCCCTCAAGGCCCGCGCCATCATTTTCAGGGTCCGGCGGCTCAGGTGGCGGCCCGGCCAAACTGACATTGCGATAAATGCTCTGCGGATCTGCCGCCTGACGCTTGCGGGCTTCCTCGGGAGCGACAACGCCCGCCTGCACATTCACCGCATCCGTGTCGGTCTTGATCTTCTCAACCTCTGCCGCCTCTTTCTCAGAAAGCTGCCAGAGGTGAATGAATTCAAAATCAAGCCGCTCATCGATCTCGCCCCAAAGGTTGATCTGGGCCAGATTGAAGATGGCGCGAACGGTCGGGCCAACGTGTGCCTCCTGAAAGGCTGCAATCTCGTCGTAGAAAACCCGTATCTCACCCTCGCTGCTGGCATTCAGACCCTGGGGCTGGATGCCGAACAGCTTGACCAGAGGAATGCCCGGAATCCCGGCCATGAACTCCTGCGACTGCGCCTGTAGCTCCCCAAGACCGGAGAGCGGCGCTGTCTTTATGTCAAAGTCCTCGCTCTCCTTGTCGAGAACGAATGTGCCGTTGTTGCTCTGCCATGCATTCATGGCTGCAACGCGCCCCGTCACACTGTCCGCGTCTATGTCCCCATAGCTCATGCAGCCATCTGCCTGCATGTTCCCGGTCATGTCGGTTTTCAGAACCTTGGTGGCGAAGTTGCTCACCATGTCGGAAACTGACTGACGCGTGCGCAGGAAGTTGTGCACATAAGCCTCAAGCTGCTGGGTCAAGGCCAGACCACCGAAATTGAACGCGGGCTTGAGAATGTCCGGTACTTCAAACGGCACCACCGTCAACAGCCGCGTGTGGTGAACCAGAACACCCTGCACCCACCAGTTATCGGGCCGGTAGTAATTTTCCTTGAGGGGATTATCAGCGTTGTAAGTGTTGGGGTTTGTCCAGATCGGATCGACATTTACCAGCCGGTCAAGCGTTCCCTTGGCCAGCCCGTTCGCGTTGATCATGAGCGGGATATTCTGCCCTGTCGAGTTGAGCGCACGCCCCTTGATACCGATCCAGATATGCCCCAGGCCAAAGCCAAGCCCATGGCAGATCTGTCGGCGCACAACGTCACGCACCCGCAGGCGCTGGAACTCCTTTTCAAGCTCACGGATCTTGTCCGCTACTTCTGTGTCGTCTTCGTCCTCGTCCGTATCCGTGGAACGAAACTTGATCCACTCACGCGTGGCTTCCTTGGCAATGGTCTCCACCGGCTTGCGGAACTCAGCCCGCAGCATCATGGCGGCAAGGTCTGCATAGCCCTTGAAGTTCAACCCATCGGCAATGAAGTTGCTGACGATGTTGTAATTCGCCCCCATGTACGAGGACAGGGCGCTATCCATTGCCAACCCGGCCGTGCCATCCCCACGCACACCCTTGGGAGGTACATAAGGCGTGAACAGCCTGTCTGCGAGTGCCCGCAAAGTCTCTGGCGACTGGACCGAGAACCGAGGCAGAACGCGCCTCACCTTGGCAGCCACAACCGGCTCCACGCGCGCAGGAGCTGGCATAGGCTCCTGCTTGCGCTTGAACCAGTTGAGTAGCTTCATCTTCTTCCCTGTTGGGCTATTTTGTTGATTGCATCGGCGGTAAACTTCGGCATCCTGCGCCGGTTCTGAATGACCCCATCCAGAGCGTAGCGCAGCGCGTCTATCCAATGATTCCAGGCATCAGCGATGAGCGGCAGAACGTCTTCCGTTTTCCTGTCCACCTGGTACGAATACTTGCGGAATTCCTCGGCCAGACGCTTACACCGTTGGTGGACAACGATCCGTTTGAACGCCTTGAGCCGAGCGATACCATCCTCAACACTGCCCGGCCACTTGTCGGCGGCGCTAATCTTGAACCCGAAGCGGTTGGCCAGAAAGCTTATTGTCTCGGGTCGTGCTCCGTCAGCCTTCCACGGCCAGCGGTAGGCGTCTGGTATTTCTTCCAGAACCGCCGGGGTATCATCCAACTCAATCCCCACGCCGCCCGCCTCATAATCGACATAGAGGCAATCGTTCTGAATAAAGCACCGCACAGCAGCGGTGGGGTCTTTAGCAAAGCCCCAGTCTACGCCGTAGTAAAACCGTGTGCCTTCGGGCGCCATGAAGTCCTCAACAGACACTCGGTTCCGAAAGATAATGGCATCTGAAATGGTGATATAATCCCCTTCCCAGATATGCCCATATTCATCCGGCCGGGCACGCTGATCCTCGACGCGCTCAGTTGGTAGTGTGCCATCACCAAACCACGGGTTATCTGACCAGTTCGCCCGCACCGCAATGAGGTCAGAACGGTCAGAGCCGGGACCACGGAAAAAGTCGTCAATGGGGTCTTCTGGACTTGCCGGGTTCCAGCTTGCCCATATCTCCGAACCAGCCTTACGCATGGTTGGGCGCAGCATACGCCATGAATACGCACTAATAGACTGCGCTTCTTCAATCCACGCCCGGTCAAACCCTTCCAGCGACTTGATACTGTCCGCCGTGTGGTTCTGCATGCCTTGAAAGATGATCAGGCCGCCGCCTGGCGTTTTGATAAGCTGATCCTGCACATCGAACGATGCGTTTAGATTGAAACGGTTGATCTTATCCACGATCAACTGTTTCGAAGAGCGCTCGATAGATTTCTGCACCTCACGGATACAGACCGTGCGATGGCCCGGTATCCGCAGGTGCTCTTCTACGATGCACTCACCAAAAAAGTGAGACTTTCCAGAACCGCGCCCCCCATACGCGCCCTTGTATCGGCACGGTTCCAGCAGGGGCAAGAAAACCTCTGCTGTCGGGATTGAAAGCGCGGTCATTCGTTCTTTGCTGGTGGCCTGATTATGACGCGGCGAACCTCAGAAACCTGAACCGGGCCGCCATCTGGGCCGGTGTGTTCCTGCGTTATCTTGTCGCCGTAAACCTTGGGTGCGCGCTTGGACATAATCCACTTGAGGGTATCAACATGCAGGCGCTTGGCGGCGGCATCCTCAGCGGTTGCCGTGCGCGCAACATCGATTATTTCATCTTCAAACGCTTCGGCTGCTCGCGCGCGCGCCTGCGCGTACCTGCTCCGGAAATCGGCATACGCGCAGCTCTCCAGCCACTCAAATACCGTGCTTTGACCCGGCATGTGATCATCTCGGCATATAGAGCGGAGGCTTTCGCCTTCCATGAGCCTTGTGCAAATTTCGTCTTCAATGGCTAGCGAGAAAACAGATGGCCTGCCTGCTTTCATCTTCCTCACCATTACGCCCTCAAACGAAAAAAGCCACCCGAAGGTGGCTCTTGAACACACATCTTGCGACGATGATGTTTTTTATACTGGAAAGGGTACCCTCGTACAAGCTCTTTGTTCCCCGCGTCGATCACGCCTCTGGTTCGCGTAAAATTCAGCCAACTGTTCCAGAACCATGGCGCACTGAGCCGATACTTTCTTTCGGCCCAGGTCGGCGGAAATCGTCGGAAATAGACTGCTAGCCATTTTCCTGGACGATAGCTTTTCAACCAGCATGGCTTTCAACCGAACCTCAGTGCAGATCCCAAGAGCATGCCGCACGTCAAACAGTTGCCCAGCCGCATCGGCCCGCGTCATCAACCACGATAGATCATCATGCTTAATCTCTGCATTAGCTACGTAATTATCGGGGAACTCTTTGTATCCGTGATACGCGAAAATCCATGTCTGGTACCAGCGATCTGCGGCGTTCGCACAATCCTGGGTAATCTCTCCAGCCTTTAGCAGCGCGTCAACAATCGTTTGTTCACGCGCAGGCCTCCCACCGGAGAACATAGACTTAGCCGCGCGCTCTGGGGTGGGGCCGTTTTCCTCGCTATTAAGATAAGGCAAGTTAGTCATTTCTTTCGAGATCATACGTTAATGGAATCACGTTACGATCAAAATGTACAGGAAAAACTCTATCTTCTACGATTATCCCTTTCCCTTCGCATGATAGATTACCGCAGAGTTTTATGATTATGCGAGCACTTCATCTGGTAGAATAAAATTAACAGGAGGTTTTGTTGAAAAAACTACTACTCTCATGCTCTTCTTTTTTTTCTTTTTTAACAGTCACCGCCCACGCCGCCCCAGCAACCGATCTGCCTGATCAGATTGGCACTTGCGTTTTCACCCATGTAAAGTCTGTTGAAACTCGCCTGCAGGAAGCAGGAGGAAAACCTATCCCAGATTCAGGTTCAGCAATCAGTTTTGTAAATGGCGGCTACCAAGTTTCTTATGACCAAATCCCTGATGTTGATTCCTCTCAAGCAGGCGACAAGATTATGATGTGCTTGGCATCTGTCCCCGCCAATTGCCCCGCAGGGGACAGTAGAGGGAAAGTTTACACAACAACAAATTTTAGAACAGGACGCTCCTGGACTTTATCAAACTCAGAACATGACTGTGGTGGGGCTTAAACTTGAGAAAATAGATTAATGGCTGGCCCTCTGTCCCAGGAGCCAGCCCCCAATCCATAATGCCCATGACAACTCCGACACACCTCAAAAACTCTCCACGTTGCCCGCACAGCGCACCCTAATATCCAGACATATAGATTTACCGAGAAATGGCTTTCCATACACTCTCCACCAAACCTCGCGGCTCTTTGGGTGAATTGAAGCCCATGGCAGCAGCCAAAGACGCGGCGCGCTCCAAAACTTCGATCCTCTGCCGCGTCACGATCAGCAGTTCCCCCGACAGCCCTGGCAGTTCCCGCTTGAGGGCAGCGGCGAGGGCGCGACCGGTCAGCCCTTCGGCACCATCCGGCATCCATGCTCCAAACTTCCGAATGCGCTCATCCTCGGCCGTCTGGGCATGCAAACGAGCGGTTGCCTCAGCGACCTTCTTCCGTACAGCCTCACGGGCCTCTGGCGTTTTCGGCTCGCGGACAGGCTCCTCACGGGCCGTGCAGCGGGATACCATCCGCACACCGGCCAGCCGGGAGCGAAGCGGGGCAAGTTGGTCCTCCATGAACTCCACGAACTCGGCGGCAGCCGGGAAAAACTTGAACCGCCGCACGGCCAGCCTCAGCGTGTCGGGCGTCCACACGATGGCGGGCATTCCCTCGCAAGCCATGGCCACGGCCATCTTGCGCATCTGGAGCGCCTGCTCGTCCTGCGGGTTGACCACGGCAGCGTTCAGCATGTCGAGAAACCGGTCCACCTCCACGCCCAGCCGGGCATGCGGCATGGCCTCCATGGCCCGCTCAAGGTCGGGCAGGATGCGCTTGGCCTCGGCCACCACGGCGCCAGACGGCTGCGGCTTGGGCCCGAGTGAAATCACCAACCCCGGTGCGGCATCGCCACGGCGCAGGCGGTCCCGGCGCTCCTGCTCGGTTTCGGGCGGGCCAACACACTCAACGGCGCGGGTGTCGATGGCCCCAAGCAGGGCGTGACTGAGGGCCGGAACACGCTGCCCGGCGTAGTGCGAAATCTGGGTCATGCTACCGTCCTGTCGCCGTATTGGCGCTGCATCCGTTCGAACTGCTGGGAGAGCGGGGACTGTGGTTTGCCACTGGATGGCTTGGGGCCTCCTCGCTTTTCGGCATCCCTTCGGCACCAGCCCCGCCACGTGGCTGCCCAATCCAGCTTCACACCTCCAGCCCCAGCCTTGGCGCGCCAGAAGTCCGCAAACTGCGGGGCAATGTCCGTGGGGTTCAGCCCCAGACCGAGCGCAAAGGCCCGGTCAGCATCAGTTGGAGCCCAGTCGACGGGAAGGCGGGAGCCTCGTGGACTGAGCTTCGACCGCGCAGGGGGGCCACAGGGGGTATCCGAACGTAGTGAGGATATTATCTCTCTACTCTCTACTCTCTTACCTGCGACGAAACGTGTTTCATCCTGCGTTTCAGAAACTGTTTCATCGTTTGTTTCGTTCTGCGTTTCAGGATGTGTTTCGATATTCGCTTGCTTCCCGCCGTCTTTCTGTTTCGCACGCCATGCCTTAAGGCGTTCACGGTCAGATTCGCGCTTTTCATCGGACTTCAAGCGAAGGTCGAATTTATCCAGCGCAATCTCGCAAAGCTCTTTATGATAGAGCCTACCGTCAGAGCATTTCACAAAACCACGTAGAGCAATTTCTTTTGCCTTGGCCCAGCCTTTTTGGTCTGTCCCGAAGTCTGCCAGCATACCAAGTTCAATATCATCATCCGGCAAGCTCCCGCACGGAACTTGCGACCACGCTTCCCACCATAGTTTCATCGCGGCCATACCAGCGCGCGGATTTTTCGCGGCGGCCTGCATATAGCTGGAAGATCGGAAATACCTCATCCCGTAAAACGGCATGAAGTCATACCCACGCAGGTCGCAATCTGGAGGCGTTAAGGGCGCAGGTAAGCCAGTCATGCCATCACCATCCCTTTCAGAGGCACATCATGGCTCTCCAGAAAGAACAGCACGTCCTCCAGCGATCGACAAACGGCTACAGCGTGCCCTGCCCGCTTTAGGCGCTGGTGCATGTCCTTTTGGGGCTTACTCACGCTGCCGGTTGGCGTCTTGATCTCGATAAAGAACGAGCGCCCTTTGTGGTGAATCTCCATATCAGGAACGCCAGGGACGCACCCCCGCGCCTTGCGCCTCATGCCTTCACGCGGCCCCATCTGGCGGTTCTCCGTGCTCCACGCCACGGCCTCATCCGGCAGGATGAACTGCAAAGCCTTCCATATATGCGTGTGCAGCCGGTCCTCTTCGTGCTGTGCCATCGACCTACATCCCCAGGGCCCGACGATAAATATCCAGCAGGTTCTCCTGCTCTTCCACCTCTGCGGGCTCCTGCTTACGAATGCGGATGATTTGACGAAGCACTTTCACGTCAAAGCCAGCGCTCTTGGCCTCCGTGAAAATGTCCTTGATGTCGCCGGATAGGGCTTTGCGTTCCTCTTCCAGTCTCTCGACCCGGTCAATGATAGCGCGCAGGCGGTCGGCGGCAATTCCGCCTACTGCCGGATTATTGCTGTTATGGCCGAGTTCAGACATTTGCAATTTCTCCCCACTGCCTGGCCATTGCTTCGGCAATGCCTGCATAGGTTTCGCTCCGTAGTTTCCCGCGATTTTCAGAGGGCGGCATGTGATGAATGCGCGCTTCACGCCCTTCCACGATATTAGTTGGCTTTAGGGGCGGCAGCCCCTTGAGCCACAGACACGTTGCCTTGGTCTCTCCATGCCCGAACTGCCACGGCTGAATGATCTGGTCGGGCTTCCGCCATAGGCTGGACATAATGCAGACCGGGTTCTCTATGGCGATGCGCGGAATGTCCGCCTTGGCCAGCGTCATGAAGAACGAGACCGAAGCCTGCTGGCGGCCGTCCACCCGCTTTCCCGCAAAGTGGCGCGCCCCAGACACAGACAGATCCGTGCATGGAGGATGAAAGACTGCAATATCCCACGGATAATCCAGAACATCCCTCACATCGCCCTGGTAGTGCGGACCCGGCCTTTCGGTCGGGAGCAGATCGCAGGACATGGCATCATGGCCGCACGTAAGGAAAGCATCACGCACCCGCCCGCTGTATTCTCCACCGATCAGGACTTTCACCGGTTCATCCCCTTCCTAGCAGGTACGCACATAGGGCGAACGATGTAGCCCAGTGCATTGATAATGCTTTCTGGTATGTCGCGTTTTTGCGACAGGACTTCGGAAACTGTTGTTCGCGGAACACCAGCTTTGCGCGCCCATGCGCTTTGGCTGCCTTCCATCTGCACGGCGTCAGCGAGGCGGCTGCGGATTTCTTCAACGGGAAATGGGGTCATTCCACACCCTCCCCGTTGATTTCAACAGCCAGCTTTTTCGTTGTGTCGGCCACAACCTGAATTGCAATCACGCGCCGCCGCAACTCTTTGTACCCAAAGAGGAGGTCGCCGTTTACCTCTTGGAGCTGGGCGTTCTTTTCACGCAGTTCCTGTACCTCGGCCCAAAGACTTTTGCGCGTGAAGGCAAAGCCAATGACGCCAAAGCGCAACTCAACAAAGCCTTCGCCACGGTCAAAGCCGAATCCTCGCCATTTCAGAGTTTGGATTGCTGTAGGCATTTCCTTGTTTCTTCGACCATCTGGCCGACCCTCTGCTCCAGCTCTGGGCAGTCCGCCATCAGAACAATCAAGTCCTGCATGCGTGGCGCGTTCGTGCCGTAGAGCCAATTTTTGAAAGCCTTCACCGACCAGCCGCGTGCGCGTGACACCCGTTTGGCGGCATTGCGAAGATCCCCGTAACGCTGTTGCATCGCGGAGCTGACCGCTTCCGCGCAGGTTTCGTTCGAGGGAATTGGGGTGACATTTCGGGAAACATTTTCCCGAGAAATTTCCATCATCATTGTCCATTCTCCGTTTTGCGAGAAAGGGAGATTGGAGAAACAATGGAGAAGGAGACCGAATTTGGAACGGTGCAGTATGGCGGCCGGTATGCGCTGGACGTGCTGAATGCGTGCGACGCGATGCCTGCCGCCATGCACAATACTCCGTTCCTCTGGCAGTCTACTGTCAGAGCAGCGGAGCTATGGTCGTTCCTGCACCCGTACGCGACCATCCAGCAGCGCAAGGTACTGCTGGCGGAAGTCGCGCGTAAATTGGGGATTGAGGATGCAGTTACGGGCATGGGTTCGTGCGGGGGTTAGAAAGGAATTTCGTCGTCAAGCGACCGGTCATTCCACCCGGAGCGCCGATCAAGGCTGCGGTCATATCCCACACTGGAACTCGCGGCCTGCCCGCGCTGGCCATAGCCTGGATCAGCCGAGCGCGACTGGCCGCCTTCATCACCGCCGTTGCGGCTGTCCAGCAGGGTCAGCTCACCACGGAAACGGTCGATGATAACTTCGGTCGTAAAACGCTCCTGCCCGTCCTGGCCGGTCCATTTGCGGGTCTGGAGCGAGCCTTCCAGGTAAACCTTGCGGCCTTTGCGCAAAAAGCGTTCCGCCACATCGGCCAGACGTTCGTTAAAAATGACAACGCGGTGCCATTCCGTGCGCTCGCGGCGCTCGCCGGAACTCTTGTCGTTCCACACATCACTGGTCGCAACGGAGAAAGAGACGATTTTACCACCGTTCTGGCTGTTGCGGGCTTCCGGGTCTTTGCCCAGGTTGCCCACCAGTATGACTTTGTTGACGGAACCGCTCATGCTGCACCGCCATGCGTACGTGCGGCCCCCTCGGTAGGGGTGCGTTTGAGCAGCTTTGCTACTGCCGCACCAAATTTTTCGACGTGCTTATCAGGCACCCTTTTCCACTGACTCACCGCCGACTGCGTGACCCCGCAAGCCTCTGCGATTGCCTTGCCGCCCCCGCGTCGGGAAAGGACTTCCTCAAGGAGTGTTTCTCTCATGATGATGACCTTAAGTGGCTTAATGTTTGATTGCAAGCAAATTAAGGATGCTCCCTTCAAATCGGACTGCGACAATCTCTTATGAGCAAGAATCCACCTAAGCGCATCGAAGACCGAGACCCTAAGAAAGTAGCCTTTGGCATACGGGTCAGAACAATAAGAGAACAAAAAGGCTTCACACAGGCAGAGCTTGGGCGCATGATCGGCCTCTCGGAAAACTCTGTCGTCCAGTATGAGACTGGCAGAGCCGTGCCAAAAAGCTTGAATTTTGAACGGTTGGCGGAGGCTTTGGGGGTGTCATCTCGATATCTACTTACTGGCGATTCCCCAGAGGAAATAGCGAAGGCTCAAACCGCCCCTGAACTCCGAGCCCTCGAAATCCTTAGAGGAATTCCAGCCTCTCAGCAGAACGCCGCTGTTGACGCCCTGCAGGCCTTGGCGGCAGCGATAACCATGAAAAAATAAAAAACTTAAGCCGCTTAAATTTTCTCTTGCTCTATTTTACTTAAGCGCGTTAAGGATAGCTCACCAACCAATCAGGTGATGGGCTATGAACCAAAACACCCAATCAAAACCGGCACCACAGACGAAATCATTCATTGCAACGCAATGGACTCTGGGGGTTCTGTATAATCCTTTCGTGCAAATTGCGCTTGGCATTGCAACATGGACAATGCTGTTAGCCTACATCTTCCTTGCCAGAAGCGCACCAGCAGTGACCGCAGATCTGCTTAATGTCCTGTTCTGCACCCTGAATGTGGGGGCTGACCTGATCGGATTACCTCGGCTGCCTTACCTCTCCCCCTGATGCCCCCGCACTTCCCGGCTCGCGGGCCGGGTTTTGTGGCCGCATTGGCTGAATGTTTCCCACAAGGGAGTTTAGAAAATGGCAGAAAAAATCTTGAGCGCATACGAACGCGCTGTGGATGATGGGCTCTTTAACACCGATCGCGCTCCGGCATGGGCCGCGCGTGATGTTGGTGACCTGGAGGCCCGATGCGCAGAACTGGAGCGCACACGGAAAGGCTTTGAAACAAAGGCGTTCCCTGACGACGCAATCCGCGAAGAGCAGGTGCGGTGGCTGAACGAAAGCGTGGAAACGCTTGTCAGCTACGTGAATGATATTTGGGAGAAGGTCCAGCAGGAACATGACCTTTTACCGTTTACCCAGGCTGATCAGAAACACGATGAGCTGGAGGCTGCGGCGTGATGCTCACCGAACAGCAAAAAGAACATCTGACAAATATTGTCGTAACGGCAGCGCTGTGCCTGAGAGAGCAGAACATGACCTCAGGCAACGCATACTTCCTGCGTGACCTAGGGGAAAAACTGGACTCCAGCACGCGCCCTCCCCGTGCCCTGGTGTTTGATGCAGAGCTTATGAAGGCTCAGGAGGTGGTGGCGTGAGCGATCCCCTTCTCACTGCCGCCAACCGCATCCACGCGGATGTATTGCGCCCTGCCATAGCGGCATGGAGCCACTTCATTACGGCTATCCGTGAAGATGGGGCCAATACTGACGCATGTTTGCTGGAGCTTATCGGCGCAGCAGAAGAGCTGGAGAGCAAAGGCAAGCAGGCGGCTCAGCTTCTTCGTCCAGATCTGGCGCAGCGTATGGCAAGCGATGGCGTGACTGGGTTCCATTCAGAAAATTGGAAGGCCAGCCTCCGCGATAAGCCGCCAGAACCTTTCGTGACTGATGAAAAAGCATTGAAGGCTGCGCATCCGGAACTCTGGCAGCCCCAGCCTGACAAGTTCCAGACCAACGAAATGAAAAAACTTGCCCGGAAGAAAAGCCTTCCCGGTGTTTCCTTAACCAATGGCGGCGCACCCGTTCTGGTCGTTAGCGCCCGTAAGGATGGTTGATATGAGTAATTCCCTGACAACCCATTCATCTGTTTTGCAGCCAACGACTTTTCAGGAGTTGATGAGCTTTGCCAATATGGCGGCCGCATCCGACCTGATGCCCAAGGATTACCGCGGTAAGCCTGAAAACATCATGATTGCTGTGCAGATGGGTTCAGAACTTGGCTTGGCCCCTATGCAGGCTATCCAGAACATAGCCGTCATCAACGGACGCCCGAGCATTTGGGGCGATGCTATGCTTGCGTTGGTACGCGGGTCTGGGCTTTGCGGGTCGGTAAAGGAGTTTTTTGAGGGCGAAGGCGATAACTTTCAGGCCGTCTGCATAGTTCGGCGCAAAGATGGCGATGAAGTGCGTGGTGAGTTCAGCATAGCAGACGCCAAGAAAGCCTCCCTTTGGTCCAAACAAGGCCCATGGCAGCAATATCCGCGCCGGATGCTCCAGATGCGCGCCAGAGGATTTGCTTTACGTGATGCTTTCCCAGATGTGTTGCGCGGCCTTATCAGCGCCGATGAGGCTTCCGACATCCCTGCCGAAACCATTGACATAACACCACGCCAAGAGCGCATCGCCGAGCCAAGACCCATAGACCACCGCGCCATATTCAAAGGCCGCCTTGCTGGCTGCACAGATGCGACCTGCGCCGATGTACTCTGGCAGACATGGCAGCGTACTCTTGTTGCTGCTGAGCAGGCCGGGCGCCCTATCCCCGAAGACGTGCAATCCGATGTGAAGGACATGATTGCCGCCAAGCGTGCCGAGTTCGCGCAGGAGCACGCGGCCGCACCGGTTGATGAGGTGCCAGCATGATCCTCTTCTACGACACAGAAACAACCGGCCTTCCAGACCGGTTCGCCCCACTCAATTCTGACCGCCAGCCACGCTGTGTGCAGCTTGCTGCACTGTTGACTGACAGTTCTGGAAACGAACAATCCTGCGTTAATCTAGTTGTGCATCCGGATGGCTGGGCCATCCCGACAGAGGCTGCGGCTGTACACGGCATCACCACCGAGAAAGCTAAGGCAATTGGCATCAGAGAGGCTGTTGTTGCTGCAGCTTTCTATGACCTAAGCCGTAAGGCTGACCTACTAATTGCCCACAACGAGAAGTTTGACCGCCAGATTATCAACATCATGTTCGAGCGCCTGGGTCGCGGTTGGAAGCTGGATAGCCCGGCCTTCGACACGATGGAAGCTTCCGCACCAATCGTAAACCTGCCGCCGACACCAAGGATGATTGCTGCAGGCATCAACAAACCCAAAGCACCCAAGCTGGAGGAGTGCATCAAGCACTTCTTTGGGGAAAAGCTTGAGGGAGCACATGATGCGCTTGTCGATGTTCGCGCCTGCGCTCGTCTTTATTTCCACCTTCGCGCCGAAGGAGCTGCAGCATGACCACCCCCACAAACTGGCCTAACCCCGAGCGTATAAAATGGGCCGATCAAGCTAAAGAAGCTTTGTCGAAAATGGAAACGGACGAAGGATATTTTTCCTATGGGTCTGTCGTTTGGGACGCGTTACCTGCTGCGCATAGAGAGCAGCTTAAGCAATTGCTATACCAAGGCCCTGTATATGATGGGAATGTTATCAGTAAATCTGCCCGTGATGATCTTCTGAAATTAGGGCTGGCTGTCCGCTGTTGTTTCATGGGTGAGGATGGTTTTACGGCTGCCTCATACATCGCTTATAGCGTTGCGCAACAAGGGAAGGCTGAACCTTTCCCTGTTCGTAAAGGGTCACCAGCATGAATAAAAACAACTGGCCCAACCCAGAGCGGCCCGGCGTGCCGATGTTTCCTGAGCGGGATGGGTGGCACGCAATAGGTTTAACGATACAGCAAGTAAAATGGTGGGACGCCGCCAACAAATACTGGTGGGATTCCGAGAAGCGTTACTACTTGACGCTGGATGAAGTCGCATACCGCGTGCCTGAATATCGCTACATCGGCCCCATCATCCCCCCCACGCAAATAGCCGAGATGCTGGCGGGGGAGCGGGAGCGTGCTGCTAAGGAAGCGCAACGTGTAAGTGATAAATATTATCTCGAACATGAAAAGGAGCCTAACGGGTTTGCCCGGGAAAATTGCATCCAGCGCAGGCTCAGCGCGGCTGAGTGAGCCAAAGCAATCCGCAACCTAGGAGACGTGGTATGAGGACGAGAGAGGAGCAGACGCTAGAACTGGCCGTCCGATTGGCTTACCCGCTGCATTATGATGACGGTCATCTGCGCGAGGCCGGAGACATGATCCTCGAAGCCGAACGCCGGGCAGAACAGCGCGTGCGGGCGGAGATTGGGCGGGATAGTGAGCGGTTGGATTGGTTGGCTGATAATCAGTGCCAGTTTGAAAACCACGGACTAGGCGAGAGGCCTTTGCGCGTAGTCAACAACTGCATGGGCGATAAAATCGCGTCCAGTTATGACCTACGCGAAGCCATCGACGCAGCGCAGGATGTGGGGTGATGCCTGACTTAGAAAACATGAGCCTCAATCAGAGGCTAAACCGAATGGGTTACGCTCACGACATAACCCGGAAATTCAAAGGGCACGGTCTGATCTATCGGATCAGTGACGGCGAGCCCGTCGATCACATGGACTATCGGGCCGCGCTGGAATTTGTGAAGGGATTGGAGAACGCACGTGGATGAAACCCCAAATCTTCCTCACGAACAGGCAACCCTAAGAATTAAAACACGGGAACAGAAATGGGTTGTTCTGGATGTTGGGAATACTGAAATGTTGCTCAGTCGTGATCAGGCTTTGCGGATAAGTGATGCTTTGAAGGAAACTGCTTTGAGGGTGAAGGCATGACTGACCCAAGAACTGAAGCGGCTGCACGGGCGTTGTTCGGAGATAAAGTTGATGCCTTCAGCGGTGCGCGTGAATATCTCCTTGAGGAAGTCGGCAAAGCACTGGCAGCAGCAGACGCGGCGGCTTGGAGGCCGATGAGCGAAGCCCCCAAAGGCCGTACTCCCATTCTCGCCAAAACGGGTCCTGACATTTACCCTGAAAGCAGCAATCGCTCTGGATGGAATGGTCGTCATGTTGTCATTCAGCATGAGGGTATTCTGGATGATGGCTTCGATATGGGTTGGTCTGTTGCCGCACCCGTCGGATACGGCGGCATGCCTGGCGAGTGGTTCTTGGGCTGGCAACCTATTTCTGACTTTCCAGAAAGAGAGCCGCTGGCCGCCCCCGAAACCATAGCCATCCCAGAGGTACGCAACGACCGACCTATTCCGGGGAAGGAAGGGGTGGATGGGTGAGGTTCTACCTGACCTTATGACGCTGCCGGAGGTTCTGGAGCTGTTGCGAGGTGTTGTTGGGCGAACCTACCTGCTCCAGCATTTACGCGAACATCCCGAGTTTAACGGACAGCCAACACACCGGCGGATTGGCCGCAAGCTGGTCGTTCGTGCTGAAGATTACCCTCGCCTACTGGAAAGCCTAGAATGTCGCTCAAAGTCGTCAAGCGCAAAGGACGTGACACGCTCTACGTGCGCGGAACCGTCGGCGGACAAAGCATATATGAAAGCACAGGAACTCATAGCCCAAAGCAGGCGGAGGCTTTCAGAGCAAAGAGAGAAGCGGAGTTATGGCAGGAATCGGTCTATGGCAAGCGCGCGGTCATAACATTTGACCGAGCTGCTACAGCCTATCTTGCTGCAGAGTTAAGAAGCAACACAACCGTTACCCATATCGAAAGGCTACTTGGTCACTTCAGCGGGAGAAAGGTCGCCTCCATAAAACAACAGGATCTGGATGAAGCATATCGAAAGATATTGACTGCGGGGTCAGAAGCAAAGGCCGCCACAAAAATCAGAGCCATACTGACACCATTGCGGGCAATTCTTGAGTTCTCTGCGGTACGTGGCTGGTGCGACAAGCCAGCCTTTGAGCGCCCGAAAGTCGAGCACGTCCGTATGCAGTTCCTGCGCCCAGAAGAAGCCACTGCACTTGTTAATGAGGCAGCCCCACATATCCGCCCCCTACTCGTCTTTCTAATAGCGACCGGCGCTCGAATGTCAGAGGCGCTTGAGTTGGAATGGCAGGACGTTGACCTTGAAGGGGCTCGGGCTGTGGTATGGCAGAAGCAAGGGAATGAACGACACATCGATCTGCCGACTGTTGTCGTCATCGCTTTACGGGGCATACCGTGGCGCAATGGGAGAGTCTTTCGTCCGGTCGTTAAGAGGCGTGACTGGCAAGGGATAACGCGCTGGGTTGTCGGAGAGGCTTATCACGATACAAACCGCACCGGGGGTGGCCAGATCAAAAGTGCATGGGCTGCAGCTTGTAAGAGAGCCGGATTGCCAGGTCACGAGCGCGTTTTGACCCCCAAAGGGGAAAAGTGGCCGAAAAAGGCATTTATTCCTGCTTTATCCCCCCATTGTCTGCGCCATACGTTTGCCACCTGGCACTATTGTGCTCACCGTGACCTGATAAAGCTAAAGGAGGATGGCGGCTGGCAGACCATAACCATGGTCACACGCTACGCTAAGAAAATGCCAGATCACTACCGAGATCAGATCAGGGAATGGTGGGCATACGATGACTGGCCAGATATCCAGAAATGTGTGCCATATCCGGGCCAACCAACCAAAGAAGAAGAATAAATGTTTAAAAACAAATGCTTGTTCAATATCAGCATCGCCTTCACACGGCGGGGGTCACAGGTTCAATCCCTGTCGCACCCACCACGATAAAACGCAGATTTATGCGGGTTTTACGTGGTTCCCGGTTATTCCCAAAAAAACATATTGCTTCGCATCAATAGGTTCCAAGTTAAATCCGTGCGATTTCTTGCCTTTTGCGCCCGGCCCTCGTGCACACTCACGTTATGATGGGCACACTTGGGATATAAAATAGTCATTGCCGCAGCCCTGAAAGAAGGGACACCTTTCCTCCATCGGAAAATATACTGAGAAGGCGCGGTTTATTCCTTGTCTCTGGCGTGTGTGACGCGCGCAAACGCCATATGAGCAACGCAGAACTCATAATAAATAAAGAAAAGCCCAATGGGGAAAAATCCGCCGTTCACACCACCCGTTCCGGCACCCTGATCACAGTCCCTGTGCTCCCCACCAAAAAGAAGACTGCTCCACCCACACAGCACAAGCGGCCCCTGGTCATGTGTGGGTTAACGGTCACAGTCTTTTACACACATTAAATATTCAGGGAACTTCCAGCACTTCCATCTCTTTCCATGCTGAAGACGCGTTCAATTTCTTAATAAATACTTTCAATTTATTTAAAACTCATGAACGCGACAGCCATTTTCAGCACGGATTTCGGTTTTTCGTGCCCAGAACGGAGTGCATGATGCCAGCTTCCCCTGCCGCACCTGCGGTTTCTGCCGCTACTTCGCCCCCTGCTGCCAACACCGCACCAGCAAAAGCAACGTCCACAACACTGGACAGTGCCGCGATAGAAAAAAAATTTGCTGATCTGAAAAGCTCCCCCACAGGGCTGACATCAGCCGATGCCAAAGCCCGCCTTGCGCATGACGGCCCCAATGCCATTCAGGCCCATGAAGAAAGCCGGTGGAAAAAGCTGCTGGGATATTTCTGGGGGCCAATCCCGTGGATGATTGAACTGGCTGCGCTCATTTCCTTCCTGCGGCAGGACTGGCCAGACTTTATCGTTATTTCCGGGCTGTTGCTCTACAATGCAGCCGTAGGCTTCTGGCAGGACAACAAGGCCGCCAACGCTCTGGCAGCGCTAAAGAAAGGGCTAGCCCTCAAAGCCTCTGCCTGTCGCGATGGCCACTGGGTGCCGGTGGATGCCGCAACCCTTGTTGCGGGCGATGTCGTCACCGTTGCTGCAGGGGAGATTGTTCCTGCCGATCTGCTGCTGGTTTCTGGCAAATATCTTTCGGTGGATCAGGCCGCTTTGACAGGGGAATCCCTGCCTGTTTCCAAACGTATTGGAGATGGTGCCTACTCTGGCTCCATCGCACGCCAAGGCTCCATGACCGGGCTTGTTGTCGCTACGGGCAACAATACGTTCTTCGGCCGCACAGCCAAGCTGGTTGCCTCTGCTGGCAGCAAGTCCCATGCCGAGCAGGCCGTGCTGCGTATTGGTGACTTCCTGATCATCCTTGCGGCTGCCCTGGCCGTGGTGCTGATCGGCGCCCAGCTCTGGCGTGATCTGGCGTCCGGCGCTGGCTGGCATTGGAGCGAGGCCGGAGCCATTGCCCAGTTCGTGCTTGTTCTGCTGGTGGCCTCTGTCCCGGTTGCCATGCCTGCTGTCATGTCCGTCACCATGGCGCTGGGGGCTTTGGCGCTATCACGCCAGAAAGCCATTGTCTCGCGCCTGTCTGCCATTGAGGAACTGGCCGGGGTCGATATCCTGTGCTCCGATAAAACAGGCACGCTCACCCAGAACAAGCTGACCCTTCAGGCGCCCATTCCCTTTGGCACCACCACAGCAGATGATCTGGTAACGGGCGCAGCGCTGGCAACCCAGAAGCAAAGCACGGATGCCATCGACATTGCCGTGCTGAAGGCCCTGCCCAACACCACAGTGCTGGACAGCTACAAGCCGCTCGACTTTGTGCCCTTTGACCCTGTGAACAAAAAAACCGTTGGTATTGTGCAGGCTGCCAACGGGCAGGAACTGCGCTTTGCCAAGGGTGCCCCGCAGGTTATTGCCGCACTCTGTGGCATGGGGGAATACGCCTCTGGCCCCCAGCATACTGACGAAGCCACTGCATTTTTTGGCAAGGTGGATGAGCTGGCCAGCCATGGTACCCGTGCCCTGGGTGTCGCCAAGTCAGCCGATAGCGGCAAGACATGGACATTGCTGGGCCTGCTGGCCCTGCTGGACCCGCCCCGCCCGGACGCCAAGCAGACCATTGCCGAAGCCACCAAACTGGGCCTGTCGGTCAAGATGGTGACAGGCGACGATGTGGCTATTGGCTCGGAAATTGCCCATCAGCTCGGCTTGGGTGAACACCTGCGCAAAGCCAGCGACATCTTTACCAAAAATACCGACCCCAACCACATTCCGCTTGATACTGCCCGCGCGGTGGAAGCCTCCGACGGGTTTGGCCGCGTGTTCCCCGAGCATAAGTTTGAAATCGTCAAAGCCCTTCAGGAACTCGGCCATATCGTCGCCATGACAGGCGATGGCGTGAACGACGCCCCCGCCCTTAAACAGGCTGATTGCGGCGTGGCTGTCAGCGGAGCGACCGATGCCGCGCGCTCGGCGGCTGCATTGGTGCTGACCGCACCGGGCCTGTCCACCATTGTGAACGCCATTACCGAAGCCCGCGCCATTTTCGAGCGGATTACGTCTTACGTGTACTATCGTATTGCCATGACGATCGACATCATGTTCGTGGTGGTTCTGTCCTACCTTGTGTTTGGTTTCCAGCCCCTGACCGCCATCATGATTGTGGTGCTGGCCCTGCTGGATGACATCCCGATCATGACCATTGCGTACGACAACGTACGCACCGCAGCCACGCCGGTACGCTGGAACATGCACCGGATTATCTCCTTCTCCTCCATTATGGGCCTTGCCGCCTTGGCACAGAGCTTCGGGCTGATCCTGCTGGGTATTTACTGGATGCATAGCCCAGACCTTATGCAGATTATTCCCCTCAACCCGCACCACCTGCAAACCATGCTGTTCCTACAGCTTGCCGCTGGGGGCCACCTGCTGCTGTTTGTCGTGCGCACCCGCACAACCCTGTTCCGCCCCCCCTTCCCCAGCCTACCACTGCTGCTGGCAGTGCTTGGTACGCAGATTGTGGCCGTGCTGCTGTGTGCCTATGGCATTCTGGTCCCTGCCCTGTCCTGGCCGCTGATTGGCATGGTCTGGGCCTATGTGCTGGTATGGATGGTGGTCATGGACGGTGTGAAACTGCTCTACAACGCCGCCATGACCCGGCGTGAGAAAAACAGTACCGCCCTGACACGCCCCATCGCCCAGAGCTGACAGCCCGATACTTCTGATTGCCGACAAAGGAAAAACTCATGGACCTTCGCCATTCTCTGGTTGTCAAACCCGGCAGCCGTATCAAACTGAAGCACCTTGATGCGGCCTCGACCGGCACGTGCAAGTCCTCCACTGAAGCAGAGCAGGAAACCGCCAAGAACAGAATTCACCTTGGCGAACTCCAGCAGAAACTCTACGGCGAGAAAAAACACGCCCTGCTGATTGTTCTGCAAGGGATAGATGCCGCGGGCAAGGATGGCATCTGCTGGCATGTCATGCAGGCCATGAACCCACAGGGCACGTATGTTCATGGCTTTAAACAGCCCACAGAAGAAGAAAAACTGCATGACTTCCTGTGGCGTATCCACCCCCACACGCCGGGACTTGGGCAGATCGGTGTTTTCAACCGCTCACACTACGAGGATGTGCTGGTCGTGCGTGTGCACGACCTTGTACCGAAGAAGGTATGGTCAAAACGTTATGACCTGATCAACGATTATGAGAAAATGTTGACAGCCCATAACGTGACCATTCTGAAATTCTTCCTCTACATTTCCCCCGAGGAGCAGCTTGAGCGCTTCCGCCAGCGGCTGGATGACCCGGCCCGACAGTGGAAAATCAGTGAGTCCGACTATAAGGAACGCGCCCTGTGGGACCAGTATCTTGAAGCCTTTGAGGACATGCTGGAAAAATGCTCCACCAAGGATGCCCCGTGGTATGTCATTCCTTCCAACCACAAGTGGTTCCGTAATCTGGCTGTTTCAAACATCATCAGAAAAACGCTGGAAGATATGAACATGCATCTGCCAGCACCGATGGTTGACCTTGAAAAAATCCGTCAGGAATATCACAGCGCCAAGACAGACCCTGTATAAAGGGCGCGGTCGAGGGCGGGCTGTCACGCCCGCCTTTTTTAACCACAACACCGTTTGGCGAGGCCCATGGATACAACACTTTTCTTTTTCCTGATGGTTTACATCACCATGGGCCTTGGCAAGCTGCCCGGCTTCAAGGTTGATCGCACAGGGGCAGCCATTGTCGGTGCTCTGGCCATGATGGCCGCAGGCAGCATAAGCGCCAAAGCCGCCTGGATGGCTATAGATTACCGCACCATTGGCATGCTGTTCGGGCTTATGGTGGTATCCGGGGCCTTTGCTGAGTCCGGTTTTTATGCCTGGACAGCCCAGCGCGTAGCCACATTGTCGGTCGGGCCTGTGGCCCTGCTGGGGGTGCTGGTTGTTGTCGGGGCGTTTTTATCATCCATTCTGACCAACGATGTCGTGGTCGTGGCCATGACCCCGCTGCTTATTTCCATTACCCTGGCTCGTGGCCTTAACCCTGTACCCTTTCTGCTGGCCTTCTGTTTTGCCGCCAACACCGGCTCTGCCGGAACATTGATTGGCAGCCCGCAAAACATGATTGCTGCACAGGAACTGGGCATTTCCTTTACGGGCTTTCTGTCCGTCGCCGGGTTGCCTGCCCTGCTGTCCCTGGTCATCGTGTGGGGCATTATTGCATGGATGTACCGTGGACACTGGACACTCCCTGCCCCCCCCGCCACAACCACCCCTGCTCCGGCAGCCCCTCCCCCTACGCGATTTGATGTGGTGGAAACCTGCAAGGCAACCTTTGTCACCATTGCCGTTGTCATCGCCTTTGTGCTGGATGCATGGCCGCGCGAACTGGTGGCCCTGACAGCAGCCAGCTTTTTGCTGATCAACCGTAAGATTGCCTCCAGCGATGTGCTCAAGCAGGTGGACGGCAACCTGCTGCTGCTGATTGCCGGTCTGTTTGTAGTCAACGCCGCCATGACCAGCACGGACCTGCCGCAACACCTGCTGCATGACATGCGGGCATGGGGCATCAACCTGAACGATCCGCTGTCTCTTCTGTTTGCCAGTTCGATACTCAGCAACATCATCGGCAATAACCCGACTGTTATGCTGCTGGTACCGTTTCTGGATACGGGCAGTCATGCCGATATTCTGGGTGCCGCGCTGGCGTTGGGCACTGGCTTTTTCAGCAATCTGATTGTCTTTGGTAGTCTGGCTGGGATTATCGTTGTCGAACAGGCCGCAAGCCATGGTGTTAAAATCTCGTTTGGTGCCTTTGCCCGTGTGGGGGCCCCGGTCTCAATCGTGTGTATGGTCATGGCGGCTGTCTGGATCATGTTAATCCAGCACCATGCCTGAGACTTCAGTGTAATCTGGGCGACATAACAAAGGCGGGGCACAGACCCCGCCTTTATCGTATCTGCTAAACGTGTGCACTACAGTCAGCCAACAAGGCGTGAAGGTGGCTTCAGAGTAAGCCTGTGAGACACACTATAAAGTTTTGGAGTGTCCTATTTTTCAATAAGACGGTTTTCTTTGCAGCTTAAAAAAATCTTCCCCAAAAACTTTTGCCTATCCCTTCATAAGTTTTCTGTCACAATACTTGCTTGTGGACCAAATCAGGCGGCAAGAAATGTTTCCTGCAAATAATGCCACAAAAGCGGCTGAGCATTATCACCCGGCTGAAAGAGCACCGCAGACCAGCGTTCGTTGCTGCTGCCATCCTGTGTCTGCACTTCCTTATAGGTCACCAGATGACCCTCAGCGCCGGTTGCCCGCACGACAACATCCTTGATTTCCATAACAAGGCCGGGCCGTGACCCATGCAGCTTGGGCAATGCGGCAGCAAAAGTATCCCGCAGGATGGGACGGCCAGCCGCACCCACCATGCAGTAGCCCTGTGTCATGTGGTTCAGGATTGGCTGGGGGTCAGCCTCTCCTTCCCCCCGGAACCACGCCTGCAACAGCACGTGCAGATCTACGATTTCCTTTTCGGCAATGGCGGTCACATCCATAGTATAGGCTCTTTCCTACGTATCGGTGGTGTTACGGGTTCATCAAAACAGAATATGTCGGAATACTCTCCGCCCACCCGGCTGATAGCGGAGCAACAAAAACATTTTCCGTGCGGGTTCTGACAATTTTCCAGACACCATTTTCCCGACGGAAAAGGTTATTCAAACGGCTGGACCGCAGCAGGGACCGCCCATCGGAAAAAATCCAGGGCTGGCAATGAATCCACTGCCCATCGGCTTCATCACCATGAACGTGGATCTGTTCCGATGTCAGGTAATGAGCATTCAGCAACAGGGCCGGGTCACGCTTTTCACCCCAGAATGCCTGAAAATGCGTGCGGATCGCTGCCTTGCCTTCGCACCGGCCAAACTGATTATTGTAGTATTCCCCAACACCTTCCCAAATGGCATCTTCGGTATACAGGTCCATGATGCGGTCAATACGCATGGCATCATCTGTAATACCATGCTCCGGGCAGGGTGTATCACACAGGAACATATAGCGGGCCTGAATGCGCCGGATATCCGCCTCTGCCTCAAGCACCAGTACGCGCTGTTCCAGCCTGGCCAGCCGTGTGGCCTGATCTGCTTGCTCAGTCATCACACTTTCTCCTTTTAGGCGTTCTGTCCAACGTGCAACTGCGGGACAGGTCTTGCGGGCAAAATGGTTTCTGCCCAGGCCGCATGATCCAGCAGGGCTTCATCAGCCCCAAAGGCCGCCAGAAGCTGCACCCCAACCGGCAGGCCTGTTGCCCCCACCAGACCCGGCAAAGTGACCGTAGGCAGGCGCAGCAGAGTCCAGACCCGGCTGAACACCGGGCTACCTGTGCCCTCGCTCAAGCGTGGGGCCTCCCCCGGTGCTGCCGGAGCAAGCAGGACAGTGCCAGGCGTTGCCAGAGCTGCCATTTGGTCACGCAACTGTTCTGCCTGTTCAAGGGCTGCACGGTAGGTCGCGTAGGAAATTGTACGTCCGGCCTCAAGCAGACCCGCAATCTGTGGGCTAAGCAGGTTGTGCCGTGCCGTATATTCCCATGCCAGTGCCTGAGCAGCCTCGTAGCTCATGATAGTAATATGCAGGGCGGCGGCATCAGCAAACGCGCTCATATCCTGCTCGACAACCGGGACATGGGCCGCAAAGAGGCTGGCTGCTTTTTCCACCACCATACGGGTGCTGTCATCTGCTTCGCCCCAATGGGGGGTGCGGCAGAGCAAAACCCGCTCCGGGGCCGTTGGGGTCAGGATGACGGGGGCCGCAACCGGGCCTTTTAAAACCGCATCGGCCAAGGCAGCTGTTGCGACATCACGCGTCAGGGTGCCCAGTGTATCAAAAGAGGGGGCGAGGCTTTTGACCCCTGCCGCAGCATAACGCCCATAGCTGGGTTTAAAACCCACCGTGCCACAATAGGATGCAGGACGTGTGAGCGAGGCCGCTGTCTGGGAGGCCAGACCAATATCAATCACCCCCGCAGCCACAGCAGCCGCAGACCCGCTGGAAGACCCCCCCGGCGTGCGCGTGGGGTCATGCGGGTTAACTGTTGGCCCAGGCCGAAAAAAAGCAAACTCTGTTGTGACTGTTTTACCAGCACACAGCGCCCCTGCCTGTCGGAGCTGTGTCACACAGGCAGCATCCGCCCGCGCCATATTGCCGTCGTAAATGGGAGAGCCATGGGCGGTGACATAACCCGCCATGTCGATAATGTCTTTAACACCAACACTCAGCCCACTCAGCGGGCCAGAACATGCTGTTGCAGCATCGGCCCGGATCCGTACCGGGTCATAGGTTGTAAAAGCTCTTACCTCAGGCTCGCAGGTTTCAAGACGGCTGATAAGGGCCGCAGCATGATCCTGCGCCGGTGTCTGTGCCTGTGTCATGCTCTGTCTCCCTTTATGACAAAGAGGTGTTTAGGCCGCCAGGTCGAACGCACCGCGGAAATACAGCAAAGGCTGGCGACCCTGGTCGGGGTGGAACCCTATGCTGACAGGCTGTGCCAGAAAGATTTCATGCGTGCCGCCACGCAGTGTTTCCACAACACTGACCCCGATCTGCACCAGCGCATCCCTGACGAAAAAATGCCCGCTTTCGCTCTGGACACAGTATTCATCAAAAGATTTTCCATCGGACTTGCCCGCAAAATGCATGGCCATGTCCTGCTGCGCCTTGTTGAGAATACTCAGACCAAAGGTGCCGCTTTCCTCAATAGCGCGGCATGTCGCACTTTTGCGGTGCAGGCAGACAAGCAGTGTCAACGGGTCGAGAGAAACTGAACTGAGCGCACTGATGGTCGCCCCACAGTCCCCTTCCGCACCCCGTGCCGTCACGACAGCAACACCAGTCGCAAAATGGGACATGGCGCGCCGGAACATATCCGATGTGACTGTATCCATAATACCGTTATCCCGTTTTAGAAAATGCCATAGTCACCGCGCAGCCCTGCACAGACTGCGCTGTTTGCCTTAGATATCCACAACCAGCAGCGGCGAGCGCGAACGCGAACAGCACAAGGCAATCTGGTCCGTGCGTTCGTCTTCTGTCAGGTATTCATCCCTGTGATCGGGTTCACCTTCCAGAATACTGACAACGCAACTGCCGCAGATACCCTGCTCACAACTGACACTGACCTTGACACCCGCACGCCCCAAAGCCGCAACAATGGTTTCATCCGGCGCGACATCCACCCGAATGCCTGATTTGGCGGCCAGAACGGCAAAGCCTTCGCCCCCGGTCACAGGCTGCGCGGAAAAGGCCTCGCGGTGCAGGTTGGCGCTGGGGTAGCCGAGTTCCTGGCCTGCGGTAAAAACCGCATCCATCAGCCCGACAGGCCCGCAGGTATAAACATGGGTCTGGCTTTTGTCCGCCACATCCCCCAAGGCCGCGCCTGGTGAAAAGCGGGGTGCATCGGGGCTGCTGCGGTCATGCACGACAACAGATGCGGCAAAAGGCAGCGTCATAAGGAACGATGCAAAAACCGGGTTGCGTGCCACATAATGCAGCGTAAAAGACTGGCCCCGATCGTACAGTTCATACGCCATGGCAATCAGCGGTGTCACCCCGATGCCGCCGCCGACCAGCACGGCATGACTGCCGCCCTGCGCCAGCGGAAATAGGTTGCGGGGTGCTCCGATTGTCAGGCTACCGCCATGGCGCACAGTATCATGCACCGCCTGCGACCCGCCACGGGACTGTGGTTCACGCAGCACCGCAAGCCTGTAGCATGACCTGTCGGCAGGGTTACCGCACAGGGAATACTGGCGGGTCAGACCATCACCCAACAGTAGATCGACATGGGCCCCGGCCTCCCATTCCGGCAGGGGTGACGCGTCTGGCATGGTTACGGAAAACGACAGAACGTCTCCCAGTTGTTCAACACTGTCCACCTTAACCGCAAAGGACTGCGGAGCCTGTCTGTCTGTCATCGCATGTAAAGTCCGCTGTTAATGTCAATGATAGACCCGGTAATGGCCCCGGCATCGGGCCGGGCCAGTTCCACCACCATACGTGCCACGGTTTCCGGTCGACCGGGTTCACCTGTCGGCAGGCTGGCCATGGCGCGCCGGGCATTTTCCTCCCCGATGGTTTCTGCCACCGAGGGCAGGTCCAGCGGGCCGGGGGCAATGGCGTTGACCGTAATACCGTGGGGAGCCAGATCGCGGGCGAACACCTTGGTCAGCGTATGCACACCCCCTTTGGACGCCGCGTAATGGGCGCCTGTGGCTGTGCCCCCGTTCTCCCCCGCCAGAGAGCCGATATTGACAATCCGCCCCCCCTTGTTGGCCGCACGCAGCCGCCTGGCAAAGCGCTGGCTGCCCAGGAACGTGCCACGCAGGTTGACCGCCATAATGGCGTCAAACGTGTCGATGCCAATATCCAGCACCTTTTCGGCCTTCATGATGGCGGCGTTGTTGACCAGCAGCCATGGCAGGCCAAACTGCCGCACAACGGTGTCCAGCGCCTCTTCCATCGCGTCTTCCGACGACACATCCAGCGCAATACCCGCAGCCTGCGGCCCTATGGCCTGAGCAGTCGCCTTGGCTTGGGCCAGGTCCCGGTCAGCTACAGCAACACGGTACCCTTCGGAGGCAAGGTGCCGCGCAATGCAGGCACCCAGCCCACGTGCACCACCGGTGACAAGGGCAACCGGCGTCACAGAATGTAACTCACTGCTGTCAGGGCTTCGGTCGAAGTCAGCAGTCGAATGATCTTGCGGTCAATCTTCAGCCCCTCCGCTGTGCTGACAAGGCGGAAGGTGACGTTAGCCGCGTAGTAGCGTTCACGCCCCTGCCGCAGTTCTGTCAGCAACTGGGCGCAGCGCAGGGTGCACTGGGCCGCATCCGTTTCCAGCATGCGGTAACGCCCCAGCATACGGACCGTACGGGCTGGCGGCATGGCGGAAATGGCACGCCCACCCAGCAGGCGCTCCACCCGGTTCTGGCGCATTTCCGCATTATCGTAGGCATAGTTGAGTGTTTTTTCAAAGCACTCCGTATCAGGGTCGATCGGCACCACATACAGCCCATCGGGAGTATACAGAGACAACCAGTCCCTGAAGTCCCCATGGTCAAGCATGTCGGCTTCCAGTGTCACCAGCGCAATGGCGTCATCAAGGGTAATGCTCATCAGGCGCACTCCTCGGCGTCAGTTGTACGTGTCATATCCGCCAGCCACTGCCGGTAGGCTGCGCGCATGCCGGTTTCGGCGCTGACATCGCTGAACAGGTTTCCGTTTTCACGCCGGGCCTCATGCCCCAGCCCACGGTTGAGCAGAATGTCGATATTGTAGCCCGCCAATGCCCCACGCTGCACACGGTCCCATGCCTCGGAATCATCAGGGGTACCAAAACCCATCGGCCCCTGGAAATGTTCATGCAGGCGCAGGCGGACTTCGTTTGCAATGTCAGGCCCGCCATCCATGCCAATGGCAATATGGCGGATTTCCGTTTCCGTCGCTGCCAGAGGCCGCAGGACCCGGAAGAAAGCCATGGAGCAGGCAAGGTTGGGATACAGGTTGAGGTTAAAGCCAGACCCACCAACAGCGCGGACAATACGGCGCACCTGTTCAGGCGGGTAGTCCTTGGACAGGGCTTCGGCCAGAGCTTCAAACCGGGCGGGAATGGGGGCGTCGAGGTTGTCTTCCAGATCCACCAGATCCGGGATCATGACCATGACGGAATGGCCGTTGCCCAGATCCTCCACATACCCTTCCCCCTCAACAAAGTCGAAAATGGTCTGGGTTTCATTGTCCACGGAATCCAGGAAGGATTTGTGAACAATGGGGAAATGATAAGCGTCGGTCGTGTTTTCGAGCTGGATTTTCCAGTTACCAGGGAAGGTGAACTTGTGTTCCCCCATGGTTTTAACCGGCCAGCCTGCCCCCTGCTTCATAAACAGGTCGATCCACACTTTCGCACGGCCCAGCCAGTCTGTCAGCGGCATAATGTCGGGGTCAAAGGTGGCAAAGATCAGACCGTTGTATTCCTCAACCCGCAAGGACACCAACGGGTGCTTGCTCTTGTCGAGCTGACCTGAATACCCTTCCTGGAACGGCACGCCACGCAGTGCGCCATCCTGCCCATAGGCCCAGCCATGGTAAGGGCAGACAAAGCTGGCGGCCTTGCCGCGCTTATGTTCGCACACTGTTGCCCCACGATGGCGGCAGCGGTTGAGCAGCACATGCACCTCACCCTTACGATCGCGCGAGACAATAACCGGGTGCTGGCCAATAAAGGTGGTTATAAAGCTGCCGGGATCAGGCAGGTCACTCCGATGCGCGACCCAGATCCAGTTGTGCATGAAAATGCGGTCCATTTCCATGGTGTACAGATCGGGGTTGCTGTAGATGGAGCCATCCGCACGGTCCTCGTTCACAAGGCTGGCGGGGTCTGGAAGAATGGTCATGTCTTTCATCCTTACTCTGTATGATCGGGCGTTTTGTCAGGCTGCACCATCAGGGGTAGCCAGGCCGCCCCCCGCGCCCGAGCGCCACCTTGCCCCCGACTTCGTAATTCCCCCGCGCCATGAAGGCATGCTGCGCGACAACCGCGCAGTCCTGTAGGCAGCGGCCAAGAATGTGGTCTGTCTGAACAGCAGCGATGCCCCCCATGGAGAAGCACTTGCGGGCCACATCAAACGCCACCTGCGCGGCATGGGTCGCAGCCAGGCGCACGGAGTTTGCATCTTCCACCGATGCCGCCTGCCCGGCGCACAGCCGGTCCCACACACTGTGCGTGGCAGCGTAGAACAGGGCACGGGCAGCCCCCAGTTCGGCCTCGGCCTCACCCACCATCTGCTGCACATAGGGACGGTCGCCCAATGTCGGCGCGCCAGTAATGGAGCGGTGGGCCGCCATGTTACGCACCTCGTCCAGAGCGCGCCGGGCACACCCCAGCCCCACAACCGTCAGCACCTGCGCTGCCAGCCCCAGTGAGGGGTAGGAATACAGCGGAATATCCAGGTTAGGCGCGCCACCACGGGTGAATGTCCATTCCTCAGGAACAAACACGTTTTCGACCACCACATCATGGCTGCCTGTGGCGGCAAGGCCGATGGTATTCCAGGTTTCGTCAATGGTTACAGCAGAGGCGGGCATGACGGCGGTACGGGGCAGGCCACCGGCTTCGCCCTCCACACCAATGCCAACACCAATCAGGGAGGCCCCCATGCACCCGCTGGCGTAGGGCCAGCGGCCACTGACAACAAAACCACCGTCCGTACACTGCACTTTCTGCGGCGGGAAAATAGCCCCGGCAAAAACAACATCCGGCCCATTGGCATAAAGTGTTTCAAGCGTCGTGAGGGGGAGAGCCGCCAGATACGTGGCCGACACACCAAAGCTGGCCACCCACCCGCATGAGGCATCGGCCACGGCAATGGCTTCTATCAGTTCCAGAAAAGCCATGGGTGTTACTTCAAGGCCACCGAACTGCCGCGCCACCAAGGCGCGATAAACGCCAAGCTTGCGAAACCTTTCTACAATGTCTTGAGGAACCCGGCGCATCGCACGGTATGTAAGGGCATCCTTCTGGATTGTGGCCAGCGTTTCTTCCAGCACGCCGCCTTCCAGAAATACCTCTGCCACCCGGGGAGAATCATTGAGCATCTGTATGTTCTCGATCAGTCGCGGGGGCAGTCGTGCTGCCCCTTGGTTCATCAAGGGCGGCCGGAACGGGTGTCCCGCGCCCTGCATTCTGGCTTATTCCATATTGCTATCCTTTTCAAGTAATTTTTCTATCGGAATCGAATCGAATTTTATCAGTCTGTGCCATGGATAGCTCTCGGAAAAGCTGATCAAAAGCCCACAAAAACCCTAGTTTTTAGCTGTTTTTATAGGTATTCGATTCCTATTCATTCATATTTTTACAAAAACAGACCGCATCTATAAGCAGCCACTTTAGTGGACATTAATCATAATTTTATGCACGAACATTCTCTTGAAAATGAAAATTATAACCCGTAATCTCATTGCGGTTTCGATATAACGGGCAATGCCCCTCTCAGGCCGGGCCGCCCACACACTGCGAAAGATCGTGCCGTGACCGAAATTTCCATTCTGCCCGCCGTACAGGCGTTTCTGGCACAGACACACCAGCTTTATATTGATGGCGCATACACCCCTGCGCACAGCACTGGCAGGCTTGCTGTCCACAACCCCGCAACCGGGCAGCAGATCAGTTCCGTGCCCGATGCCTCGGCTGATGATGTCAACCGGGCTGTTGCCTCTGCCAAACAGGCGTTTGCAACAGGCGTGTGGCGTGACCTTGCCCCCTGCGCACGTGAGGCCATTTTGCTCAGGCTGGCCACCCTTGTGGAACGTGATGCTGAAATCCTGGCCCAGCTTGAAACGCTGGAACAAGGCAAATCCATTACCCTGTCACGTATTCTGGAATCCGGCGGTGCCTGCAACTGGATCCGCTATGTCGCCGGGCTGTCCACCAAAATAACCGGCCAGAGCCTGGATGTTTCCATCCCGCTGCCACCGGGCGCACGCTATACCGCCATGACCCGCAAGGAACCCGTGGGCGTTGTAGCCGGTATTGTACCATGGAACTTCCCGCTTGTTATTGCGGTCTGGAAAGTGCTGCCCGCTTTGGCCGCAGGGTGCTGCGTTGTAGCCAAGCCAGCCGAAACCACACCGCTGACCCTGCTATATCTGGCGCACCTTGCGACAGAAGCCGGTGTGCCTGACGGGGTTTTCAACGTTGTGACCGGCGCAGGCAGAACTGCGGGGGAAGCCCTTGTACGTAACCCCGACATTGCCAAGGTCAGCTTTACCGGCTCCACCCCGGTAGGCAAACATATTGCCACAGTCTGCGCTGACCGCCTGGCCCATGTATCGCTCGAACTCGGCGGCAAAAACCCGGCTCTTGTTCTGGCCGATGCCGACCCTGATCAGGTTGTTGCAGGCCTTGCTCTGGCCAGTTTCCTCAACCAGGGACAGGTCTGTGCAGCGTGTTCACGTATCTATGTCGAAGCACCACTGTTTGACCGCATTGCCACGGGTCTTCAGGCTGTTCTCTCCAGCATGAAAATTGGCCCCGGCCTGGATGAGACAGCCCAGATCAACCCCCTTGCCTCTGCCGCGCATCAGAAAAAAGTGCAGCATTACCTGCAAGGCGCCATTGATGCCGGGGCAGAAATCCTGTGGGGGCAAGAGACACCACAAGGCGACGGCTACTATGTGCGCCCCGCCGTTGTGCTCAACCCGGACCCATCCCTGCGGCTGGTGCGTGAAGAAGTGTTTGGCCCCGTCATAACCCTGACCCGCGTTGCCAATGCCGAAGAAGGACTGGCCCTGGCCAATGACTGCGCCTTCGGTCTGGCCGCCAGTGTATGGACCAGTAGCCTGTCACAGGCCATGGACCTGCCGCCGCGCATGCAAGCAGGCACAGTCTGGGTGAACAGTCACGTGATGATCGACCCGAACATGCCGTTTGGCGGCTTCAAGGACTCCGGCATGGGCAAGGACTTTGGCACCAACTGGCTGGATGCCTTTACCGAGACCAAGGCCATCTGTATCCGCCACTGACAGGAAAGGCACATACTGCCATGCCTCGCACCCGCCCCCTTTCCGCACGGCGTCATCTTTCTGGCCTGGGTGTCGCCCTGGCCCTCTGTGCTGCGGCTCCCGCCGTGGCGCAGACTACCCCCATTGCGGATTCCAACTGGCCCCAGCACGGCCGCACCCCGGCAGAGCAGCGCTACAGCCCACTCAAACAGATCAACACGGACACAGTTTCCCGCCTTGGGCTGGCATGGTACCAGGACTTTGACACCTTCCGCGGACAGGAAGGCACGCCGCTGGTTATTGACGGGGTGATGTATGTCACCACCAACTGGAGCAAGGTTGAAGCTGTCGAGGCCGAGACAGGCAAGGTCTTGTGGTATTACGACCCGCGCGTGCCCGGCAATGCCGCAGTCCGTGGCTGTTGCGATACAGTCAACCGGGGCGCAGCCTATGCCGATGGCCGCGTTTTTGTAGGCACATTTGACGGGCGCCTCCTAGCGCTGGACGCCAAAAACGGGCACCTGCTGTGGAGTGTGAATACCATCCCGCAGGAAGCAACACTGGGGGGTATTCGCTCCTACACCATTGATGGTGCCCCCCGGGTTGCCAAAGGCGTTGTCATGATCGGCAATGGCGGGGCGGAGTTTGGGGCGCGCGGATTTGTCTCCGGGTTTGATGAAAAAACCGGCGCACTGAAATGGCGCTTCTACACTGTGCCCGCCCCCGGCAACAAACCTGATGGCGCGGCTTCTGACAAAATCCTGCACGACCGGGCATACAGAACATGGAGCCCGACTGGCGCGTGGACAACATCCGGCGGCGGCGGCACGGTCTGGGATTCCATTGTCTATGACCCGGAAACCGACCTGGTGTTTCTGGGGGTTGGTAATGGCTCCCCCTGGAACTACCGCGTCCGTTCAGACGGGGTGGGCGATAACCTGTTCCTGGCCAGCATTGTTGCCATACGACCAGAAACTGGCGAATATGTCTGGCACTTTCAGGAAACGCCCATGGACCAGTGGGATTTTACCGCATCCCAGCCCATGATGCTGCTTGACCTGACCCTGAATGGTGAAAAGCGCCACCTGCTGGCACAGGCTCCCAAAAACGGCTTTTTCTACCTGCTTGATGCTGCAACAGGAGAGTTTGTTTCCGCCACACCCTATACTTTTCTGAACTGGGCCAAAGGAGTTGACCCCAAAACAGGCCGACCCAACTTTGTGCCAGACTCCCTCTGGTCGCTGACCGGCAAGGTATGGATGGGTATTCCGGGCTCCCTAGGCGGGCACAACTGGGCTCCCATGGCCTACAGCCCGGATACTGGGTATGTTTATATTCCAGCCCAGGAACTGCCAGAACCATTCCTGCCAGAAAAAAACTTTGCCCTGCACAAGATGGGCGTCAACCTCGGCATTGACCTGACCGGCCTGCCCGATGACCCCAAAATTGTAAACGCGGTTAACAGTGGCCTCAAAGGCTGGCTGGAAGCCTGGGACCCGGTGGCAGGCAAGGTTGCCTTCAAGGTGCCCCATGACACCCCCTGGAACGGCGGTGTGCTGGCGACGGCTGGTAACCTCGTCTTCCAGGGTTTGGCCACTGGCGGCTTTGAGGCCTATGACGCCCATACTGGCAAACGCCTGTACCATTTTGACGCCCATAGCGGCATTGTGGCCCCCCCTGTGTCCTATGCCGTCAATGGCCGCCAGTATATCGCGGTCGAGGTGGGCTGGGGCGGTGCATTCCCGCTAATGGGCGGGGCTATGGCGCGACATGCCAATACCACCATCAACCATTCCCGCCTGTTGGTTTTTGCATTGGATGGACAGGCCAGCCTACCCACAGAAATCCGCACCGGGCAGGCCGTGGTACCCACGCAGCAGACCTTTGATGCTGCCAAGGCAGAAAAAGGATATATGCTGTACCAGCACTTCTGCATGGCCTGCCATGGTGACAACGCGGTTGCTGGCGGTGTCCTGCCGGACCTGCGCTGGTCTGGCGCGCTGGACAATGACGCAGCCTTTAGCGCCATTGTCAGCAAAGGTGCCTTGGAAAACTATGGCATGGTCGGCTTTTCCAAAATGCTGACCCCGCAGGAAACCGAGAATATCCGCCAGTTTCTTATCCGCCGCTCTCTGGCTGCAAAAGCACACTAACACACAGTATAAGGTGCTCCTGATCCTCGGCGGTCAGGAGCACCATCGCTGCCTGCTCCTGCATCAGTAACCGCTCGCCGCAAACAAATTGCCAAAGTGCAACTTCACACGACCCGGCAAAGAAGCTAGGGAAGAGGCTGTTGTCAGGTAGAGCGAGACATGCAGTGATAAGAAAACGAAACAGCAAGGTATGGCGCGCAGCAGATCCGCAAGACCCGCTGTTTTCTGCTGACTCCTCCCCCTTTTTCCACCTTGCGCGGTTGGTCGGGCTTTATCAGCTCCGCATGGACACACACCTCAAACGCGTGGGCATGGATATGTCGCGCTGGCGTGTCCTTGCTATCCTGCATGAAGAAAACTGCGCCCCCATGAGCCGCATTGCGGAACTGGCTGTGTTTCGCATTTCCACCACGACCAAGCTGATCTACCGCATGGAAAACGAGGGGCTGGTCAGCACCGCAGTCTCCGAACAGGATGGCCGCGTTACGGAAGTGCGCCTGAGCGACAAAGGTCGCCAGAGCTTTGCCGATGTCCGCTCTATTGCCTCGCTTATTTTCGAGCGCGCTTTCCATGATTGCGATGATCAGGAGATCCAGCTTCTCCTGAGTTTATGCCGCAAGCTGTACCACAACCTCTACTAAACCGGGCTGGGTAGCCTGACGGGCAACCCTCAAAACTCTTGCACAAAAAAGAGCGGCCCGGCCTGCATCGTAATGCCTGGCCGGACCGCTCTTTGACATTCGTAACCCTGTTACCGGGGCCGCCTATACTGGCAGCCCCGAGCTATCCCGCCTGTTTTTAAGCAGGCTGCTCCACCATAGTCGGAGTAGCAACAGGCATATCATGCTGGTTGCTCATACGGTTGTCATACAGCACCTTGTAAGAACGCATGCACAGCAGCAGCATAATACCACCCAGCACACTTGCCGTGCCCGCGACCAGCGCCATGGACAGGCCAATGGCCGCAGGAGAGTGAAACACTTTGTCGTTCAAAGCGCCGATCAGCAGAGAACCACCAGAAAGCCCCCCAATAGCATTGCAGAACAGCATGGTGGCCGAAAACCGTGCCCGCATAGGCACCGGCACCACAATCTGAAGAACCGTTGCGGAAGGCGGCATGGGGAAGGACGCAAAAAAGAACGCCACAGCAAAGGAAATAACAGCCAGATGACTGTCGTGTGTGAGAACACTGATAACAAGCGGCACACTGGCCAGAAAGGCAGCCGTAGCAGCCACAATCTGCGGTGCGCAGACAAGGCCACGGCGGGTCAGGTAATCAATCAGCCAGCCACTGGCAAACACCCCGGCACTGCCACAGACAATAACAATTGACCCTAATGTCAGGCCAAGCTGGGCATGGGTCATGTGGTGGATGCGCATCATCTGGGCTGGCATCCAGCTAAAAAGCGAGAAGAGGGTGACAGCCAGCAGCGTATAACCCAGCATATGCAGGCTGAAGAACTCTTTATGCTGCCGAAAGAACGCAATCGCCTGCGCTGCGGGCACATGCGGCCCTGCCACGCGGCGGCGTGCTGGTTCGCGCACTGTTGCGGCAATAACCGCCCCTAGAACCAGCCCCGGCAGGCCAACCACCAGAAAACAGACCTGCCACGCATGCAAGGATGTCACGTTATACTGCTGGGCAACGCCAAGCAGGCTGCCACCAAACAGGAAGGCACAGCCCGACCCGAGGAAAGACCCCAAAAAGAAAACCGACAGCGTACCTGCCAGCCTTTCCTTGGGGACAATATCGGCCAGGAAAGAATAGACTGCGGGGGCCAATGCGGCCTCGCCCAGGCCAACCAGCACACGGCACAGAAACAGAGACCAGAAACTGTTGCAAAGCCCGCAAGCCATGGTGGCCAGGCTCCACAAGATAACACCTGCAACAATAATCGGGGGGCGTGGCTTACGGTCGCTCAAGCTGGCCAGAGGGAAACCCAACACGGCATACAGAAGGGAAAAAGCCAGCCCGTTCAGGCAGGCAAACTGGGTGTCACCCAAGTGCAGATCCGCCTGTATGGGGCCGATCAGCAGGGAAAGGATCTGCCTGTCTATATAAGATAGCAGATAGGCCAGCATGAACAGGATCATGACATTGGTTTGCCGCAGGCGGCTCATCTCAGGTCTCCATGGCAGACACGGTGAAGGGGCGACGCATGACAGGCATTTTCCAGTTTGGATGGCGCGGGCAGACTATTAAAAGCCCCCCGCCATGCTCACCAACAACCGGACCAGCATGCAGGTGCATGAAATGCCCATCATCTAGTTGATATTTCACGTTATGGTATCGGATGGCGGCATGGGGAATCCTATCGCTCCAACACCGACCCAATTCATTGCGATATCAAAAGGAGACAGAATCGAGGGGGAATTGTCAATAGTTTTCCACGTTCAAATTCCGAGAATAATCTCGTTCTTTTTATAATATATTTTTAATTTCAAGATGTTGTCAGTTTATTGCAAATTCGTACTCTCCCCTGACCCATATCAGGCGAGAGCCGGTCCCTAAGCTCTCTTTCTCTCTAAAAACAGAGCGGGCACGCAATTTATGCGAAAATTCTCAACAAAAAATTTTTGGATGCTTTCGCGCTTTTTTATATTGAAACTTCACTAGAATCCTCGTCTATAATGAAACCGTAACGATTCCTGATATCACCCCTGCATCCAGCACATGATTGCGAACCCACGCGCTTATGACAGTAAAAACTCTTTTTCAGAATTGTACCGGACACACCCGGCTACTGTGGACGGAAACTTTAAAAATCATCCACTTCCTTGCCTTCACCTTAGCATCATCGCAATCATACCATTTCGATATGGAAACATTATGACGCAAACCACCCCTGCCACTTTTTCCTGACGGAGTTTTCTGCCCATGCAGCGCATCCTCAAGATACTCGGCACCTGTTGCATCATCACCAGCGTTTCCAGCTCGTTCCCTGCAACAGCAAGTGCGACCAGTTCTCAAAACACCAGTGTTGACAAAACTGTACCTGCACCTGCCACAAACACACCTGTCGCCACACGCCAGCCCATAAGCGTGATCGGCCACAAGCATACCAACCCTGATGTCGATTTTCTGGCAGCTCCAAACAATATCAGCCCGAAAATTCTGCCGTCCGTGCCGGTTTCCGTTGTGGATTACAAACCCAGGAAAGGGTTTTTCTACAATGTGCTCAAGCCGCTCAAGGATTACGGTATTACTTTTCATGCCCTGCTGATCGACAACTTTGTCAGCAATGTTGCCGGTGGTGTCAAACCCGGCGCACGCCTGCAAAATGCGCTGGGCGTGATTGAAACCAATATCGACCTGGAGAAGCTGCTGGGCTGGAAAGGCGCGCAGGTCCACTTTGGGGAAGATATCTTCTTCCTGCGTGATAACGACAAGCATTGGTCCCAGCAGGTTGGGGACAACATTGTCGGTTATCAGCCCCCTCACCTGTTCCGCGGCAATTATCTGAGCGAACTGACGCTTGATCAGAAGCTGTTTAAAAACAAGCTGGAAGTCGAGTTCGGCCGCGCCAATATCTCGCGCTACTTCCTTGTGCCCAACTGTAACCAGATCCTGACCTGCTTTAAGGACATCTGGTCGCAGGATGCTGGCATCAGCACCTTTGTGTATGCAACATGGTCAGGCCATGCCATCTACCACATTACGCCCGAGTGGTATGTGCAGGCTGCTGCGGCAGAAGTAAACAAGACCGTCTTTTACACCAATGGCTGGCAATGGGACACAGACGGCGCAAGCGGTGCCGCTGGTGTAGGCGAAATTGCCTACAAGCGCGGCTTTGACAAGTCGGCCTATCCGTCCATGTTTGAGTTCCTGGGCTATTATAACTCCTCCACCGTCACCGACCCGATCCGCACCACCAATGGTACGTCGCAGTTGTATGACAAGCATTCCGCCCCCCTGCGCCATACTGGTATGTCGGGCATCTTCTTAAGCGGGCAGCAGTATGTCTGGCGTAAAGACCATGGCACCACGCGCGACCCCCACGGCATGGCCCTTGCCGTGTATGGTGGTGCAGGCACGGACTTCGAGACCTATGCCCCTATCCAGGCGGAAGCCTATCTGGGCGCATTTGTGCAGGCTCCTTTTGCTGGCCACCCGCTGGACAGCTATGGTATCCAGTTCCACTGGAGCAAGCTTGGCCCGCGTGAGGAACAGTTTCTGGGTGAAGCCAACAAGCTGAGCGGTGGCGACGGCAAACCCCCTGGCGCAGACCATCTTGTTGCCGACATGCACGCCCATGTGTTCCTGATGCCCAATGTCGCGTTTGAACCAAGCCTGCAATATGTCATCAACCCCAACACCTACTATGCCCCCATGACCGCCAAACACCCGCATGATGTGGTGGAAGTTGGGGCGACCCTGTTTGTCTATCTTGATAAAATGGCTGGCTTTCCATGACAGTTTCTACTCCCGCTACTGGTCTTGTTCACCCCCATGTGTGCATTGCAGGCATGGGGGGGATTGGCGGGCTACTGGCTTCCCTTCTCGCTCCCCGCCCTTTGGTTCTGTCGGTGGTAGCGCGGGGGGAAACCCTCCTTGCTCTGCAACAGCAGGGGCTAACCTGTACCAACGGGGAAACAACAACACATCACAGGCTCCCCGCAGCCTCCCGCGCCCCAGACAGGGTGCAGGACGTGATTATTCTTTGTGGCAAATACCATCATTTACCGTCACTGCTTAAAACGGTTCTCCATGCGATTGGCCCGGAAACAAAAATTATTCCTGTCGTCAATGGTTTTCCATGGTGGATGGCCCCAGAGGACACTCAGCCAACCCTGCAACACATTCTGGACCCAGATGGCAGTTTGAGCGCGCTAAACCCAAACTCTATCTATGGATGCGTCGCCTATGCGTTTTCTCAGGTTGTTGAGCCTGGGCATATACACTTTTCTGGCTCTCCCCGCTTTCTATTGGGAGCTGCAACGCAAGGCGGAACATGCACGCAAGCCGTTCTGGAGATTCTAGGCAACGACAACTCGGTCTTTCAGGAAATTTTCGACATCAGGAAAGATGTCTGGAACAAACTCTCCCTGAATGTTTCCAGTAATTTTCTATCTGTTTTATGTGAGGCAACGCTGCATAGCCTAACAAGCGCTGCCGACACACGCACACTGATTTACCAGAGCCTGAAGGAAATGCAGACTCTGGGTCTTGCTTATGGGCTGTCTGACCTCCCACCTCTGGAGGCGCTGATGAGCAAGATGGAACAAGGTGGCACCCACCCGACATCCATGTTGCAGGACTATCAGCATAACCGCCCTCTGGAAGTATCCGCCATGGGAGAGGCCGTTCTGGCACTGGCTGCCTGTTACGCCGTGCCCATGCCAACGACTGAAGCCTTGGTCATCCTGACCCGGCGTAAGGCCGCACTTCGGCAGCACCTGTCTGGACAGCCCGCCTACACCACACAAAGGAATTTATGACATGTGGCAGAACACTGAAGAAAACCTCCGTATCCAGCTTGCCGAATGCTACCATCTGGTCAGCTATTTCGGCTGGACCGAAATGATCTTCAACCACATCTCAGTTCGGCTGCCGGGCGAACCGCGCCGTTATCTGGTCAATGCCTTTGGCCTGAACTACGATGAAGTAACGCCAGAAAACCTGCTGGTGGTCGATGCGGATGGCCACATTATCAGCAACGGCGTGACCCGCCCCAACCCGGCCGGGTTTGCACTGCACGGTGCCATCCACGCTGCGCGGGACGATGTGCACTGCATTATTCACACCCACACCAATGCTGTCTGTGCCGTCGCCATGAAAGAAAGTGGTTTCAGCCACGATAATTTTTATGGGGCGCAACTGTTTGAGCGCGTAGGCTACCACACGTTCGAAGGCATTACCCTGTATGATGATGAACGGCCCCGCATGCTGGAAAGCCTAGGCGACAAGCATGTTCTGGTGCTTCGCAACCATGGCATTGCTGTCGGTGGGGCGGATATTCCACGTGCCTTCTTCTTACTCTGGATCGCGCAGCGCGCTGCTGAAATTCAATGCCACACAGGCATGATTCCTGGGGCCGATGTTACCCTGAGCGACACAATCCGCCGCCGCTGCGCTGAAGATGCAGAAAGCGTGATTGTCAATTCCAGCGCAGCCCAGAAAATGTTTGATGCTGCCGTGCGAAAAATGCGTAAGGAGCGTGGCCCCCTGTGGGTGGGTGACACCCAGTAAGACCACGCCCACTCACACATAACCGCTACCGTGCCAGCAGCCTGTCACCAGAACAGACTGCTGGTTATGAGCAATTACCAGCCCGGATACATACCGGGGTCCCAGTTGCCCCATGCCGGGTTCCAGGCTGTCCAGCCCGGCCCCCACGGACCCCAGCCGCCCCAATCCCACTCAGCATTCTGGTATTCGATGGCTGTCATCTGCTGCTCATCTGCCAGTGCCTTGGCCTGACGATACTGCTGGTAATGGTCATAGGCGGCCTGATCACCCACATACAGACAATCACACACAGCCGTGTCAGCATAAACGTAGAAAACCTTGTCGCCTTTCACGCGCTTGATAAAGCGGTGCTGAGGCAGGCTGTTGAGCATGGTCTGCTGCTTGGGGGTGGAGGCCGCCTTGACTGCAAACCCGGCAGCGGCAAGGTGGTCTTCCTTGCTCTGGATCTGCTGGCTCTCACTGACGCAGCCTGTGACAAGGCTGGCCATCATGGCCAGCCCGATCAGCGGCTTGATTGTTTTGGACACCATTCTGACTTTTCTCCTACACACGATGCCTTGCACACCGAAGCCTGCATACCGCAACCTGACAGTCAGGCGGGTATGAGAGCATTCCATCAGACACACAACGGCCACACCATTGCCTGCCTTTATAGAAACCTTCGTCTTCTAGAAGACTTTTTCTTTTGCGTTTGACACAGGCAATTACTGTACATCTGCAGCAAAGATATTCACCCCCAAGGTCTCGGCAATAAACTGCACAGCCAGTTGCCCACGCACACTATTGCCAGCCTCATCCAACGGAGAGGAATAAACACCTATGGCCAGCTTGCCGGGAACCACCGCGACAATGCCGCCCCCAACACCACTTTTGCCGGGCAAACCGACCTTGAACAGCCATTCACCCGACGTATTGTAAAGCCCGGCCGTTGCCATAACCGCCAGCACGCGGGCACTTGTCGCCGCGTCAACCGCAGCATGATGCGTGCGTGGGTTGGTGCCTCCGTTGGCCAAAGTAGCCCCCATGGTCGCAAGGTCTACAGCGTCCACATCATACGAGCACTCACGGGTATAAAGATCGACTGTTTCAGTCGGGTCTGCATAAAGGTGGCCGTAACTCTGCAATAAAACCGCAATAGCCTGATTATGCTGGTTGCTCTCCATTTCGGAACGATACACATCATTATTCAGCCGCAGCGGGTGTCCTGCAAATTCACCTGCTGTGTTGAGAATACTTTTCCATCGTGTATCCAGCGTTTTGCCGTCTACCAGGCTGGCAGTGGCAATGGCCCCTGCGTTAACAAGTGGGTTACCCGGCGGGGGACTGCCGCCCAGCTTATCATTATTCAATTCCACTGCCAGAACGGAATTGAAAGGCAGGCCCGTTGCGTTCACCCCGACCTTATGCAGAACGGTCTCAGCCCCATGCTCCCGCAGGACAGCCGCCAGAGTGAATATTTTGGCCACCGATTCAACCGGGAAGGCATGGTCGGCCTGCCCTACTTTGAAAACCCGGCCATCTGCCGTAACAACGGCTATGCCATATAAAGCAGGATCTGCCTTGGCCAGATAAGGGATATAGCTAGCATTTTTACCGTCTGTAACGTGACGGAATTTTTCATAAGCCTGCTCGATAGCCTTCTGAATGGTTGGAGATGGTGGCAGCAACACCCGCTCGCGGGCATACACTGGGCTGTCACAGGCAATAAAAACAGAACCGGTTATAACAAAAGCGAAAAGCAACTTACGTATTTTTTGGCCAAACATTTCTAAAATCCTCTAACAAGACTTAAAATCTACTCGAAAAACTTCTTAAAAACTGACTAATAAAATAAACAAAAACTCCCAGACTGGCATATCTGATACGGTCTTCTGCCCGTGCCATGCTTTTTTAAGCAACAACCAACGAGCCTGCACAGGCCTTATCGCAATGTATCTGGGCGCATAACACGCCATCTGTCAAAAAGTTGCCACTGGGTCGCATTTAGCATCTTTGGATGCAGGTCTCCGATTACCCTATCCGTAGCGGCACGAAGACTACCCCAGACTTAGGCAGACTGTCGGCTTTTGTCGCCTGGGCTACGGGGGCGGCACACTAACGTGACTGAAGCCTCCTGTATCAACAGGCCCCGATCCACCGCAATGCGTTGCAGGCAATCGTCAATTTCTGGTGCTTTACACACTGTCTTATGCCCTGTTCCCTGCTCTATCAGGCTGACAGTCGGCCCCGTATAAGGCAGCGGTGCAACAGTGTAATGCCATACACGATCTGGCCCGACATCGCGCAATAAAATACCTTGCTGCGTCAGGATCGTGAGGTTCCGTTGTAGGGAACTCAGTCTGGGCGCGCGATCTTCCACCATGCTGAGAAGAGTTTTCCATATTGTAAATGCTGTTACACCATTGCCTGCCTGCAAACACCCATGCAGCACAAGACTACGCAAAGGAGTCACCTTAACCCCCACTTGCAGACAACGTTTTTGCAAAGCATCAAACCGTGTCTGGTCCGCGCCCATGCCCTGCCGAAGCTGCGGACGCGCTCTTTCCTGTACATAAAACACCATTATAAAAACGGTGATTTTTTCAAGTATAGAGAAATCATGGCTTACATGGCCCTCCATGTTTTGTTGTGGCATGTGGTTTCCAAAAATCCTGACATGCTGGCCATGACAGAAGATCACCCACACCCAACCCATAGGCATTACAGCCCGAAAATCCTACGCCTCGAAAGACCGTTCAAAGCGGTCTCTCATGCCTACAAAATCACCTCAGAAAGAGAGAAAATTGACAAAAACCTATATTTTTCCATTCAAAAACATGAAAGGACGCGCATATTTTTATTCTGCAACCATATCATGGATGATGATATAGCACCCCATTCCTTAATTGCGAATTAGTATCAGTGTTAATAATTCCCAATGTTGGAAGATGCCAATTGCTTCACAAAATCAAACACCATAGATAATGCGAAACATTCGCATTATTGGAAGTACAATGCCACACCGCCACAGTATTACGCGCATCTGTTCCGCGTCATTTCTCGTCGGGTGCCTTTCAGGCACAGCCATAACGCACTGCGCTTATGCCGCCACACCCAGCACGGACACCAAAATCCTTGCAGGCAAAAGCCCCCCACCTGCCAAACCACTGCATGCAGCAAACAGCACCACACAGGCCGCAGCACCCACCAAGGCACAACAGCAGACTGATGATAAAAGCCATGTCACAGTCTGGGGCAAAGGGCATGCCGCCTTGACCGGGCGCTCCCCCAACCGGAAATATACCGCATCCTTGCTGGATACACCGCGCTCCATCTCCGTGGTGACACAGGAGCAGATGAAGCTGGTCAACGCGACATCGTTCGAAGAAGCAATGCGAACGGTGCCTGGCGTCAGCTTTCGTGGGGGGGACGCCTACGCTATTCCCGGTGGCAACTACCCTGTTATTCGCGGCTTTGGTTCCTACAGCAACATGTTCATTGATGGACTGCGGGACAGTGGTGTGAGCCAGCGCGAAGTGTTTGATGTTGAAGAAATGGAAGTCCTTAAAGGCCCTGGGTCGGTCTATGGTGGCCGGGGTGGCTTGGGCGGGCAGATCAACATTACCTCTAAAAAAGCACAGCTTGGCAATCTGACATCCGGGCAGATCGGCTTTGGCACGGCCGCCTACAAGCGGGGCACGATAGATGTTAACCGGCAGATCGGTTCCTCCACCGCCGTGCGCCTGAACGCTATGGGGGCTGATGGAGATACTGCGGGCCGCGAACCTATCGGAGCCCATAAATGGGGTGTCGCACCGTCCATTTCCTTTGGTTTAGGCACGCCAACCCGCCTGACACTCGGATATTATCACCTCTATTCCTCCGGTATGCCGGACTATTCCGCCCCCTATAGCAAGACCACGCACGAGCCCCTTGCTATCCCCCGTCATACAGTATTGGGCCTTGCCAACAGGGATTTTGAGCACAGCACAACAGACCTCGGGCAGGTTATCCTTGAACGTGATCTGTGGGGAGACTTTGTCTTTCGCAACACCTTGCAGTGGACAAGCACGCAATACGACTACATTGCGACCAACCCACAGTGGCAAAGCACATCGCCTGCAAACCAGAATATTCTGCTCGAAGCAAAGTCTGGCCGGTTCCACACCGACAACTTTCAGGAACAGGCTATGGTGTCGGGCACGTTCAACACCGGCTTTATTCACCACTCCATCAATACAGGTATTGAACTTTCCAGAGAGCGCCTGACAAGAAACGAATATTATGTTGTCGATTCCACGGGCCACAACATGCGCAATGGTGGATCGTGCTCTGTTGCGTATAACTGTGTCAGTACCACCAATATGGGTAGCTGGAGCCCCTATAGCCCGTGGACAGGCTCTTATTCCCTGGGGGAACCCGGCATAGCGCCACTCAACACCAATGTGACAACTGGGTCGGCCTACGCGTTTGATACCATGAGCATGTTCGACAACCGCCTGCTCATTAACGGCGGGGTACGGTTTGACCGCTTTATGACATCCGCTGTGCAGGGTAATCTGGGGTTAAGCAACAATCAGAGCTTTATCAACTATCAGGCGGGTGCGGTTTACAAACCTATCAAGCCTGTCAGCATCTATTTCTCCTACGCGACTGCGTCCAACCCGGTTGGGGTGGATGCCGGGGCAGATGGGCAGATTGCCCTTTCAACCGCCAACAACAAACTTGCCCCGCAAAATGGCCGGAATATAGAGGTCGGGGCCAAAGCCGAGTTCTTTAATGGCCGCTTTTCCATTACCGGCTCCCTGTTTGATGGAAAGATGACCAACGCACAGGTGTCCGATGGTTACGGCAACCAGATCAACGCAGGTACCCAGCGTGTGCGGGGAGCAGAAATTAATGTGGCAGGCAATATTACCCCACGATGGGAGATGTTTGGCGGCTGGACCTATCTGGACAGCACCGTGCTGGACGGCGGACCGACCCATGCCAATGTTGGCAAGCGCTTCCCCTACACGCCCGGTAATTCAATAGCGCTCTGGAGCACATATAAAATCCTGCCCCATTTCAAAGCCGGCGGTGGTCTGACGTACATGAGCAAGCGCTATACCAATGTCAGCAATTCCACCTGGGTACCGTCTTATGTGCGCCTGGACATGGTTGCCGACTACCAGATAACCCCAATGCTGGACTTGCAGGCCAACCTGCAAAACCTGACAGATAAACGCTACTATGACCGCGTTTATACCAACTACGCCCGCATTGCAGCCGGGCGCGCAGTAACATTCCAGCTTACTTTCAAGATGTAAGCCCAGCGGCACTCGGCAACCAGACTTCGCACCGTAAACCCGGTGCGTTGTCCAAAAGCCGGATAGACCCACCATGCAGCCGGACAATGGCTCTGACCATGCTCAGACCCAGTCCGGCCCCCGGCACAGAACGGCTACGATCCAGCCTGACCATTTTCTCAAACACATGCTCACGCTCATGGGCTGGAATACCCAACCCATTGTCTGCCACCACCAGTCTGACCATTCCATTTTTGATATCATAAGAAAGAGAAATGCTTTTTCCTTCCTGACAATGGTTTGATGCATTTTCAAGCAGATTAGCCAGCATTTGCACAAGCAGAACTCTGTTCCCTGCAACATAGGCAGCCTTGTGCGGCAAAGTCAGTGTAAATTTCTGCTCCTTATCTTCAAAAACAGGTCTGTATAATTCGGCAAGTGTTATCAGCAGATCAGAAACATCAAGAGTTTGGACATCTGGCACCCTATCGTCAGCTTCTATCTGTGCCAGTTTCAACAGGGATGAAAAAATTTCCAACGCGTCCTGCAAATTTTCTTTTGCCCGAACAAGAATGTCCTCCTGCCTGGGGGACAAGTCAGACTGCTCCAGGTCATCCAACTGCTGACCCAAATGTGCCAGAGGCCGCCGCATGTCGTGGGCAATATCATCCGTAACCTGACTGATACTGGCAATCAGGTTTTCATTGCGTTCCAGCATGGCATTCAGGCTGCTGGCCAGATGGTCAAATTCATCATTCCCCGCTTTCAGGGGGAGCCTACGTGACATATCGCCCCGCATGATATCACGTGCTGTTTCGCTGATGGTTTCGATCTTGCCCAACACCAGCCTGCTCAGCAACCAACCACCGCCAACACCAATAATAACAAACCCAACCGCACTCCAAGCCAGCATGAACCACAGGTCGTGCCGCAGGGTTTGCACAGGCTCGGCATCGATCCCGACAAACAGGTACCCACCATCCTGCAAAGCCACCCCATACCCGATAACGGGCCGCCGATCGGGAGGGAGAGAGCGATGGGTCCATGACAGGGTACGCCAGCCTGCAACAGGCCGCAAATGCAGCATATTGCCAACGACCACATGCTGGCCTGCATCCTGCAACAGGTAATAAAAACCCGGCTCATGCTGGACAAGTTCATGCACAACGGGCTGTAAATGCGCGACATCGGGAATATTCGCATCGGACAGGGCCTCATCCCGCTCATTCGCCACTGCATGCCGCATCTGCTGGGACAGAAGGCTGAAACTGCGATAACCCGACAACGCCATGACTGTCATGCCGCTGAGCACAAAGCACCCGGCAAACATGGCAATGATACGGAAAGAAGAACTCCGCAACACAGAAAGACGATGAGGAGATGCCGCCGTATTCCGTGCCATTCTAGGGATGCCGCAACATATAACCCCGGCCCTTGATGGTGTGGATCAGGGGTGGGGCGTCCCGCCCCAAGCGTTCACGCAAACGGCTGACGTGGGTTTCGACCAGATTGGTGCGCACTGGAAAATCCAGCCCCCAGACAGCCTGCAACAGCATCTCGCGCGACAGCACGACCAGAGGGTTTTTCATAAAATACTCGAGCAGCTTCATTTCCTGGGGCTGAATATACAGCTTTTCCCCTGCCCGGCGGACTTCCCGCGTTAAAAGATCAACCTCCACATCCGCAAAGACAAGGCGTACGTCATTCCCCGGCTCCTTGGTGCGGCGCAGCAGGCTTTCTATGCGTGCGGACAGTTCCGTTAGGGCAAAGGGTTTAACAAGGTAGTCGTCCCCTCCGCTACGCAGCCCGCTCACGCGGTCGTGGATGCCATCCATGGTGGTCAGGAACAGGACAGGGGTTTGGATGTTGTCTGCCCGCATCGTGGTCAGGATTGTCAGCCCATCAAGCCCTGGCAGGCGTCGGTCCAGCACAATACAGTCCCAGGGTTGCGCCATGGCCAACGCCTGCCCCTGCGTACCGTCCGCCACGGCTGTGATGCGAATATGGGAATGCTCAAAAAAACGTTGGATATAGGCTGCGGTGCTGGCGTCGTCCTCAACCAGCAGGACGTGGGCAGGCTCAGGCATCATTTCAGTCTTCATAACAGGACCCGACACAGCATACCTTGTGGGTCCCTTCCCTGTGGGCAGGATAGGGCACAGAGCAGTTCTCTTGGGCAATACCCCTGTTGGGGTTCCAGTTCAAACAGAATGCGGACATTGGCCCATCAGACTGCCTGCATCCACCTGCCGTCATTCCGGCGCTTATCCACAGATTCTGCGGATGGCTTGGTGGGTAAGGGTGTGGATGAAATTCCAAACCCCGTAACAACCGCGGCAGGCGGCACGGGGGCGGCATAACAGCCTGCCCCCTGCGCAGCCTTGCCTGACGTGTCAGACCGCGGCCTCTGGCTCCGGGTTCAGGCGATAGCCGCCCCCTTCTGTCACCAGCAGCGATGCATGGGCCGGATCGGGCTCGATCTTCTGGCGCAGGCGGTAAATATGGGTTTCCAGCGTGTGGGTGGTTACGGCCGCGTTATAGCCCCACACCTCGTTCAGCAGCACCTGACGGGGCACCGGGCGGGTGCCCGCGCGGTACAGGAACTTGAGGATTGCCGTTTCCTTTTCCGTCAAACGGATACGGCGGTTTCTCTGCGGTTCCTGCAGCAGCTTGGCGGACGGGCGGAAAGTATATGGCCCGATGGAAAAAACAGCGTCCTCGCTGTTTTCAAACAGCCGCAACTGGGCGCGCAATCTGGCCAGCAGTTCAGCAATGCGGAAGGGCTTGGCGACATAGTCGTTGGCCCCGGCATCCAGCCCACGGACAATATCCGCTTCATCATCAGAGCCGGTCAGCATGATCACCGGCATACGCAGGCCTTCGCGCCGCAGTTCGGCACAGAAGTCACGCCCGTCGCCGTCGGGCAGGCTAACGTCAAGCAGCACGGCATCGCAGCGCGCATCAGCGGCCTTGATTGTCTGCCGGGCTTCTTCAAGCGTTGCGGACTCCAGTACCTGAAACTCGCCTTCAAGCTGTAATTGCTCCGCCAATGTCTTGCGGATTACCTGATCGTCATCAACAATCAAAATAGGGCGTGCACCCGTCATGGAGTCCATCTCCTTGTGTCAGCCTTTGCTACTCTGGCTACCAAACCTGTTGTATTCACCGCGCTACGAATCGTCTCGGCTCCGGCCATGAATGAGCATGATACGCCAGCAGCACAAGAACACCATAAACAGGGGCAGGATGGCACATGATGATACACCTCTTCCATGAGGCAGGCAGTGGCCCATATGCACGACTGCATTGCGGACACAAAGTCATGAGGGCCGTCATAGGCCGCAACGGCCTGACCACCCGCAAGCAGGAAGGAGACCTGTGCACCCCTGTTGGCACGTTTGCGCTCCGCCAGGTTTATTTTCGGGCAGACCGCCTGCCTGCCCCCCGTACCAGCCTGCCTCTTGCCGCACTTTCCCCCCATGATGGCTGGTGCGATGACCCGCACAGCCCCCTGTATAACCAGCTTGTCCACCTGCCCTGCCCCGACCGGCATGAAGAGCTGTGGAAAGCCGACAGCATCTACGACCTGATTGTTGTTATCGGCTATAACGATGATCCAGCACGCCCCGGTGCAGGCTCCGCCATTTTCATGCACCTGCAACGGCCCAACCTTTCCCCTACGGAAGGCTGTGTCGCGCTGGAGAAAGCTGACCTGCTGCATGTACTGCAGGCCGGAGCCAAGGCCATTACCATCCACCCGTAAGCCTGTCAGGCACGACTATCGGGTGCGGTTCGGGCTGCGCCTTCGGGTGCCATCAGGCCAACGGCAATATAACCGGGCCAGAGTGGCGGGGGCACATCATCCTCAGCAGATAGCACGGTAATGGACACACCTTTCTGGATGACAAGGAAAATCAGGAACCCGCTTTCCTCGCTCAAAAGGTCCAGCCGGTTCGCCTCTGTGATCTCGTGCGCCACAAAAAACCAGCCCTGATTGACCAGAAGGTCCAGCACCGTGAAGTTCCAGCCCGGCTGCCCCAGCACCTTGCCCCGGGCCTCACGGCTCAGACCACGGTACTGGTCCAGCCGCGCAATACCGGGGCTGACCTGATACACCCTCTGCCGCCCAAAATGCGGAGCCAGATGGGCACAGACCAGACCGTTGTAAATGCCATCCGGCGTGGCGGAGATCAGATAATCGGCAGGTCTTTCCTCAAGGCTCTCCGCCCCTTCCTCCGACAGCACTTCGGCACAGAGTACCGGCACGCCCGCCCTTTCCGCCCGACGCAGGTCCTGCTGGGAGCTATCCACCAGCAGCACAGGCACATCCAGCCCATGCACAGCTATGGCAAGCTGGGTGGACCACTCACTGGCCCCGACAATGGCCAAGGATGGCTGATTGGACAGGGTCAGGTGCAACCTGCGCCCCAGCGGCACAAGCGAGAAACCATGCAGGATCATGGTGGCTGCAATAACTGCAAACACTGCGGGCATAACCTGTGCCGCACCGGGGTAACCTGCGTCCTCAAGCCGTATCCCGGCCATACCGGCCACTGCAGCGGCGACGATACCGCGCGGGGCAATCCAGCCGACAAAGGCGCGCTCCGCCCAGCTCAGGCTGGACCCCATCGTGGCCAGCCAGATCCCGACCGGCCTGACCAGAAACAGCACAGCCAGCGTCAGCCCGCCGATGGACCATGACAGAGCCGTCAGTTCAGCGCGCTGGAGGTCGGCTGTCAGCAGCACGAACAGGATGGAGACAATCAGCACCACCAGCGATTCTTTCATGCGCTGGAGTTCCGCCATGCCCGGAATACGCAGGTTGACCAGCCCCATGCCAAACACGGTCGAGGCAATAAGCCCTGCGCCATCCATGCTCAGTGTCCCCACCACAAACAAGGCCAGCGCCAGCGTGATGAGAAATGGCATCTTGAGGAACTCTGGCAGCAGGTCACGCACGCACAGCCAGCGCACCCCCCAGGCTGCGCCAAGGCCCAGCCCTGCCATCATCACCGCGCTGACCAGCATATGCGGCAGCATGGACGCAAAGAACGTGCCAGACCCCTCGCCCGGCTGCATCAGCAGCACCTCCAGCACCAGAGTGGCCAGAATGGCGCCCACAGGGTCGTTCAGAATAGCCTCCCACCGCAGGAAGGCCGCAATACGGGGTTTGAGCTTGCCGTGCCGCAAGAGGGGCAGCACCACCGTCGGGCCAGTCACCACCACGATGGAACCAAAAAGAAAAGCAGGCCCCCACCCCATACCCCCAATGTAATGGGCGGCAATGCTGCCAAGCAGCAGGTTGATGGGCAACGCCACCAGGGTCAGGCGCACAACGCCCTCCCCCGCCTCCTTCAGTTGCCTGAAGTCCAGCACCAGCCCGCCTTCAAACACGATCAACGCCACGGCGAGGGAAACGAGAGGGTGAAAGGCGCTGCCCAGCATTTCAGACGGGTGCATAATACGCAGCCCAGGGCCAAACAGCAGCCCCAAAGCAAACAGCAGCACAATAGCGGGCAGGCGGAAACGCCACGCCACCCACTGGGCCAGCATGCTGGCCCCCAGCACGAGGAAAACGAAAAGAATTACGCTATCAGCCATATCACCCATCTCACGCCCGCGGGTGCATGCCCGACGGACGACCATGATGGGGAGAGCGGGGAATTTGTCGAGTGCTCTTTCCCCACCTCACGCCTTGCTTATGACTCGGCGCGCTCCATCACGGCTGCAAAAAAGCCGTCCGTGCCGTCACGCGCCGGGGTCAACGCCACCATATCGCGCTCACGCAGGGCTTCGGGCATGAAAGGCGAAAGCGAAGGCACAAGACTGAACTGCGGGTTACGGCCCAGGAAAGCCTGCACCTGATCAGCATTTTCAGCCCGGAGGAGAGAGCACGTGGCATACACCAGCCGCCCACCAGGCCGAACCAGCGTTGCCGCACGGTCCAGAATGGCAGCCTGCTTGACCAGAAGCTCTTCCAGATCGGTTTGCGTGGTACGCACACGGGCATCAGGGTTGCGCCGCCATGTGCCAGTGCCACTACACGGGGCATCCACCAGCACCCGGTCGAACGACCCGGAGCGCCGCTTGGCCCACCTGTCGCCTTCGACCAGCAGATGCCGCTCCACATTATGTACACCCGCCCGGCGCAGGCGTTTGACCGCCCCTTCCAGCCGGGGTTCGGACACGTCACACGCGACGACATGCCCTTTGTTTTCCATCATCATGGCCATGGCAAGGGTCTTGCCACCTGCGCCCGCACAGTAATCCAGCACCCGCATGCCCGGCTCAACGCCGGTAATGGCGGCAACAAGCTGGCTGCCTTCGTCCTGAATTTCCACCAGCCCTTCACGGAAGGCCGCGCTGGCTGTCACAGGCTGGCGCCCTTCCAGCCGCAGGCCCCAGGGGGACAGTGTGGTATCTTCAGCATGCAGCCCCTCCCGCGCGAGGGAACGGCTGGCTTCTGTCCGGGTAGACCGCAGAATGTTCACCCGCAGGTCCAACGGGGCGGAGGTAGACAGGGCTTCAAGCTCCCGTTCCACATCCTTGCCAAACGTATCTTCCAGACGAACGAGCAGCCATTCTGGCACTTCCAGCACCACTGCACGCGGCATTGCGGGGGAAACCAGCTCCTGCCCGTCCAGTGCCGCCAATGCGGCCTGTTCCGCCGGGCTGAGTTTGCCCGCAGCAAAACGGCCACCCACGTACAGAAAGGCTACGTCCTGCACGCTCATGCCATCAAACAGCAATTGCGCGCCTGCCAGCAGGCGCGGTGTGGGCCTTTGGCCCTGCTGCGCCAGCCACCAGCCCAGCCTGCGCCAGCCCCGCATGACATCCCACACCAGAGCTGAAATGGCGCGCCTGTCGCCACCACCGATGTAACGCCGTTCACGAAAAAAACTATTGGCTATGGCATCGGCCGGTTTACGCGGCGCGGCCTCCATGGCCGCCAGCAGGTCGATGCTGGCGGAAAGCCTGGCGGAAGGTGTCATGCTACGGGTCAGTCCTGGCGGTAGTTCGGCGCTTCGCGCGTGATCGAGACATCGTGGACATGGCTTTCACGCAGCCCTGCCCCGGTAATGCGCCGGAAACGGGCACGTGTCTGCAGGTCCGTAATCTCGCGCGAGCCTGTATAGCCCATACCGGCCTTTAACCCGCCAACAAGCTGATGCACAACAGCGGCCATGCTGCCCTTGTACGGCACCCGGCCTTCAATCCCTTCTGGCACGAGCTTGAGCGCGTCCTTGACTTCCTGCTGGAAGTAGCGGTCTGCCGAACCACGGGCCATAGCGCCAAGGCTGCCCATGCCACGGTAGGATTTGTAAGAACGACCCTGATACAGGAACACCTCACCCGGTGCTTCGTCCGTGCCTGCCAGAAGCGAGCCGATCATGACCACATCGGCCCCGGCACCAATGGCTTTCACAATATCGCCCGAGGTGCGGATACCGCCATCGGCCACGCAGCGCACATCCAGTTCCTTACAGGCCTGCGCTGTTTCCAGCACGGCGGAGAACTGCGGCACGCCAACACCTGCGACAATACGCGTGGTGCAGATGGAGCCCGGACCAATGCCGATTTTAATGCAGTCAGCCCCGGCCTTGGCCAGTGCCTGTGCGGCTTCCGGCGTTGCCACGTTGCCCGCCATGATCTGGATGTTGGGGTCAAGCGCCTTAAGCCGCGCAACGGCATCCAGCACACCGGCGGAATGACCGTGGGCCGTGTCCACCACTAGCACGTCCACACCGGCTTCGATCAGCAGCTTTGCCCGGCTGAAGCCTTCTTCACCCACACCGGTCGCTGCGGCGCAACGCAGGCGGCCCATGCTGTCCTTGATGGCCAGCGGGTGAGCAACGGCCTTGTCCATGTCCTTGACGGTCACGATGCCAATGCAGCGGTTGGCGTCATCAACCACCAACAGTTTTTCAATACGGTGCTTGTGCAGCAGCTGGCGGGCTGTGTCGGCATCCACCCCGTTACGAACGGTCACGAGGCGGTCGCGGGTCATAAGTTCCGACACGCGCTGGTTAAGATCGTTGGCAAAGCGGACATCACGGTTGGTCAGGATACCAACCAGTTCCTGCGACCCCGGCTCCACCACAGGCAGGCCGCTGATACCATGACGGCTCATGATCTCGCGCACTTCGGCCAGGGTCTGGTCCGGCCCGACTGTCACCGGGTTGACCACCATGCCGGATTCGAAGCGCTTGACGCGCCGCACGTGCTCGGCCTGCACTTCGGGGGTGAGGTTTTTATGAATGACGCCAAGGCCACCCTGCTGGGCCATGGCAATGGCCATCCGCTCTTCCGAGACGGTGTCCATAGCCGAGGAAATCAGCGGAATATTCAGCTCAATCGAGCGGGTCAGACGGGTACGCACCGTTGTCTGGCTGGGCACGACATCCGATGCATCCGGCACGACAAGTACGTCGTCAAAAGCCAGAGCTTCTGTGACACGGCTATAAGGGGAAGGAGTCATGCAACGGGCACCTTTGCTATAACACGGTAAAGGCAGGCCAACCCGATAGCAACGCACCGTGCCGCAGGCCACCAGACCATTGGCGGTTCCCCTTACGATGTTGACCTAACGAACGCAAGCATTCTGCCGCATTGACATCATGTTTTTATACTTTTGGCTGCCATGCGTGCCTGAAACCACGGGATCATGCGGCTGATGGCGTCCTGCACCCGGTCGGTGGAGGCAGCAAAGCTGAAGCGAATGTAAAACCGCCCATCAACGGGGTCAAAATCAAGCCCCGGTGCGGTGGCAACGCCCGTATCACACAGCAGGTCACGGCAGAATGTCAGGCTGTCATCGCTCAGATGGCGGATATCGGCATAGATGTAAAAAGCCCCATCCGGCGGGGCAATATGGGCCAGCCCCATAGCGGGCAAGGCCTTGAGGAACAGGTCGCGGTTGGTGCGATACGTGGCCACATGACCCTGCAGCTCTTCCTCACACTCAAAAGCCGCCAGGGCTGCGTGCTGGCTCAGGGCGGAGGGCGGCAGAAACAGGTTGCCCATCCGCGCCCGTGCGGCACCGACCAGTTTTTCCGGCACGACCAGCCAGCCCAGACGCCATGGCGCCATGGAAAAATATTTGGAGAAACTGTTAATAATCAAGGCATCTGGCGCATATTCCAGCATGGTACGCGCAGGCGTTGTGTAGCTTAGCCCGTGATAGATTTCGTCTGAGATAATGCTGATACCGCGCTCCTGGCAGACCCTGGCAATGTCCTCCAGCTCCGCCCCCGACAGGATTGTGCCCGTCGGGTTGGCGGGACTCGCCACAATCACCCCCGCAGGGGCCGGGTCCAAGACTGCAAGCTGCCCGGCTGTCAGTTGGAAGCGCTCCGCAGGCCCACAGGCAATTTCAACGGGCTGAATATGCAGTGTTCGCAAGGTGTTGCGGTAGGCAACATAACCCGGCCGCGCCAGCGCCACACGCTGGCCAGGCACAAACTGCGTGCAGAAAGCCAGCACCAGAGCCGCAGAAGCCCCGCATGTCAGCACAATGCGCTCAGGCGCTACGCTAACCCCATAAGCCGTTGCGTAATGCGCAGCGATACGGACCTTAAGGGCCTCGCTCTCCCAATACCCCATGGGGTCAGTGTCGAGAACATGGTGCGCCCGGGCAAGCGCCGCACGGGGGGCCGGGGTGGAGGGCTGGCCAAATTCCAGATGGATGACCGAACGGCCGTCCTGCTCAAGCTGGTGGGCCAGCGCGCTGATGGAAATGGCGTGGAAAGGATCAATCTCAGGAATGGGCATAGGGCATGGCCGTGCTGCTGTGGACAGGCCCAATCCTTACTGCCCCCTCCCGCCCATGGCCAGTGCCGTCAGAGCGCCGTCGTATTATCCAGCCGCACGCTGCGCCTGCGGGGCAGAGCATGCTGCATGGCCTGTTTCCTGACACTCTGCAGGGAGGGATGCGGCAGATCACCATGCCGTTCCCATACATGCAGCAACGTTGCCCGCCACCGCTCCCTGACTGCCTCGCGCCAGCTTTCCTGCGGAAGCGACTGGACCTGCCGGGTTTTATGGAATGCGTTCATGTGCTCCCGCCTCCTGTTGCGGGCGGGCTGACCTTAGCGCCAAAAGCGGCAAACGCACGTGATACTTTTGTGAACGAACATGGCGAAATTCTGACACTTTTTTCGCCTTTCCACACCACCCTAAGCCATGGCCCAGGGCGCTGACAGCCGCCGTATAACGACGGCCCACAGAGCACCGCCCCGCGGCCCGCATGGAGCCAGACACGCTCTTACACAACGCCCTCCGCCCTCAAGGCAACGCCCCTGTGACGGCGGCAAAAACCACCTCAATCTGGCTGACGTCTATTTTCCTGTTTGATTACATACGCCAGCATACCATAATTCAGGGCATGATCCGTGCGTTTTTGCTGTTCACCCTGATCGGGTTGCCACTGCTGCCCCCCTGCGCCGCATATGGCGCGCCCCCTGCCCCCAACGCCCCTGCCAACCCGGCCGTAGGGGGCACACTCCGGGTTGTGACAGAGGCCTCGGCAGGTACGCTGGACCCGCAGATCGCTTACGTGGCCGTGACAAAGGTGTTTGAAACCCCGGTCTATGACACGCTGCTGACCTACCCCAAATTTGCTGGGCAGGACGCCCAGGCCGTTATTGCCAATCTGGCGGAAGCGGTGCCTGCGCCAGAAGATGGGGGGCTGACCTATCGGCTGACCCTGCGCAAGGGCATCCGTTTTTCCAACGGTCAGCCCGTTACCGTGGCGGATGTCGCAGCCTCCTTCCGGCGGATGTTTGCCGTGGGCAGCCCGACTGCGGGCCCCTATTACAGCCATATCCAGGGGGCACAGGCCTGCCTGAAAGACCCTGCCCACTGCACCCTGGCAGGCGGTATTGAAACCGATGCCCAGACAAGGCGCATCACCTTCCATCTGAGCAGCCCGGACCCGGAGTTTCCCGAACGGCTGGCCTGGATCCATTCCTCCATCCTGCCCGCCAGCACCCCGGCCCATGACATGGGCAACACGCCCATCCCCGGCACCGGGCCTTATCTGATCGCGGAGTATGACCCCACCACCCGGCTGCAACTGGCACGCAACCCGTATTTTGAGGAATGGTCTCATGACGCCCAGCCCGCAGGCTACACCGACCATATCCTTGTAACCTTCGGGCTGGACAGGGAGGCCCAGGTCTCGGCGGTGGAGAACGGTCAGGCCGACTGGATGTATGAAAACGTGCCGCTTGACCGCCTGGGAGAAATTGGCAGCCGTTACGCACAGCAGGTCCATATCTACCGGCTGCTGCTCTATTACTTCGCCATGCTGAATGTGAACGAGCCGCCCTTTAATTCCCTCGCGGCGCGTCAGGCGCTCAACTACGCGGTCAACCGTCATGCCATGGTCATTTACAGCGGAGGCCCTGCCGTAGCGACCCCACAATGCCAGTTGCTGCCCGAAGGCACACCGGGTTACGAGCCTTTTTGTGACTACACACTTGGGGCCTCCCCCGACCACCCTGCCCGCAACTGGCAAAAGCCCGATATGGAGCAGGCCCGCGCTCTTGTCCGCGCCAGCGGCACGGCAGGGGCAAAGGTGACCATTGTTGTCCCGGCAGAAGGCCGGTCCAGCAACGCGGCGGAAGAACTGCGCGGCACGCTGGAAGCTCTGGGTTATCAGGCATCGGTCCACAGTATCAGCCAGGTGATTCACTTTACCTTTGTGCAGAACACAGACAACAAGGTGCAGATTTCGATTGGTGGCTGGAATGCCGACTACCCCTCCGCCTCCAGCTTTCTGAGCACTCTTTTTTCATGCGAGAATTTTCATCCCCATTCCGATAACTCTCCCAATATGGCAGGTTTCTGCGACCCGGCCATCGACCGGATGATGGACGACGCCGCGCGTCAGGCGCTGGGTGACCGGAGCGCCAGCAACCACCTGTGGGCGCAGGTTGACCGTGCGCTCATGCGTCAGGCCCCTGCCGTCCCTCTGGTGCAGACGCGGCGTGTTGTCCTGTTGTCAAAACGGGTACGCAACGTCATCGTCACCCTTAATGATGAAATCCTGCTTTCCCAGCTTCAGGTCCAATGACAGCCAAGCCCCAAGCCCCCCGCCCGACACCTGGCCCATGGCGTATGGCGCTGTACAGCCTGCGCCGTAACCGCTCGGCCATGCTCTCCCTATCCGTTCTGATCGCCATGATGCTGGCCTGCCTGCTGGCCCCTCTTTATGCCCACAATGTGGCCCATACCGACCCTTTTGTATCCAATGTCGCAGGCACAGTTGTACTGGGCGGGCAGGAAACCGATATTATGCAGCCCAACGACAACCCGCTGCATCTGGGGCTCAGCCCCATCGGCCCGACATGGCGGAGCACCTACCTGCTGGGGGCCGACAGCCAGGGCCGTGATATTGCGGCGCGCCTGCTGTATGGGGGGCGCAATTCGCTGCTTATTTCATCCTGCGCGGCTGTGCTGTGCCTGATCCTGGCCACCATAACCGGCATTGCCGCAGGTTTTTTTGGCGGGGTGGTGGATACCGTGCTGTCACGGCTTATGGACATCATGTGGGCTGTGCCGGTCTATCTATTCGCCATTTCCCTGTCCATCATGACGGTCAGTTCCGGCCTCCGCATTGGCCCGTTTGTCATTGAGGCCAACAATTTACTTATTCCCATTGCCATTATTGCTCTGGTGTATGTGCCCTATGCCGCCCGACCGATACGTGGGCGGGTCATAGCCTTGCGGCAGGCTGAATTTGTGGTGGCGGCCCGCTGTCTGGGCATACCGCGCTGGCGTATTGTGGTGCAGGATATTCTGCCCAACGTGGCCACAACCCTGGTCGTCCTCGGCCCCCTTGTCATGGCCATGGCACTGTTGGCGGAAAGTGCGCTGTCCTTCCTCTCCATTGGGGTGCAGGCTCCTGCGGCCTCGTGGGGGACCATTATCCAGGATGGGGAAGGCCTGATCTACACCCGCCCGATGGTGGCCATTGCCCCCGGTCTTGCCATTGTGGCCGTCGTGCTGGCCCTGAACATTCTGGGCGATGGCCTGCGTGACGCGCTGGACGTGCGCGACACCAGCCGCGCAGAAAGCCCATAGGCGGCCCACCCCATGCTCATTCCCCTTCTCCGCCGTCTGGGCCAGACTGTCTTTGTCCTGTTCGGTATTTCCGCACTGGTATTTGCCGTCTTTTTTGCAACACCGGGAGCAGACCCCACCGCCCGCATAGCCGGGCGTAATGCAGCCCCGCAGACATTGGAAAAAGTCCGCAAGGAATACGGCTTTGACCGCCCCCTGCCTGTGCAATACGCGATTATGATGAAAAAGCTGTTCATCACGCGCGATCTTGCCTCCTACGCTGACAGGGGCGAGCGCGTGGTGCCAGAAATTATCCACGCTGCGCCGGTCACACTCTCGCTGGTCTGCGGGGCGGCCATTGTCTGGACTGTGGTCTCCATAACCATGGGGGTAATTGCTGCAGCCCTCAAAGGCACATGGGTTGACCGTGGGTTGATGGCGCTCGGGCTTGTTGGCATTTCCATCCCGGTTTTCTGGCTGGGGCAAGTCACCAACCTGATTACCCAGAACCGCTATCATGACACCTGGCTGTTTTCCTGGGTACCCGGGCCCGGCTACATTCCTTTTTCGGAAGATCCGACAGGGTGGTTCAAGGCTCTTGTCATTCCATGGTGTGTGCTGGCGGTCATGTTTATTGGCATTTACAGCCGTGTACTGCGGGCCGATCTGGTTGCCCTGTCGGGTGAGGACTTTATGCGCACAGCCCGCGCCAAAGGTCTGTCACCCACCCGTATTCTGCTCCGGCATGGGCTCCGCACCGCCATGATTACGTTTGTCTCGCTGTTTGGCATGGATTTTGCACAGCTTGTCGGTGGAGGAGCGCTGCTGACCGAAGTGGTGTTTGGCCTGCCCGGTGTCGGGCGGCTGACATATCAGGCGCTCAGCAGTATGGACCTGCCGCTGATTATGGCCACTGTCATGTATTCCGCCGTTTTTGTGGTGATCGCCAGTGCTGTGGTGGATATGCTCTACCTGCTGCTAGACCCGCGTGTGCGGGACGGAAGCCAGAAGTAAGGTTGTCGCACCCGCAGGAGATCAGGCCCCTTTGCGCTGGGCCTCGCGCACCAGGTCATGCACAAATGCCAGCTTGAGGCGCACCCCTGCCGTCAGGACAAAAGGATAAAAATCGGCCAGCCCCATGGAGCGGTTGAGACCATTGACCGCATATGTCAGGGGCACCCAAGCTGCCATGATGTCATCAAACGTCATATCCGCATACGGATCACCCAGATCGGGCGGGGGCAATGTGCCCGCGATCTGCGGCCCAATGGTCATGCCACAGGACAGCGCGGTATCAAGCGTTGCGATAATATGGAAATAATGCGCCCATGTTTCCGCAAAATCTTCCCACGGGTGGGCCGTGGCATAGGCGGTCACATGTTTTTCCTGCCAGTTTGCAACAGGTGGATGTTGATAATGAGCGTGCAGGGCCGAGGCGTAGTCGCTCCGGTCATCTCCAAAAACACGGCGGCAGGCTTCCAGGCGTCCCCCATCGCGCACCAGAATATTCCAGTAATAATGCCCGATTTCGTGCCGGAAATGCCCTAACAGGGTGCGGTAATACTCCCCCATATCCACGCGCATACGTTCGCGGTAGGCATCATCCGCTTCCCGCGTGGCAATGGTGATAACACCGTTGTCGTGCCCGGTGACAATACTGCCTGAGGCATCGGGCGGGTCATCCAGAAAGTCGAACACAAGGCCACCGAGCGGGTCTTGCAGCCTGGTTTTAAAAGGCAGCTTCAAACGCAGAATGGTGTAAATCAGCCTGTGTTTGGCAACCTCCAACTTGCGCCACTGCTCATGCTTTTCGGGGCTGGAGAGGTTGGGGATAAGCCTGTTGAACTGACAGGCCAGACAGAACCCTCCGGCTTGTGCCCCCGGTGGGGCCAGCCAGTTACACACCCCATGGTCATGGTTGGCACAAAAGCGGCGCGGGCCTTCCGATGCCTCCAAAGGCTGCCAGAGCCCTGCCCCCAAAGGCCGCAGAGCTGACAATGTTGTTGTTTCAGGCAGGAACCCAAGAACAGCACCGCACTGTTCACACTTGGTATTTTCAAACGACAGCAGAGTCCCGCAAACCTGGCAGGCAAAGGTTTTCATGGTGCTGTGTCACAGCCTCCTAAACACGGGCCACTGCGGGTGTGCGTATGTGGGCTGCCTCGTCCATGTCCAGCAGGTGGCAGACATCCATCTGCACATCCAGCGTGGCCTTGCAACAATCCAGCAGGCCGGTCACGGGGGCCGCATCGGCGGGGACACTGGCAACCGCAAGTGGGACATGGCCCTCCGCCGCCAAGCGCCCGGACGTGGTGTCAAACCCCAGCCACCCCAGCCCCGGCAGCAGCACCTGTGCCCAGGCGTGCAAATCCGCGCTCAGGGTTTCATGCCCGCCTTCCTGCACGGGCTGGAGCAGATAGCCCGATACAAAGCGGGCAGAATACCCCAGTTGCCGGGCCAGAACGACCATAAGCCACGCCGTGTCACGGCAGGAACCACACGCCCTACGCAGGGTTTCCTCTGGCGGCAGAACACCGGGCTCCATCCGGCGCTCATAGCGTATACGCGCGGCGATCATGTGGTTCAGCGCCACAAAACGCGCCACAGGCTCTTCCGGCAGATCGGGCAGGCAGGCGTCAAGAAAAGCTGCGGTTTCCTGCGTACAGGCAGTTGGCAGGGTGTAGGCCTGTTCCTCAGGTCCATCCGCCTGCCAGAAGGCCCCATCAGGCAGCCCATCACGTGGGTTATAGGGGGTCATGTCCACCACCAGGTCCACCATGATTTCAAACGTACTCACCTGCTGCCCAAACTGCACATGCGCGGCAGTATTGCCCGCCCAGTCCCGTGCCCATGACAGGCTGGCCCCGGCAGGGCTGACCGCAAGCGCGTAGGACAGAACAGGAGTACGACAGTCCGCCATAGGTCGCAGCCGTATGGTCTGCACACCCAGGGTAACGGGCCGGTCGTACCGGTAGTGCGTACGGTGCACCAGCCTGACATGAGAAGTCATGAAATAACGGTCCTGCCCTTTCGACCCGGCCTGCCAGAGCGTGCCTGCCCCAAAAACATATCAGTAACAAAAATGCATGCAAGCATTGCGCGGCAACAGGTTAACAAAATTCGCTGCAATCTTTTTTCTCTTGGCAAGCCTCGTAAATCCTGCTCCCGTTAATTCAGGATCGCAACAATCTGACGCAGCCCTGCCTAGCCGGAAGCCCCAGCGTCAGTCCGTTACAGACGGGAGGCCCTTGATGAATGACGCCACACTTGCCCCCACCCCCACGCAGCCCGGCGGGCTGCTGGACAACTACAGGGTTCCCGATTTTTTCTGCGAACTGATGAACCGGCATGACCCCTACCCCGCCACCTTGCAATGTGTGCGGGACAGGCTGGCCACAATGGACCTGGAGGAACTGCGCCAGCGCACCGCCGCCGCCGAAGCCCAGCTCTACAGAATGGGTATTACCTTTACCGTTTACACAAACCGCGAAGCCATAGACCGTATCCTGCCGTTTGATGCCATACCCCGCGTTATTACCGCCGCCGAATGGTCCCATATTGAACGCGGTGTGCAACAGCGGCTGAACGCGCTCAACCTGTTCCTGCACGACATCTACAACGACCAGAAAATCCTCAAAGACGGGATTATCCCCGCAGAACTGGTACTGAAAAACCCGAACTACTGCGAGGCCATGGTGGGCCTTAAAGTGCCGGGAGGTGTTTATGTACACGTCAACGGCACAGACCTGATCCGTGATCGGGATGGCCGTTTTCTTATTCTGGAAGACAATGCCCGCACACCCTCTGGCGTTTCCTACGTACTGGAAAACCGCCACATGATGCTGCGGCTCATGCCTGATCTGGCCTCGGGCCTGCCGATCCGTTCTGTTGAAGAATATGGCCCCAGGCTGCACCAGACCTTGTGCGAAGTCGCCCCCGATGGGGTGGAAGACCCACAGGTGGTGCTGCTCTCCCCCGGTATTTATAACTCCGCTTATTTTGAGCATGTTTTTCTATCGCGCGAAATGGGGGTACCACTGGTTGAAGGCAAAGACCTGTTTGTTGAAAACCACCGTGTTTTCATGCGGACTACCATGGGGCCGCGCCCTGTCCACGCCATTTACCGCCGCCTGAATGATGAATTTCTGGACCCGCTGGCCTTTAACCCCGACAGCCTGCTGGGCGTGCCTGGGCTGATCGAAGCCTATCGGCGTGGCAATGTCACACTAGCCAATGCGCTGGGCACCGGTGTAGCGGACGACAAAGCCGTTTACGCTTACATGCCACGCATTATCCAATACTATCTGGGGGAAGACCCCATTTTGGACAACGTGCAGACCAATATCTGCGCCGAGCCTGAGGGGCTGGCCTACACACTGGCCAACCTGGACAAACTGGTTGTAAAACCTGTTGGTGAATCCGGTGGTTATGGGCTTCTCATAGGCCCGCACGCGACCCGTGCGGAGCTGGAGGAGTTCCGCCAGAAACTGCTCCAGGACCCTGCCAATTACATCAGCCAGCCAGTGATCGGCCTGTCTGTGACCCCGACCCTGTGCCCGGATGGGGTGGAAGCACGGCACGTTGACCTGCGCCCCTTTGCTCTGGCCGGACGGTCCATCTGGGTGCTGCCGGGTGGCCTCTCACGAGTGGCACTGCGTAAAGGCTCGCTTGTCGTCAATTCCTCCCAGGGGGGTGGCTCCAAAGATACATGGGTGATGGCATCATGACGGATATGGCTCTGAACTCTCTCCTGTCCCGCTATGCGGAATGTATGATGTGGCTGGCCCGCTATATGGAGCGGATGGAAAATCTGGCCCGACTTCTGGAAGTAACCGAAACCTTTGTGCGGGATTCCGAAGGGCAGACAGCCTGGGACTCCATCATCAGCATCAACTCGGACGAAGAGCTGTTTCGGACACTGCGCCCAGCAGGTCAGCAGGCCGATGCCGTGCTGTTTTACCTGACCGAGCGTGACAACCCTGGCTCTGTCATTTCCATGGCGCATGCCATACGGGAAAACGCGCGCGCTGTACGCCCTCTTGTTTCGATTGAGCTTTGGACACAGCTTAATGTTTTCACACGCTGGCTGCTGGACCTGACCCCGCAGGATATAAAGCCTAACAGCCTGTCCACCCTCTGCACCCGCATCCGTCTGGAATGCCAGACCCATTATGGCATTGCGGAAGGCACACTCTACCGGGATCAGGCATGGCTGTTCTACAGGCTGGGGAAGCACCTTGAACGCTGCGACCAGATTACTCGTCTGGTCGACATCCGCTACCACATGCTCTTACCGCGTGAGGAAAAACCCGGTTCTGCCATAGATATTACCCAATGGACGGCAGTGCTGCGCTCGGCTGCGGCCTACCATGCCTTCCGCCGTTTGCGGCCGGTTACGGTCACCCCGGCCAATATTGTTGGCTTCCTGCTTAAAAACGATGGCTTCCCCCGCTCGCTGGCAGCCAATCTGCGGCAGGTTGATGATGTGCTGGGCCACCTGGCCACCCATGGTGGCTTACGCAACCAGTGTGCCCCCCTGCAGGAGTGCCTTGATGAACTGCGGGCATCACTGAATGACCAGACAGCAGGAGATATTATCCTGCGCGGCCTGCATGATTATATGAACTGGGTGCAGGTCCACATCTCCCAGATCCAGAGCGCCATTGCCTGCACCTTCTGGCCACAGGCCCCTACTGTCACGGAGACTGCGGCAGCACTGCAACCGGCGCAGCAGTAAGAGCAATTCCCAGCCTGGAAAAATTACAAGCTATAAATAATAAAAACCCCTCAAGAGCAGCATCTTGAGGGGTTTTTATTGAGGCTTACATAAAGTCTGATGTCAGATAGGAGACTTTATGCAAATAAAGTATCAATATTAATGCTCCATATCAAGAATAATATGAATCATTAAGCTATTTTTATTTTACACCAGCAGCAAAAAACGCACCTGTTTACGGGAACAGCTTCCTGCACACTCGCCATGCCACAAGGTAGAACGAGAGATACAGGAACGGAATAAACAGGATAATACCTTCAAGGTCACCTAGCATGTCACAGCTCCCCTTCCGGGTTGGCATCAAGCTGGACATCAAACATGGCGCCAGCAGCGGCAGAAATCAGGGCGATCATGACCGTTCCGACAACCCAGGCAAAATACCAGGGCCCCTGGTCACCCACAAACACCGCAAACAGCAGTGCGACAATCAGCACCAGCCCCAGGCCAGCGCAACGCAGCAGCGTTATCATGGCAGTTTCTCCCTTTAGTAGCTGTGCGTATCCTTGATGATATCGGCCGTATGCACCTTGCCGCGCATGACGTAATAGCACCAGGATGTGTAGGACAGGATGATCGGCACAAAAATGAGCGCCACCACCAACATGCAGATCAGACCGTAAAGACTGGCGCAACTGTTCCAAATTGTCAGGCTCTGGTCCGGCGCTGTGGTCGAAGGCATGAAGAACGGGAACATCGCAGCACCAACAGTGCCGATTGTACCAATCCAGGAGGCCAGACCCATCCACCAGGCGACATGCGGGCTATTGGCACGCACCAGCAGCACACCCCCCAGCATACCCGCCAGGCCGAGTGCTGGCAGCAGCCACAGGACAGGGTGCAGGTCGTAATTATGCAGCCAGGCTCCGACCCCCATGCTTACATGCTGGCCATGCATCGGGTTGGACGGCATGCCGGGGTTACCACTGTCCAGCACAAAGCCCTGAATATGCCCGATCCAGGCCCCACCAACCACAAACAGCAGAGCGGCAATAACACCGCCACGCTGGGCATAGCGCCGTGCGCGGGAATAAATGGGATCATCCGCGCGCATCATCAGCATCACACCGCCCTGAAACACGCTCAGCGCGACAGACATAAGCCCGCACAGAATGGCAAACGGGTTGATCAGATAGCTCAGGAACGAACTGTCCTGAAAATACTGCCCGTCCCAGGCGAAATGATACCCCACGCCCTGCAACACATTGCCGAACGCCGCACCGTAAACAAACATCGGCAGAAAGCCCGAGACCAGAAAAGCCCAGTCCCAACTGGCCCGCCAGTGGGTTGAGTCCACTTTGGAGCGGTATTCAAACGCCACCGGCCGCAGGATCATGCTGAACAGCAGCAGGATCATAACGACATAGAACACCGAGAACGACGTGGCATAAAGAGTGGGAAAAGCCGCAAAAATTGCGCCACCACCCAGGATAAACCACACCTGATTACCGTCCCAGTGCGGGCCGATAATATTCAGCGCGGTGCGGCGCTCGGCATCGTTACGGCCGACAAAGCGCAGCAATGTGCCAACACCCATGTCCATGCCCACCATCAGGCCAAGCCCGATCAGCAGCACGCACAGCAGGCCCGCCCATGTCAGTTTGAGAATAGTATAGAGGTCCATTGTAGCAGTCCTCCCTTAGTGCGCGACAGCAGACGCTGGTGCGTGTGTATCCGTACCATGTGCGTCATGCGGTTGCGGGCCAAGCCGTGCGAACTTGAACATCAGATAGAGTTCAGCCGCGATGAAAATGCTGTAAAGCAGCGTAAAACCGGCCAGCGAGAATATCATATACCCCGTGCCATGGGTGGAGGCGGACATAAAGGTGGGCAAACGCTCAAACACAGTCCAAGGCTGGCGGCCTGCCTCTGCCGTAATCCACCCGAATTCGGTTGCGATAACCGGCAGCGGAATGGACCACAGGCACAGCTTGAGGAACCATTTGTTGCGTTCAAGCTGGTTCTTCAGGCTCAGGTAAGACGCCATCGCGAAAATGACAAAGAAGTAAAGCGACAGAAACACCATCAGACGGAACGCCCAGAATGTGACAAACACATTGGGCAGAATGTCAGGCTTGGTCTGCGCCACTACAGTCGCAAGCTGGTCAGGCGCAATGGCCGTAACATCCTGGTTGGGCGCGTGGCGCGTGGCCAGCAGGCCATAGCCCATGTCATTCTGGTGGGCCTGAAAAAGGTCCAGGTCAGCCTGCTGGTGTGTTTCCCCATACCGCCGCAGGGCCGTAATGGCTGTAATGCCAGATTCAATACGGGGGCCAGCGGCGTCCTGCAACTCGTGCATGCCCGTAATGGGGGTGTGGAAAGTATGAGTAATCAGCGGTGTCAGCACATAGGGCACGCCAATTTCAAAATAGCTTTCCTGCGTGGCGTCATCAGGCAGGGCTGCGACAATCCAGGGCTCATACGGCGGCTTGCTGGTATGCCACAGGCCTTCAATCGCTGCGATCTTGGTCGGCTGGTGTTCGTAATCCAGACGCCCCAGAACATCGCCCAGCGTAATGACCGCAACTGTGGAAATAATGCCAAACACAGCGGCCATACGGAAAGAACGGGCCGCAAAATGCCTGTGTTCACGCCGCAGAAGGTAAAAAGCGCTGATACCCATGACAAACAGAGACGCAGTCACATAGCCAGCAACCGACGTATGCACAAACTTGGCCTGTGCATCGGGGTTGAAGACCACACCCACAAAACTGTCAAAGGTCATACGCATGGTTTCGGGGTCAAAATGCGCACCGACAGGCATGTTCATGCTGGCGTTGGCAACTAGAATCCACAAGGCAGACAGGTTGGAGCCAAGAGCCACAATGTAGGTGACAGCAAGATGGGCAGGTCTGCTCAACCTGTCCCAGCCAAAGAACATGATCCCGACAAAGGTTGATTCCATAAAAAACGCCATCAACCCTTCGATAGCCAGCGGCGTGCCGAACATATCTCCGAAAAAGCGGGAATACATGGACCAGTTTGTGCCGAACTCAAACTCCATCGTCAGGCCTGTTGCCACACCCAGCGCGAAGTTAATGCCAAACAGCTTGCCCCAGAACTGGGCCATATCCTTGTAAATCTGCTTGCCGGTCACGACGTACACCGTTTCCATCGCCGCAAGCATGAATGTCAGCCCCAGTGTCAGCGGGACAAACATGAAGTGGTAAAGGGCCGTAAGCGCGAACTGAAAGCGCGAAAGGTCAACCACTGTGGGGTCAATTAAATCCATTGTTCCAGACCTTGTATTGCAGAAAAAACAGTCGCTTGCCTTTTAGCTTTTCATGTCTGCCCCCCCTTCGGGCCATACGCGCCCGCCCTCCACCCGTAAAACCCGATGCATGCACGCCTGAACATCCTGGCTATGGGTCATGCACACGATGGTAGCCTCCGGCCGGGCCTGTAGCAGTGCTGCCATAAGCGCCTGCGCTGTTGCAGCATCCAGCCCCTGTGTCGGCTCATCCAGAACCAGCCATGGGGCTGGCCGCAGGAGCGCCTGGGCAATGGACAGCCGCCGGGCCTGCCCCCCTGAAAGCCGCAGCCCTTCGTTACCAAGCAGAGTATCCAGCCCATCGGGCAGGCTGGCCACAAATGTGCCAAGGCATGCGGTTTGCAGGGCTGCCAGCATCTCGGCCTGTGTGGCATCCGGGTTGGCAAGCCGCAGGTTGTCACGCATGCTGCCTGCAAACAGGTAGCTGTCCTGCGCGGCAACACTGATGAAACGGGACAGGCTTTCCGCACCTGTTGTCTGCACATCCACCCCGCCGAACAGAACATGACCGGCCTGCGGCTGCCAGAAGCCAAACAGAAGGTTGATCAGGCTGCTTTTGCCAGCACCGGACGGGCCAACAATAGCCACATGCTCGCCCTGCCTGATTGACAAAGACACCCGGTCAAACACCGGCACATCCGCGCCCGGATAGCTAAAAGACACGGCATCCAGCACCAGATCATATGGCGCTTGCGGCTGCGCGGGCGCGGTGGTTCCCTGATCCTGCTCCGGGTCCCCACAGCGTTGGGTCAGGCGGTCTGCCGCCACCTGCGCTCTGGCAGCCGCCAGACGGGCTGTTGGCAGGGCGGATATGACATCAAAAGCGGCCAGAACACCCAACACCAGCATCGGCAGTTCCGGGGCGTCCAGCACCCCGGCCTGTAGAGCCTGAGCCGCACACACAAGCACGACAAAAGCTGTCACAAACATGGCCAGAGTAACGCCGCCTGCCGCAAGCCGTTCCATAACGGCCAGCCGCCTGTGCACCGCATTCAAACCCTGTTGCTGCTTTGCCATGGCAGCATAGCGCGCGGGCATGGCCCCCAGCGTCATATTCTCGCCAAGATTTTGCAGGGTCTCAGCCATCGTTGCCTGTAAGCCAGCGCGCTCGTTGACAGAGCGCGCGGCCAGCCGGGCCGTAACCGGCGCTGTCAGCGCCCACACCAGCAGGGCCGCAACAGCAAGCCCACACGCCAGAACAAAAGCCGCCATAGGCAGGACACAGGCAAACACCCCGACAAACACTATCCCGCACAGCAAAGCCCGCAGGGTGGGAATGGCTGCATCTGTGTACCATCCGGTAATCTGGTCGGTTTCGGCCACAAAGCGCCCCAGCAGATCCCCACCGCGCGCATCGACCAAGCCAGCAGGTGCCTGGGGGGCCAACCGGGAATATGTCCAGCTCCGCAGTAGGCTTGTCAGACGTAGGGCACCATCATGCGTGACGACCCTTTCCAGATAGCGCGTGCCAATACGCACCATGGCAAAAAAGCGCACACCCGTAGCAGGCAACACGATATTAAAGGCCCGCGCAGCTGCCTGCCCTGCAAGCCCCGCAGCAGCGGCCCCTGCCAGCAGCCAACCGGACAAAAACAGCAGCCCGAAATTGGCCAGCCCCGCCATACAGGCCAGCAGCAGGCTCAACGCCAGATGCCCCCGCACAGGTGCCGCAACATGCCAGAAGTGAGAGAGCGCTTTGCTCCGAGCCGTAGCCCCCATGGCAGCGTATTTGTTCATGCCACAGTCTCCACCGCGGGCATGGGGGCCTGGACAACCCGCCCGCCACTGACATGCAGGACAGTGTCAGCCCGCGCCGTCAGCGCCGAGTGGTGCGTTGCCGCAATCACAATACGCCCGATTGTGCAGCCCCTTATGGCATCCGCCACCCGCAGGGCGCTGGCCGGGTCAAGCCCTGCTGTAGGTTCATCCAGCACCAGCACGTCCGGGTCACGCAACAGCGCACGCGCCAGCGCCAGTCGCCTGACCTGCCCGCCTGACAGCTTGCTGCCACGCTCGCCTAACGGAGTGTCAAACCCCTGAGGGAGAGCCATGATAAAACTCAGAGCGTCCGCCTGTGCGGCAACACGGCGCAATGCCTCAGTGTCCGCATCCGGTGCACCAAGGCGCAAATTATCCGCCACAGTGCCAAAAACCAACAATGGCCGCTGCGGCACCCAGGCCATACGGAGCCCTGCAACACACAACGCCTGCCCGTTTCTGCCATACGCCGCAACATGCCCGGCGGACGGCTGCAAAAAGCCCAGCACGACAGCAAGGAGAGAGCTTTTACCCGCACCACTTGCCCCTTCCAGCACTGTCAGCCTGTTGCGAGCAAAACAGCAGGTAACATTCTGCAACACGGCTGTCTGGCCATCGTAGGATGCAAAAACACTATCACAGCACAGCTTGTCCGCCGCTTCTGACTGAAGCGGCTGTGCCCCCTCCTCTGCCTGACGCGGGGATATAGGAAGAGCGAAAATATCCATCAGGCGGGTCATGCTCGCCAAGGCATTCTGACGGGCATGATAACTGGCCGAAAAATTACGCAGCGGCATAAAGTATTCAGGAGCCAGCAAAAGCACCAAAAATGCCGAACGGAAGTCCGCTGTCCCTGCCAGCAGCCGCGTACCAAACACGACCGCAACCATGGCAATGGATAAGGACGCAAAAAATTCGAGAGAGGCAGAAGTCAGAAACGCCACCTTCATAACCGACAGCGTAACCTTGCGGTGCGCATCCGCCATGCGGGCAATGCGCTCCAGACTATCCGCAGTGCGACCAAAAAGCCGCAGAGTTTTTAGGCCTCGCAAAGCATCCAAAAACCCACCGCCAAGCAGGGTCATGCGCACCCACTGCTGGTCCATCAACGCCTGCGCCCGATACCCCACCAACACCATGAACACAGGCACAAGCGGGCCTGTACACAGCAATATTAGCAGGCTCCACCCATCCACCCCGGCTACAACAGCAAGAATAAGCAACGGCTGCACCACCATTCTGGCCGCAGCGGGCATATACCGTGCAAAATAAGGCTCCAGCGCCTCCACCCCGTCGGACAGAAGAGTCAGCACCTCCCCCGCAGGCAGGCGGGATGTGGCAACCGGCCCGGCCTTAGCCAGGTGCTCCAGAGCATCCTGCCGGACGGACGAAACAACCCGTAGTCCGGCCTGAGTGCCCGCCATGTCTGACAAAAACTGTGTCGTAATAGTCGCAGCCAGACAGCCAAGCAGTACCCACACCCATTGTGTGGACAACGAGGGAACCTGACCGTGGAATGCTGCATTATCAACAAGCTGAGCCAGACCCACAAACACAACCACCAGACAGACAGCCGACAACCCGCCCAGCGCAACGGACAGCAACAGCCACCCCCTGACACGCCGCGCCAAGCCTGCGACCTTTCTGCCTTCCTGCTGATGAATGGTTGAACCCGCCATGTGGCACTCGCACCGAAACCTTTAATTATTAATTTCACTAACTATGAAATTATTGCGCGTCAAGAAATTTCCCAAACCGACCAGCCCTGCCGCCAAAAGGAATTGAAAACAAAAACATACAATTCTCCATTCCACCCATACAATAGAGCATCAATATAATTTGAAATTATAAATAATATGATAATACTATATTTTATATATCCAGAATTAATGTGGTTTTTGATTCATTTAATAGGGGAACCAACACAGAATTCACAAAAATTTTAGACAAAGAAGAAAAAACAAAAGCGGGTGGCAAACAAAATATTTGCTACCCGCTTTGTGGATATACCGATAAAATTACAAAAATTTTGATATGTTTTATTGAAAATTAAATAAGACCCGTTGTATCGGCCTCTCCCGTTAATTTAAGTAATTTTTTATATTCTTCCTTTGCCTGCTCTTCAAAAATCTTTACATACTTAAAAATCACTTCATCCATTTCATCTAATGATTTTGCACTCTTTAATTGCTCACGAAATTCAGGGGGTAATTTTTCATAGCCTGCCAAAGATTGGATATCATGCATCGCTGAAGCATGGGCTTCCTGTACCTCCTGAGCTTTTTCTTTTCCTGTTTTTTCTAAAATATCCAATTTGTTCTTTAATTTTTTATCAAATTCTATTTTTTCAAAAACAGCCTCCTCTTCAGCTTCTTTTTGCATTTGCTCTGTTATTTCCAGAGCAAGCGTCTCTGAGGTATGGGCATCGTTTAACTTGCACCAATGACAGACAACCCGCGCGATATTTGCTTCAGCCTTTGCGCCTGGCACCTGCCCCCGCCAGAGTATGACCACTTCCTCCTTATCTGGCTGGGCAATAATAGTATCCAGACGCAGGTCAACGGGCACTGCGTGGTCTGCCTCATGCAAGACAGCGGCCGCATAGGGCCTGAAGTCGGGCATCGTGCATATCAATTCTGCATGCGTGGGATGCATATTGTAAAAATACATTTTCTCGAAACCGGCAGGTTCCCCCACCGCCTGTTGCCCAGTAGGGGCAGCATTGGCATAGCTCAAATCATAATCATCAGGCGGCAGTGGGGCACGAAACAGAGACCACCGCCTGTCCCGTGTGCCCAGTTTTTTCTGTCTTTGAGCAAACATAGCGGGAACAGCCGCAAAATTAACCGGCTCGGGCCTTGCCTCGGGCGTCCATGGCTTGTCTGAGACCCCTTCTATCATTGGAAGGTGATAGACTTCACCCTCAACGCCATCCAGCACTTCTGCATCCTGCCCCAGACCAAACGGATTGCGTAGGTCAGACAACCCACCAGCACTATATTCCCACCGTAAAGGCAGTTCTGCCACCGGGGCAGGCCCCTGCACGACCCAGCGTCCAGCAGGATCGCGCACAGCTTTACGCGGCCCAATAATGCGGGCCATTTTTTCCATAGGCCCAAACCTGAACCCTGCAACGGACTGCGTTGTAGCCGCCCCGTCTGGTGCATAAAAATTACCCTGAATGATAAAATCAAGATTGGGTTTAAAGCCCTCCATATCATTCGGCCATTGCAGGCTGCGGCCAATTTTATCCTGAAAAACGCTATCCCCTGTAAATTCAGGCGGCTCTGCATTTGGTTCTGCTATAGCGTCATGCTTGAGCTGGAACAGCCCTTTCATGACCAGAACATAACCAGCCTGCTCCTCCTGGTTATGTTGTACCCCGACCAGAGCTAAGGGAGTTTCGTTTTCAATTTCCATGACATTCCCCGAGTGACTGATGTGAAAAATATTGAAAATCACCCTGTAGGCGATTTTTGATCCACCTTAAGTGACCCACTAGCAAGCGCCTGTTCAGTACTCCCACCAGAAACAGAAGCAGTGCTTTTTCCGACAGCTTCTATTTTTTGTGGTGTTAAAAATACATGGCTCCCCTCACTATGCTTCCCACTCTCTATTTCCTTGTACATTTTTTTGATTTTTACATTTACTTTTTCTATCTTAAGCGATGTTCCCAAAATACGTTTTTTCAATTTTTCCACACTCAAACGATGTTCAATTTCTATAGCATCCAGGACACTCGCCAACATTTGTTCAGGAACGCTTCTTGCTTGTTGCTTCCTAGTTTCATAATTTTCATTTTCCAAAACAAGACGCATTTCAAGAACTTGCAATTCTTCTTTCAATTTTTGCAATTCTTTATTCCACTCAATTGGAGTTCCCGCAGTTTTTGCCGTATAATTCACAATTTTTTCAGAACCCATCAAAGAAATATTTTTTCCTAAAATATACGCATTTTCACCATTAAGTTCTATCGCGGCACCAGATCCAGTATTTAATGATATTTTTTTCGCACCAAATAAATTTAATTCTTTCCCATAGAGAGAAATTTCTCCATTACTTTTTATGACTATGCTGGAGTGTCCACACTGTATCCGTGCCTCTTCCACAGTCATGCCCAAACTATATTGGTGCTTTCCTTTTAATATTGAATTAGGAATCCAATCCGGGGATTTCCCGATATTTTTTTCCTTACTCATAAAGCCAGCTCGTGTAATGACAGAGACCATTGCAACAGCAAGAAAAAGAGCATCTCGTGCATCTTGCAAACGAAAAAGTACATGAAAAACTGTTTCTGATGACACAATTTTTTGGACATTTTTATTTGTAGAGGATGCCGCCACAACACCTCCAGCAACCAGCAACTTATCAGCAACATTGAAACTGAGTTTTGCTCTATTGGCCCACTTTACTCTATCAGAACTCCATGCCTTATTAAGATCTGTATCAATAGAAAGATTGAAAGATGTATTGACTGTTTCTTCAAATTTATCAGAAAAACCTAACGTTTTTTTAGAAAAAATCTTTGCGACGCCATCTCCCAACCAGCATTTTTCTATCGGCCCTTTTTTTCCACTTAAACTATAGTAAAAAGCCTCATCCAGGGATGATTCACCTTTTAGACTATAGGAAAAGCCACCCGAATTAGATAGTGATGCCGTCATTTTTGATGAAAACGATAATCCAACACTCACACCACTACTGGCAACACTGATAGAAAATTTAGAAGAACGCCCAAATTCGTACCCATACTTACTCGCATAATTTGTCCACTTCACCTCCGAAACAGGAGTTCCAGGCAAACTACTGGCTGTGACTTGAATTGTTTCACCATTACTCTTACTTGCTGATATACCAAACGTTTCCTGCTTATAGTTGTTTGAAAAAATAGAAACATTATCAGACGAATACAACAGTAAACCCGTCATCCACTTTTGTGGCTTACCATCAGCCTGTTTTTCTGACGGATATCCTGCACTCTTTTTGAGTTTTTCTCTTTCATCTTGAGTGTTAAAATAGGCATGATCTTCTACTTTAGGATCAAACTGCCCAAGCCGCACAATATAACTATAGTCTTGCCCTGAATCGTCGTGGGGAACAGCATAAACGATAGACGGTTTTTCATCTTCTTTTTTGGTGTTGTCGCTCATGCCAGATTTTCCTTTTTCTGTGTCAGGTTAGCACCAACAGTCATCAGATTTTTATTATGTATCTTAGCAGGTCTTACCGATGACTGCCCCCTCTTCCATTCGTCAGACTGACTTTACGGAAGCCTAAAAGATTTTCAGAAAAAATCAAAACATGAGAAAACAATCGAGTGAATTGAATATTTTATTTTAAATGACCTAGAAAAAATTCAGAAATATCGCGGTATTTATTTAAAATTATTTATTGTTTTTATTGGTTTTGTTTTTTTATTTCAATTAATCAAACAATCATTCTTGACTAAAAAATGTCCCACACCAATACCATGCCCCATACCCTATTACAGGCAGATGTGCGTTTTCCCTACTACCTGACACCTCTCTTTATAGTTATGAGCCTGACAATGATGAGTATGCACAAGAAGGTACATCCCAGATGACAACATGGGGAGATTTTCAGGCTATCACGCAATTATCAGCGGGTCTTAACGTTGCCATATTAAGCTTTGTTGACATTAGCCTGCCTGCGATCAAGGAACGCCGCCGCGTATTTGCCAAAGCCCGCGAAGAGCTGGAAATTCATAGAAAGAACCCCCACAAACGTACAGCAGCGGAAAAAGACGACCATGCCCAAGCGGTTGGAGCCGTGGACCGGCAGCTCTTTGATTTATGGCGGGAAACTGCCGCCTTTGAAAGCGTTGAGGACTCCCTCATGCGTTCAACCGGGGTCTTCGGATTTTTTGGGGCGCTGCTCAGCCTTGGTCTTTTATGGTATTCAGCACTCCATTATAACGAAACCCTATCACGCACAGGCGAGATCCTGACTTTTCTTTCTTTTCTCTCCTTGGCGGGCGCTCTATGCGTTAATTTATTTACGGCGTCCAAGGCCTCAGCTTACGCAAAAAAATGCAATCAACTCCGCGAACATATGCGGCTACACCTTTAAGCATACAGTAAACCCACCAACAAACATGGTTTTCATATTTTCGGATTAGACACCTGACCACTCTATAAGGGCAGACTTTTATCACTTTAGCATATAAATATTTGGGCAGAGATTTTTGAGATACTCTGCCCAATGCAAAATTTACGTATTAAAAATCAGACACAACAGAAAAAAATATCGCACGCCGCTGTCCATATTGAGCCTGGTAAATACCAACGCCGCTCCCATCCCTAAGCTGGTAGCGTTTGTCAAAAAGGTTCATAACATCCGCACGCACTTTAAAAGCATGGCCCCAGGGTACTTTGGTAAAACTGTGCTGGTAGCCGATGTTAAAAACATGGTATTGTGGTTCTTTACTCAGGTTTGCAAAGCCACTCCGTAAGCCATAACCATAGACAAAATCGATATAGGCCATATCGTGCTGCGTCGTCCACGATGCACCTGCTGTTGCAGTATATTCACCCTGATGGTCAAGCTGTATGGCATGGTTCTTAATATAGGCCAACTCTGCCGTATCAAACTGATATTGTGCAGAATTTATGTCCTGAGCAGAGGTTTTAACGTAAGAAAAATTGCCAAATACAGACCATGGTCCATGCCGCCAGGAACTACCAAACTCAGCACCATAAACGCGACCACGCTTGTAACTGAATGGCGCAAGAATAACCGCACGACCAAACTGCCCAAGGTCTGTCAGATCATGCGCCCACTTGGCGTAGGCATCTAACGTAATCTGCCACGCAGGGGTGATGCGTTGTAGAATACCACCGTCTACATAATGAGACTTCTCGACCTTTGTCGCGTTATTGATCAGATTGGCAGCGGCATTGGTCGTACCTTCAAACTTCGCCAATGTTGAAGAATAAACATATTGAGGTGATGGCGGGGCAAAATAACGTGAATACCCAATATGCAGTGTTGTTGTGCTCGTTGGTTTCCAGACCATATTGGCCCGTGGGCTCAGTTGCCCTTCATTATCAAACGACGATGCAAAGCGGTCATAGCGAATACCATAATTAAATGTCAGCGTATGCGTGATCTTGTATTCATCCTGAATATAAGCACCTGCCTCGACAGACCAATTGCCGGTATTATCAATCAGGCGCACAGGCACGTTTGTGCTTTGATTACCTTGTGCATCAACAGGAAAAGCCAGAGTATTTGTATCCAACCGCTCGGACGTGTACTGCCCCAGAATACCCGCACGGAGTGTATGGTGGGGCGCTATGTCATACGACAGGTCAAACTGAATACCCCCGGTTGTGAAATCATTGACTTCATGCTCCGAAACCCCCTGATAAATCAGGTCCCTATCGCGATCAGGAGTGTAGTCAATACGACCATAACGAAAATACGGTGATGCCTGAAAATTCAGCTTGTTGGTGGTGCGTTGATAGGAAAGCACCGCGTAGTAATTCTGTTCGGTCTGGCTGTCATTCATCCGTGCCCAGTTCATGGACGGATCATGCGGGTTAACGCCAGCTACGTCATAAATAGTCGTGTAGTCGGGGCTATTGACATCAAATGTCTTGAATGAATTAGGAATTTGAAAATACGCGTACGACGCGCTGGTCAACAGCGTAACCCGGCTCACATCGTCAATATGATAGGACAGGTAAGAGAACGCTTTTTCCTGTTCCGTCTTATCATGCACAGCCCTGAACGTATTGCTTGGGTTTTCAATCCCGATATCATTACGATTAAACGACACGGTGGCAAAATAATCCAACCTGCCATGCTGGCTGCCAAGCTGCATGGAAGGCGTAAAGGTATTGTAGCTACCTCCATAAAGCGAAATCTGGTTGTGCTTTAAACTCTCCCCCGTCTTGGTGGTAACATCCACAACCCCGGCCGTGCGGAAACCGAACTGTGCAGGCAGCGTGCCGGTCAGCAAATCCACAGACTGGATGATGCGCGTATCCAGCTCCTGCCCAAACCCGTTCAAGCCCTCAGGCAACAGGACACCGTTAACACGGTACGTCAGCCCTCCGTGCTCGCCCCGCACATGCACCTCTCCATAACTATCCAGCACAACACCGGGCACGCGCAGGAGTATCTGGCTAAAAGCCGCATTCTGCCCTCCAGGAGTGCTCGCAATCTGGCGTTGATCAATTGTGTAATCGACCGCCCCCAGACCCGGAAAGATATGTGCACGCTCCCTGTTGAGATGACCGACCACATTAATCTGCTCAGGGGCAGCAGCTTCTGGTGTTTTCTCCGCTCGAGTGTCCTTCTTGCTCTGTTTATGGGACGACACAGACTTACGAGTTTCGATCGCAGGCTCCGGCTGTGCAACCTCATCTGCTTTTGCTGCATGAATGTAAAAGCAGCTCAAACCAACAGCGACACAGGAACACAGCATGGCCCGAGAGCCTGCGCAGAACTGGCCGCACTGATAGCCGAAGTTACGACGATAACGTCTAAGCTTGCATTTATAGCATTTGCTATGTTTTGAGATGTGCATAAGCGCGTGCTTCTTCTCTGTAAGAGGCCCTCAGGCAGGTTGATGTCAGAAAAGGGTATCGAAAAGCAGTTTGAAATTAAGAACCAGAATGACAGCCGCCACAGTCCATGACAGAGCTGCCAGTTTGCGGGAGATAACGAACTCGCCCATTTTCCGGCGGTCAGAAACAAACAAAACCAGCGGGATTACAGCAAAGGGCAGTTGCATCGACAAAATAACCTGGCTGAACAACAGAAGTTGCCCAACGCCGCTACTGCCATAAAGAGCTGTCACCGCAACAACCGGTATAATTGCCAGCCCACGTGTCAGCAGGCGGCGCGCCCAATGTGGGATACGCAGGCGTAAGAACCCTTCCATAATAATCTGGCCTGCCAGCGTGCCAGTAATGGTCGAGTTAGTCCCTGCCGCCAGAAGGGCCACAGCAAACAATGTGGACGCAATGCCCAGCCCCAGAATGGGCGACAGCAAACGATATGCGTCCTCTATTTCCGCAACATCCTGATGGCCTGTTGTATGAAAAGCTGCGGCTGAAACAATAAGAATAGCGGCATTAATGAACAAGGCCAGCATCAAGGCAATGGTGCTGTCCCATGTGGCCCAGCGGATGGCCTCGCGCCGTCCGGTGGATGTCGGAGCAAAAGCACGGGTCTGCACGATGGAAGAGTGCAGATACAAATTATGAGGCATGACCGTCGCCCCGATAATACCAATTGCGATATAGAGCATCTTGCTATTGGTCACGATCTCGGACGAAGGAAGAAAACCCTTCATTATCCCAGCCAATGGCGGAGCCGCAGCAACAACCTGAACCGCAAAACACAGAGCAATAATGCTAAGCAGGCCGATGATAAAGGCTTCCAGATAACGGAACCCCCTGTTCATTAAAAACAGGACGATAAAGGCATCCAGCACCGAAAGGCAGGCACCAGCCAGCAGCGGTATGCCAAAGAGCAGTTGTAGCGCCACGGCTGTGCCTATGACCTCAGCCAGATCACAGGCAATAATCGCCAGTTCACAGGCCAGCCAGAGCATGATGTTTACAACAGGCGGAAAATGGTCACGGCACGCCTGCGCCAGATCCCGCCCTGTGGCTATGCCTAGCCGCGCCGAAAGGGCTTGCAGCAAAATTGCCATCAGGTTTGACAGCATAATGACAGTCAGCAGCGTGTACCCAAACTGCGCGCCCCCTTGCAGGTCTGTCGCCCAGTTACCGGGGTCCATATACCCGACCGAGACCATATAGCCTGGCCCGACAAAGGCCAGAAAGCGCCGGAACCAGGAGGCATCGGCAGACGGAAGCCGCACGCTGGCAAAAACCTCCGGCAGGCTATTGCTATCGCCCTCAGTGGGCTTGGCAAAGCGCCAGGGCGCATTCTTTACGGTGGAATCAGGCTTATTGGCAGGGGCAGGATGGGTCATTGTTCAGCAGTTAATCGTATCCCTCTCAAATATGCAATATGCTATATTAGAAAGCTTATGCAATTTACCGTGCCCGCAGTTTCCATATTCTCCCGATCATGATATTCAATACAGAATATAGTATTCCTTCTGGAATAATCCTTCCGCCACAACATGATATGGAAGTGTCAGGCCTATGAGCACCGCGACAAAACAGCATGTGTCCCGCAAGAACACGCCTGATACGCTGCCAGATGCCGAAACACATTCCGAAGGGTTCCGAGCCAACCGTGCTGCCAGACAGAATGCTCTGGTTGAAGATTATGTGGAACTGATTGCCGACCTGCTGGATGAAGACCAGGAAGCCCGCCAGGTTGATTTGGCAGAGCGGCTTGGAGTGGCCCAGCCAACAGTTGCCAAAATGCTGAGCCGGCTTGCAGAAGAAGGGCTTGTCGCCCGCAAGCCGTACCGTGGTGTTTTTCTGACCCTGGCAGGCCGGGAGATGGCTGAAACGGTCCGCGCCCGCCACAGAATTGTGGAAGCATTCCTGCTGGCTCTAGGTGTCAGCCCTGAATATGCACGTATTGATGCCGAAGGGCTGGAGCACTATGTCAGCGCCGAGACGCTCGATGCGTTCCAGGTTGCGATGAATGCCGGCCTGGACCAGTTTATGCTGGCTGCCAGAAACAGCAGCGCGCCAAAGCCATGACCTCCTGACCGGCTAGATGTCCTTAGGTATTTGAGAAGGACTGACACCAAAGCTGCGTTTAAAAAGTTTTGAAAAATGTGAACTGTTTGAGTATCCAACCTGTAGAGCCACATCGGTCACACTCATCGTATGACCTGCCAGCAAAGACTTGGCGTGATCCATACGCAACTTTTGCAAAAACCCATATGGGCCTGTTTGATAATACTTCCGAAACCCGTCTTTCAGCCGTTTTTCAGACAGTCCGACACGTTGGGCCAACAGCTTGATGGTCCAGGGCTCGGCCAGATGTGTGGTCAGCAAGGCAGCGGCTTCCCGCACACAGGTTTCATAACGCCCGACCTGACGCCATGAGGTCTGGTCCTTATTGTCTTCAAACGCTTCCAGAACCTCATCAAGCAGACAGAGTGAGAACCCCTCCAGCATGAGCGAACGCCTGCCATCTGCTGCGGCTGTCCGTAATGTGCGTGCGGTTGACCCGAGTGTAAGAGTCCGCGACAGGCGCGTCATCCAACCTGCGGCTTTCCCGATGATCTGAACTGGGTGGTGGTAAGCCCCTGCCCTTGCAAGAAAATTGGGCGTTAGCTGCTCCAACAGTTCAAAACTAACCCTTAGTTCCAGACCGCTCAGTTTTTGCCCTGCCGTAAGGGAGAAGGTTGTTTCTCCTGACGCCTGATTGCATGCGACTATGACTTCTCCTGTTTGATAGCACAAACGTGGGGAGGCCGCTTTGTCTGCATAATGCCGGAATGTGCCGTAAGCCTGCCCCTCTGTAATCAGCACAATGACGAGTTGAGGAGGAGCCGTAAATGTCCCTGTAAAATCTCTTCGGGCATACAGGTCGAACACTCCCAGTTCCAACCCTTCTCTTAGTCGGAATGTCCGCATTGTGCCTTGCAAAGCCGCCTCACGGCCCAGGCTGTTGACGTCTTTATAATAAGACGGAGAAAACGAGCCCGCTTGCCTCATGTGAGTGCGCGACACGCGCGACGAAATCTCTACGGACATGAGCGTCATGGCTCCATGAATGAAAATAATAAGAATGATTATCAATTACAGGACCGGATCGCAACAGTCTGGTTCGATCGCGGTGGCGGGATCTTTTTTCCCAGATCATGACAGAGGACCTCGGCCCACACACCGGAACAGATCAAAGCCCTGCCATGCCCTCTTCATCAGACCTGCTAGGCCTTGCTGCTCTTGCCGCGCGTTATAGACCACGCCTGCAACTGGCAGTCCTTTTTGCAGCCCTGACAGCCCTGAGCACACTGGCCCCCCTTGTTGTGCTGAACCAGCTTTTCCATGCTCTTTCAACACCACAGGCAACCCGGACAGCGCTCCTCCTGCTCCCTGCTATTTTTCTGCCCTTTCTATGTCAGGGTGCGACATCTGTTTTTTGCCACACATTGGCATTTGATATCGTGGGCGACCTGCGCAATGCTATTTTAAAGCTTACACAGCATCTACCCTCTTTTTATGTCAGCCGTCATGCCGCAACGCTCAAAAAACTGACAACAGACGACAGTGCCGCGTTCGAAACCGCTATTGCCCATACGTTGCCAGATGCCATTGTCTGCCTTGTTACTGTTCTAGTCAGCCTTGTTTTTCTGACAATTATTTCTCCCATCATGGCCATCGCCAGTATCGGGCTGCTTCCCGTTGCCGTTTGGGCATGGCGACAGGTCGGTCGTGTGGCATCCAGCAATGGACGAGCCTGGTATCTGGCGGACCTGAGAATAAACCAGAACATTATGGCCTGCCTTGCAGGGCTGATCACGCTCAAGGTTTTTAATCGTCCGCCCAGTTCTCTGCCCCCTCTGACACGCTCTTTGCAAGAGGCTGCCAATCTGGCGTGTGACATGACACGCCGCTCTCGGCGCGCCTATGTCATGCTCTTTACATGCGTGGGCACAAACCTGCTGCTGGTGCTGCCGTGCGCCATGCTCTTACATGCCTCCCACCGTCTCAGCCTGCCTGATGCTCTCTTTACCATTCTGCTCGGAATGGGGCTGATGGCTCCCCTGCAGCGCCTGATGTTTGTTTCCAGCACACTCCCACGCTTGCAGGCGACGCTCAGGCGCCTGCAAGAGTTACAGGCTGAAGGAGCGCAGCAAACAGCCCCCCAGCCATTTCAGGCACCAGCAGACAAGCAATATGATGTTGTGTTTGAAAACATCACGCTCGAACGCTCTGATCGTGGTGACATTCTGAGTGCCTTCTCACTGACATGCCCTGCCGGGCAGGTTACCGGCATTGTCGGCCCCAGTGGTGCGGGCAAAAGTACAGTTCTACAGCTTGCAGCAGGCAGCCTGAAGCCAACCACGGGGCGGGTGCTCATTGGGGGCACCGACCTTGCCAACCTTGCGCCACACGCTATGGGCCGTCTGGTTTGTCCTGTGTTCCAGCAGCCATTCCTTCTCGGGCGCTCCCTTGCTGACAACCTGCGCCTGTCACAACCAGACCTTACAGTCAGTGAAATAACTGATGTTCTGGCAACCTGTGATCTCACAACCTGTATAAACCGCTTCGGTCTGGACGGCTCTATCGGGCGCAATGGTGCTTATCTTTCCGGTGGTGAGCGCCAGCGTCTGGCCATTGCCCGCGTCCTGATCAGTCAAGCCCCTGTCATTCTGCTTGATGAACCAACAGCTTTTATTGATCCAGAGCGTGAGTTCCATATCCAGCAGGCTCTAGCCCGCGCTCTTAAGGGCCGGACAGTTCTTATTGTGGCTCATCGGCTTGTTACTGTGCGGGATGCTGCACAGATTGCTGTCATGGAGCACGGACGAGTCACGTCTTTAGGCAAGCACGAAGACCTTTTGAAAAATTCAATACTTTACCAAACCTATGCCCAGCATCAATTTGCCTATGGAGCCATGCCATGACGGGCTATTATGCTCTTCTGAGACGCAACCTCATGGCTGACCCTGCCTTGCGGGCCGGACTTGCCTACGGACTTGCCTCTTCGGTAACTGAAGCTGCGGCCTATGGTCTGTTGCTCGCCAGCGTCCAGTGGATGGCTACGGGACACGACAGTGTGGGACTTGCCCTCACTCTCCTGCTTGCTCTGGCCAGTATTTTTGGCCTGCAATCGCTGTTTCGCGCACAGGGGTTGGTCAAAGACTTTACCGGCACCTACCGGACCATGGCTCAAATCAGGCTGGACCTGCTTGATCACCTGGTTCGTTTGCCAGCACAGCGGCAGTTACCAGACCAGCGCGCCAAATTGCTGGAGTTGATGACAACCCGCTTTTCTGCCGTGCAGGATATTTTTACCCACCTGTGGGGCATGGTCATTCCTGGCATGGCTTTGCCCCTGCTGCTTCTTGTTCTGGTTGCATATGTCTCAGGCTTGGCGGCCATCATCCTCCTGCTCAGCTTGCCCGCTGTTGTCGGTATGATGCTCTTTGCATTCCGCTTGCTGGACAAAGCCGATGCAGGACTGGCCTCTGCCCAGGAAACCTATGCCGAGGCCTCACTCACCCTTCTGGAAGGCGCTCATGAAATCCGCTTTCTGGACCCTCACGGGCAAATATATGCCCGTGCGCAGACTGCAACCCACCAGTTAAAAGCCGCACAAATGGCGCTGGAAGTCGCTCCTGCTCCCGCCATTATAGGCTACGCCCTTGCCGCGCAGACTGGCATGGCACTGGCTATTCTCGTTATTGTTCTGGGCTTCCAGAAACAGGACATTTCCGTAGGGTCTGCTTTTGCTGCTCTTATTCTGGCCTATCGCTTCAGCCGATGCATCACCGATCTGGCAGGCCAGATTGCAGGCCTGCGCTTTGCCAGAAATACGCTCCAACGTATAAGCCAGATTATGGCGCGGCCCACTCTAGAGGACCCCAAGCACGCATCAAAACCTGATGACTTTGAAATCAGGTTTTCAAATGTATCTGCAACATTTGATGCAGAATACCCCATGCACGGCGGCCTTGCAGCCATTGACGCGACCATACGACAAGGCAGAAAAATCGCCCTTGTTGGTGTCTCAGGCTCTGGCAAAACAACGCTCGCCCATCTAGCTCTTCGCCTGCAGGATGTTGGTGCCGGGGCTGTCACAATCGGCGGCATTAACCTGCGCAACATGCATCACGACACGCTCAGCAATATTATGACGCTGGTGCCGCAGGATGTGCACCTCTTTGAAGGCACGCTGGCAGATAATATCCGCCTCGGCCGACCAGATGCCACTGATGCTGAGGTTCTGTCTGCTCTAAAACAGGCCGAGGCTCACGCGTTTACCCAACGTCTGCCCAATGGCCTGATGACAGACATTCAGGTGGCCGCAAGCACTCTCTCAGGAGGTGAAAAACAGCGCCTGGCTATTGCACGTGCCCTACTCATGAACACCCCAATCGTGGTGATGGATGAGGCAACCTCCCAGCTTGATACACATAGCGAAGCCGCTATCCGCAGCACGCTGCACCATATCGGACCTGACCGCACACTTCTGACAATAGCCCACCGTCTGTGGATCGCACAGGACGTTGACGAAATCTGGGTCATGGACAACGGCCGCATTATAGAGCGCGGCCCCCATGACACTCTTATGGCGTCTGCCAACACCTATGCCCGGCTCTGGCACGCTCAACAGCAGCCACGCTGCTGGACAACCCCCGATGCCCCACTGAACTGAACCCTATTTGCGTGGAACAACCAGACATGCCTTACCATACACATCATACATCAGCACGGTGGCATCACACTCTTTGCAAAAGCCTTATGGCAGGGGGTGTTCTTGTCTCCTGTTCTGTTCATGCAGAAACGACAGTTACAAAACAGAAGGAAACTGTCGCAAAATCAACACCAGAACACGTGGATGTGGTCGGTATCCGTCAGCCCCGCCGCTTGGATCAAACAGGCACCAGCGGCCAGTTTGTGACCAGTAGCCAATTGCGCCAGAAACAGGTGCGTGACACCAATGACCTGGGCCGTGTGCTGCCGGGACTGCAAATTCAAAATTCAGGCAGTTTCCTCTTCCCCGCCATTACGGTACGGGGCATTACTTCAGCACAGGACCTCTACCATCCGGCAACGACGTTTTATATAGATGATGTTCCTGTTCTGCCGATCAATGCCATGCAATCCCTTGTGGATATCGAGAGCGTGCAGTTCTTACGCGGCCCTCAAACAGCTTTATACGGGCAGAGTGCCGAAGGCGGTGTGGTCGACATTACAACGCGCCAACCCGGCGCACGCCCTCATGCCTCATTCGAGGCAGGAGCAGAAAGTCGCTATGGCTACCATGTGACGGGCACAGCCGATGGTACCATCCTCAAAGACTGGCTTTACGGCTCCATCGCCCTGACATCTCAAGACCAGCAAGGGAATATCAGCAACCCAGCCACTGGATCAAAACACCTTGGCGGTTTTGAAAGCCGCGGTGGGCGCGCTACCCTGCGCCTTGCCCCGACAGACCACCCCTGGGAGGTGTCTTTTAGCGTTGATGGAGCATGCAGCTATGGCAGCCAGGATGTTTATGTGGGCTTCAACAACCTTCAAAATCGTCAAGTTGCCAGTGCCGTGCCTGGCACACCGGACCCACGCCTGAGCCGTTGTGGACACGATGAATCCCTGCGTGGTCTTTACCACTTTAATGGCTGGAAACTGACCGCCATTGCCTCATGGCAGGACAGCAGTATCAGCCGTTCCTTTCCTTACTATTCCTATATTTCAACCCAACCAGAACAGTGGAGTGCCAACACTCAGGAGCTACGCTTTGGCACAGAAGGCAAGCACCGTTTTTATGATGTCGTAACTGGCTTTTACCACCAGACAACCTATCAGGACCGCACAAGCCAGACGGCAGCTTATGTGCCCAGTTATATTCCCTACCCTCTGACCTCGTCTCATAATCGCTCAGAAACTGTTGCTCTTTACGGCAATGTTTACTGGCACCTCCTCAAAAATCTGGACCTTGGTATGGGTGGGCGCCTGTCGCGGGATATGGCCAGCATAGCGTTCAACTCCACCTATGGGGGGCAAACACTGTATACAGGCGCCAAAAGCCGTAACCAGAACATGAGCCTTGGCAATATCTCGCTTGATTATGAGGCTTTACCGGGCTGGCATCTGCATGGTCGCATCAGCCAAGGCTACAAGCCCGCTGGATTTAACTACGCCCCGACAAGCATTGCCGATGCCACGTCCTACAACCCGGAGCGAGAGTTGAGCTACGAAATCGGAAGCATTTACAGACAGAAAAACTTTTTTGCAAGAGCAGGGTATTTTTACAATAACCTCCAGAATGAGCAGGTTTATGTTGGTCCTGCTGGTTACCAGACCATTGCCAGTGCCGCACGGGCCCATGCAAGTGGTGTGGAAGGAGAAATACAGTGGGAATTCAAGCCCGGATGGAGCATTGGTGCTGACGGCAATCGAACACTCTCCAAATTTGATAGTTTCAACGATGGCGCGGGCAATAATTACGCTGGCCTGCGTATGCCTTACGTGCCTGAGTTTATGGCGGCTGGACACCTCTCGGCCCGTTTCCAGACAGGCTTTGGTCGTATTGAACCTGGGCTGGACCTGCGCGTAACCGGTCCTCAATATTTTGATATCACAAACCAGCTTAAACAACCGACATACGCGCAGCTCGATTTAAGAACTACCTGGACCTTGGGCACACGTTACGAGGTTATGCTCTACGCCAACAATGTGACCGACAAGCTTTACCGGACCTATGCCTTTACCGGCCCAGCTGGAAATGTCGCACAGATCAGCTTTGGACGAACAGTTGGATTTAACCTGAAAGTGGCTATTGGTGATTCTCCAAAATGACAAGCCATACTGTTAGAGACAATCCCCTCAACACGGGAGTTCTCGCTGCCATCTGGGGCATCTATATTGCACAGGGGGCACTGGGGGGACTGACCTTTGCGGGATTACCCGTCATTCTGCGTAGTCAGCATATCCCATTAGAAAAAATTGCTCTGCTCTCTTTGGTTATGCTTGTGTGGGCTTTCAAATTCCTGTGGGCACAACCTGTTGAAAGACTGCGTATTACGACCAGTGGCCGCAGGCGTTCGTGCCAGATCATCCTGATAGGTGAATTTTTTATTGCCAGCATTTTATGTGTGATTGCATTTTGGCCTCCTCAGTTGCTCTCCGGCCTGTTAGCTCTTCTTCTATGCGCAGCCTTTTTTGCAACTGTCGTGGATATTGCCTGCGATGCATTTTTGATTGAGCACATTCCCGCAACACAGCGTGAAAAAGGTAACATGGCACAGGTCGGCGGTGCTTATCTCGGCCTTGTTATTGGTGGAAGCCTTTTTACAAGTCTCTTTGCAAAGGTCGGGTGGCATCTGGACTGCTTTATTATGGCTTTCCTGATAGTATTTTTGACTATTCCAATGTTTTTTGGTCACCATGGCGATAATGAAAAAGTCTTTCCATTTTCAAAAACAATACGTCCGAATATCCTGAATTCTTTCAAGAGAGGCGAAATATGGTGTGGGATTGCCTTAACAATAACCTACGAGATGAGCGGCCGTCTGGTGCAAGGACTGACTGGACCTTTTTTAGTTGATCATGGGGTGTCCCTGAGTATCGTCGGTCTGTTTAACGGCAGTGGCGGTGTTATTGCAGGGCTTTGCGGCACGGTCGCGGGGGGCCGCCTTGTACGTCAGGCAGGTGCCAAAAACGCCATGTATGTACTTGCCACCTGTCACATCATTGTCCTGTCAGCACTTTTATTATCACTGATGCTTCATGCCCTGCTTTTACCTGTTTTTCTTTGCCTCTTCATTATTGAAGCCGCCCTAATGGCAGCCAGCTTTGTTGCCAGCTACTCCCGGTTGATGGCCTTTACCGCCACACATCAACCCGGCATAGACTTCTCACTTTTTCAAAGTGCAAGTGCCATAACAGCCGCTTTACTTGGAGGAACAGGGGCTTTTCTGGCCGGGAAAATAGGGTACGATAAGGTTTTTCTCATAGCCGCAATATCGTCCTTTATAACGTTAGCCATTCTCCCATTCATCAATACCTGTGTTCTAAAATATCTGCCGTCAAACAAGGCTTGAACACTATCAAAACAACCAAACAGGATGGTAAATATGCTCCATTACCCCCCCTTACTATCCTATTTTTCCCAAAAACTGTTTATAGAAAAGACCATCTGTAAGTCTCATGGTCTTTTTCAACCCTACCCACTGACGTTAGCGGAAAATGGGACGTGAATACGGTCGCATCATGTCTGGCGGCATACTCCAAAGCCCACTGACGGGAGGCCATAGCCAATTGCGGGTTTGCATCAAACACTGCATTCCAACCTGGTTGGCTCACTTGAACGGGATGGTGCATGACATCCCCCGTAAAAAGCAGATGCTCCGCCCCAGACCGCAGAACGATAGACGCATGATGGGCTGTATGGCCTGGTGTTGAGTGAAAAGACACTCCTTCCAAAACCTCCTCTCCACTCACATCAATCTGGTCGGCAAGGCCACAGGCAACAATCGGATCTATGCTATCTTCTCGCGTTATAAAACTGGTCTGATTACGACCGTTATTGTTCGCCGGATCTTTAAAAAACTGATATTCCTCCTTAGAGAAGAGATATCGTGCATTGGGAAAAGTTGGCACCCAACGATCATTTTCCTTACGCGTATTCCAGCCAACATGATCAACATGTAGATGTGTCAGAAGCACAAAGTCGATCTCTTCAGGCTGAATACCAGCCTGCCTCAGGTTGTTCAGCCAGCCAGTGTGCAGATGGTCAAAATGGGGTGCCGCCGGGCGTGGCTTGTCGTTCCCTACACCAGTATCAACAAGGATCTTTCGACCACGATCTTCTATCAACCAGGCATGAATGCTCAAGGGCACTTTTGTTTGCGTTATATCCAATACTTCATTGTATTGTGGATAGCATTGCACGGCACGACTGCTATCCCACTCTGGCAATAATTGCTCCGGGGTCAGGACAGCCAGCACTGTGTCCTGAATTTTGGTAACCCGCGCAGCCCCCACCGCATGCCATTGCCCCGCTGTCATAATGAGACACCAGCGGCCAGTTCCGGCGGCAGCTCCCCTGTTGCGTGGTCTGACAGACAGCCGAACAGAGGGTCCCATTCCTCAATCCGTAATGCACAAATCAACCCCTGCACGGCAAAAGGGTCATTTGCAACCATCTCTTCAATCTGCTGCATGGTATCTCCCTTCATGATCAGAAAACCCGATCGCAACGGTGTGTTTCTCAACGGGCCAGAGGCCAGAAGCTTCCCTTCCTGTATCAACCGCTGGAGATACAGAATATGCGCTCTAACGTGCTCCCCCCACCCTGCCCCATCCGGGTGATCCATACGAACAAGATAAACAGGCATGTTGCAATCCTCCGGGCAGAAAAGCGTGCTTGCTCTTCCTTGGAAAACTCAAGCATATTCACCCTGCCTGAGATATAAATCCTCAAAAAACCACATCAGTCACAACTTAGGGTGATGAATGCTCGACCGTCTGACCAGCATGAAAGTTTTTATCAAGGTGGTGGAGTTGGGTTCTTTCGCTGCCGCTGCGCAGTTTCTGGCATTATCTCCTCAGATGGTTGCAAAGCACATAGAAGCCCTGGAACATCACCTTGGCACACGCCTGCTACATAGGACTACGCGTCGGCAAAGCCTGACAGACATAGGCCGCCTCTACTGCGAACAGTGCCATCTTGTGTTAAACGCTGCCGAACGGGCAGACAGCCTGGCAGCCGATACGCTCGGCACCCCGCGCGGGACACTCTCAGTCAGTGCCCCAGTCACGTTTGGTCGCACAGTGTTTGCCCCTTTCCTCAGCAACTTTCAAAAGAAATATCCTGAGATACACATCCAGCTTTCACTTACCGACCAACTGGTGCACCCAACCATGGATGGCTACGAGGCTGTCATCCGTATTGGCACGCTGGATACCGACCTGACAGTCATCAGCCGCCCACTTACGGCCTATCACCGTATTCTATGTGCTGCTCCGGCCTATCTTGCAAAATACGGCACCCCAATGATGCCTGAAGACCTGAGCAACCACCAATGCCTTGTTTACGAAAACGCAGCCGGAGCAGCAACGTCATGGGCACTTTCCCGCGGAAGCTCTAAACGATCCATCACCATTTCTGGCAAGCTTCGTTGTAATGATTCCAGTATCCTTCAGTCTGCGGCTCTCGCGGGAGAGGGTATTCTCCTTGGATATGCGCAAGCCTTGCAGCCCGACATGGAGAAGCAAAACCTTGTCCGTGTTTTACCTGAGTGGACAATAGCTAACCGCCCCATGCATCTCCTTTACAATGCAGGCCCGATCATGACGCCTAAGCTGAGAATGTTCGTCACCGAGGTCCAACGCGCCTTTCCGCCATAAGCGCCACTGTCGTAATATATTTTTCAGCAGAAAAACCCAGTATCCCGGTCATTTACCAGCCTTGCTCTGTGGGCAGCACGAACAGTTCAGCTACATCCATCCGCTCAGGTGCTTTAAGAGCAAACAGAATACTCTCAGCGATATCCTCTCCCTCTAAAAACGTCATCGATGCAGCTAGATCATCCATCTGTTTGCGATACTCAATATCCGTGATCTGTTCATAGAGTTCCGATTTGACCGCCCCAGGCTGAATGCATGTGACACGAATATTATGCTTGGGACCAATTTCCATACGCAGCCCATCCGAAAATGCTGCAACAGCCGCCTTGGTGGCACAGTAAACTGCAAGACCTGTAAAAACTTTTCTTCCCGCTATCGAGGACATATTGAAAATATGCCCTGACTGTTGCGCCATCATATGCGGAAGCACCGCTGCTGTCGCATTCAACACACCCGAGATGTTGACATCCACCATCCGCTGCCATTCATCCACTTTCAAACTATCAACGTTTGACAGCGGCATAAGCCCCGCATTGTTGACCAGAACATCCACCTGCCCAAAGTGATGGATTAGCGTCCCAACCGCTGTCTTGCAGGATGCTGGGTCAACAACATCTGTTGGCAGGGCAATGACTTTCCCTCCCGTTGTCGTAATATCTGCCACAAGTTCTTCCAGACGGTCTACACGTCGGGCCGCTAATCCAACGATCATCCCTTCCAATGCAAGCTTGCGTGCCGTTGCTGCCCCGATACCGCTGGAAGCCCCTGTTACAAGAGCCACTTTCCCTGCAAGAGTCATAGTTTTCCTCAATATTTTTTTAAAAACTGGAAGTTTGAGGAAAAATATTTAGCGTATACAAAAATCACGTGCGTTAGAGCTCTTGCTAAAACCATTGTAAGTTTGCTCTAAAACTGAACGGGTTTATCAACCACAAGGCCAAACCAGATGCCTCTCCTGCATCGTCCACCCTTACAAACTGCAAGTTCGGCACTGGAACAGTATCTTCCTGGCCAAAAAATCATTCAGGCCACAGGTGATGCCTGGAATGATGCACAAGCACAGATTTTTTCTCGTGCTCTTCAGGAAGAGGAGATTCTTGTTCCAGCCGTATCAGACCCGCTTCTGGTATGGGTTATATCTGGAGAGGCCATCATCGAAGAACGGGAAACGGCAGGAGCATGGGAGCGAAGTGAAGCATCCCCTGGATCATTTTTTCTCACTCAAACGGAAGCCCCCTATCTGATGCGCTGGAGACCCACGACAGAATATCCGTTTGAAGTCCTCCATCTCTACCTTGGTCCTGACCTGATCAATCGGACAGCCCGTTCTTTGGGGCTTAATCCGAACCGCTGTCGCATGCGCGACATCTCTGGTGCACAAGACCCATTGATATCAGGAGTTCTCGGTGGTCTGACAACTGAAATACAATCTCCGGAACCGGCTAATATTGTATTTGTAAAAGGGCTTCTGGAAAGCCTGACTATCCACCTTCTACGCTCTTATACAAAGACGGACTCCATCCCATACAAAGCCACAATGCATTTACCAGAATGGAAACTCCGCAAAGCACTCGACCATATCGAGACACATCTTACAGAGCCTTTTAATTTAAATATTTTAGCCAGTCTGTGTGGAATGAGCCGCTTTCATTTCAGCCGCTCTTTCCATCATACTATGGGGCACAGCCCCTCACACTGGTTCATACAACGCCGGATTGAGTTGGCAGCAACGCAACTCCGACAAACTGATATGTCTATTCTCGAAATAGCCTTGTCTGTAGGCTATGAAAGCTCGAGTCACTTTTCGCAGGTTTTTCGCAAAACAAAGGGCATAAGCCCGCGCGCTTATAGAAAGCGTTAAAGGGTGCATAAAATACCGAACATCCACGGTCACCATAATGCATTTATTATCTGAAATTTCTTCATCACGCACAGAGTGAATTTAAAAAGAGAAATTATAGATAATATAATAAATAAGCATATATTAAGGAAAATATTCCTAAATTTAATTTCAAAACCCAGCTTCAGAATTGCCTGACAAAGAAGGCCATTTTATACTCGATATTAGTCAAAAAAAGATATTCGTAACATTGACTTAAAAATTTAGAAACCGGAGCGTTATAATGCGTTTTAAAGCTAAATTGTCCCTGGCAACACTGGCAATTCTGACAGCAGCACCAATGACAACCTACGCAAGCAGCGTTCATACCAAATGGGAGCAGTTTAAAGCTGGCAGGGCCTTCCATCATCTCTCTGAAGATGGCCAACATGCTCTGGTCGATATTATTCAGGCACGCAAAGCACTTGCCGCAGGCAATACCGAAGCTGCAATCCCTTTCCTCTATGACGCACAAAAACGCCTGGTTGCCGCAAGCAAAGCAGCCACAAAGTTTGATGCAGCCGAAAACCAGCTTCAACCCGCACCGCAGCGCCCTGTTTCTCCGTCTCACACGCCGCTGACAGGGACGACAACGTGGGTTCCTGTTGGTGGTGAATTTATTGCCACCGAAACCTTCTCACCAGAAAAAAAAGCAGCCGTTGCCACCGCAAATGGGCAACTTAACGCAGGCCAGCCAGACAAAGCCGCGCAAACACTACAGCTTGTCGGCGCAGATGCTGACTTCATTATTGCACTGGCTCCGTTGGCCCAGACACAGGGTGCGGTCAACCGGGCAACAGTCTTTACCGAAGGCAAGCAGACTGCTGAGGCAATTGCAGCCCTTGACCAAATCCCAGATAGCCTGGTGTTTGTCTCAGAAAATTTTGCTGAATCTGCCTTACCGCAAAGCGGCAAAACACCCACAAAAAGCAGCCACTAACAACTTAAACGCGTTAGCCTCTTATCCTCAACGATTGAGAGGCTGACGCGCTATGACGATATTTCTATCTGCTGCTTGGCAGCCTCTTGAGTTTCGAGGCCGATAAAAAAGCTCCGTCGTCAGTTAAGCAGTCAGTCATCCAATCAAGCACGTTAGCCATTTATAACTAATGGGAACGTGGACCGCTTGAATTGGACTGCACTCAGCATAGACCCTGCTGCAAATTCTTTACCCAAGATAGTTTCCCAAGCTAGAAGGCATTCTAGGCTTGCCGTTCTGCACATTTTTGAAAATGTCCCAAATTGCTATCGGGATAAAAAAGTCAGTACCAGCACGCAGGAATAAGCAACTTTGCTGCAAAATTGGAATGGATAGCCCCTGCTATCTTCCAGACCGGCAAGCTTGATCTTAGGCGGTTCAAACTCAGCACTGACCTGTATGCTCGCGATCACCCACAAAAGAAGAACTTTTACGGAACGCCATCAGGAAACGTAAGGACCTGAATGATCAGGGTTTTTGATTTTTTGTAAATTATTGGGGTTTTGGCGGAGAGGGAGGGATTCGAACCCTCGGTACGATTGCTCGCACAACGGTTTTCGAGACCGCCCCGTTCGACCGCTCCGGCACCTCTCCAGCATGTAGGGGGCTTATAAACAGCCTCCGCCACCGATGCAAGAGGCATTCGTACGCTTTAAAACTATTGACGACTCTCCCCCTGTCGCTCTAAAGCCCCACTTAATCCACAAAGATGGAAGCATGCCACCGCCTACCGCGTGGCCAAAGATGAAAAAGCGATCAGACTCTTCGCCTGTGTCAGCAGGCACCGCGAAGGTCAGGGATTCGGAAAGAGAGTAGAGTTTATGTTCGCAGTTATCCGCACAGGCGGCAAACAGTACCGGGTCGAGCCCAACATGGTGCTGAAGATCGAAAAGCTGGAAGTCGAAGCTGGCGCCACCATCACTTTTGATGAAGTTCTGGCTGTCGGCGGCGAAAACGGCTCCAAGATCGGCGCACCCACAGTTGCTGGCGCACTGGTAACGGCCACTGTCATCGCTCAGGACCGCCTCAAGAAGGTCATCATCTTCAAGAAGCGCCGTCGGCAGAACAGCCGCCGCAAGAACGGTCACCGCCAGCCGGTTACCGTTGTGCGCATTCAGGAAATCAACGCCGCCTGATTCCCCACAAGGGAATACACGCGGTCAGGACCGAGGAGGATTTAGGTCATGGCACAAAAGAAAGCTGGCGGTTCATCCCGCAACGGGCGCGACAGCGCCGGACGTCGTCTTGGCGTCAAGAAATTTGGTGGCGAGCAGGTTATCGCTGGCAACATCATCATCCGTCAGCGCGGCACGAAGGTGAAGGCTGGCCTGAATGTTGGCGTCGGTCGTGACCACACGCTGTTCGCGCTGGTTGACGGCAACGTTCGCTTTGAACGCCGCACCGAAGGCCGCGTGCATGTTTCTGTTGACGCGCTGCCCCTCGCGGCTGAATAAGCACACGGGCTTTTCCAGCACGCGGCCCCCGCGTGACTGGACCTAGTGACAGGGTCGGGCCGTAAGGTTCGGCCCTTTTCACGTTCCGGGCCGGGAGGTATGGCATGAAGTTTCTGGATCAGGCGAAAATCTACATCCGTTCAGGTGATGGCGGAGATGGTGTGACTGCCTTCCGCCGGGAAAAATATATTGAATTCGGCGGGCCGGACGGCGGCAACGGCGGGCGCGGTGGCGATATTATTTTTGAAGCCGTCCCCAACCTCAATACGCTGATCGACTTCCGCTATACGCAGCATTTCCGTGCCCGTAAGGGCGGTAATGGTGCAGGCTCGGATCGCACAGGGGCGGCCTCCTCCGCTGTTGTCATCAAGGTGCCTATTGGCACCCAGATCATGGATGATGACCGCACAACCATGCTGGCTGACCTTGATGAGGCCGGTAAACGTGTGACCCTGTGCCGTGGTGGCGATGGCGGTTATGGCAATGCCCATTACAAAACCAGCACCAACCGCGCCCCCCGCCGGTCGGACAAAGGCTGGCCGGGTGAGGAACGCTGGGTGTGGCTGCGCCTGAAGCTAATTGCCGACGCCGGGCTTGTGGGGCTGCCCAATGCGGGCAAGTCCACCTTCCTGTCTGTTGTTTCGGCTGCGCGCCCCAAAATTGCGGATTATCCGTTTACGACCCTGCACCCACAGCTTGGTGTTGTGCGCCTGTCTATGACAGAAGAGTTCGTGCTGGCGGATATTCCGGGCCTGATTGAAGGGGCTCATGAAGGCACGGGCCTTGGCGATCGTTTTCTGGGCCACGTGGAACGCTGTGCTCTGCTGCTGCATCTGATCGACGGTGCTGCTGGCAATGTGGTTGCCGCATGGCGCACAATCCGCCGGGAACTGGAAGCCTATGATGACGATCTGGCAGCCAAGCCCGAAATTATTGCCCTGAACAAGACAGACGCCATGACCCCGCGTGAGGCATCCGCCCGCCGGGCAGCGCTTGAAAAAGCCAGTGGCGCTCCTGTCCGACTGATTTCGGCCGCTACGCGGGAGGGTATTCCCGAGTTGCTGCGGCTGATCCAGGATCAGGTCAATCAGGCCAAGCAGGACGCCAAACAGGCGTCCTGAGCCCACAGGCACGCAGCAACCTCCGCAGCAGGTTTATCCCATGAGTGCAACACCGCCCTGCCCTTCCCTGAGCAACGCCAAACGCCTGGTTGTCAAAATCGGCAGTGCACTGGTGGTGGACCCACACAAAGCCGCCCCCCGGCAGGAGTGGCTGGCCAGTGTGGCGGAGGATATTGCCCTGCTGCGCCAGCAGGGTACTTCGGTCACTGTTGTTTCCTCCGGCGCGATTGCTCTGGCCCGACATAGCCTTGGCATGACAGAGGGCGTCCTGCGACTGGCGGAAAAACAGGCAGCCGCAGCCGTTGGCCAGATCCGCCTTGCGCAGGCCTGGAGCAACGCCCTGTCTGCCCAGAGCCTGACAGCCGCGCAGTTGCTGCTGACGCCAGAAGATACGGAAGACCGCCGCCGTTACCTGAATGCACGGGCAACCCTGAAAACCCTGCTGGAACTGGGCTGCGTGCCGGTCATTAACGAAAACGACACCATTGCAACGGCAGAAATCCGCTTTGGTGACAATGACCGTCTGGCGGCCCGGGTCGCCCAGATGACAGATGCCGACCAGCTTGTACTGCTGTCTGATATCGACGGGCTTTACACAGCCGACCCCCGCACCAACCCCGAGGCGCGCCATCTGCCGATTATTGAGACTCTAACCCCCGAGATCGAAGCCATGGGGGGCGCGCCCCCGCCGGGCTATTCCTCCGGCGGTATGCGTACCAAGCTGCTGGCTGCGGGTATTGCCACACGGTCTGGCTGCGCCATGGCAATTGCCATTGGCAAAACCCTGCACCCTCTGAAAGCCCTGATGGATGGGGCACGCTGCTCGTGGTTTCTCCCACAGGCGCAGACTCCGACAGCCCGCAAGCAGTGGATTGTTGGCAGCCTGAACCCTGCCGGAGAAATTCTTGTCGATGATGGTGCGGCCGCCGCACTACGGCATGGCCGCTCCTTGCTCCCTGCCGGGGTACTGGCCGTGAAGGGTGATTTTTCCCAAGGTGACCTTGTGGAAATTGTTGAAAATGGTGGCCGTGTTCTTGCCCACGGCCTTGCCGCGCATGATGCGGAGGATACCCGCCGTCTGGCTGGCCACCACTCAACCGAAACCAGTCAGCTCCTTGGTCGCCCTGGGCGTGGAGAAATCATCCATCGGGATGACCTTGTCATGCTCTGACACCCGCACCCTTTGTCACGGTCGGGGTTTACTGACCCTGTGCCCGTGACATTGCCGGGTTCTGCCATTACGCTTGGCTATCATTTCCGCTTTTTGCAGTGACTGGCCATGCTCAAGAATTTTCTCCCTTTTGGCAAACAGGATAAGGCTGATACCTCGGCCTTGCAGCTTCCTGACTCCATTCAGGCCATTCATCAAAAGGCACTGCTTGGGTATCATCTTGAGCAGGTTCTGTGGGGCAAGGCCCTGCTTAACAGCACGTTCATGCCCCCCGACCCGCAGCAGGCCATCATCTGGTTTACCATGGCCGCCAATGCAGGCTACGGGCCAGCCCATAACATGCTGGGGCGATGCCATCACTTTGGCTGGGGGTGTGACAAAAACCTGACCGAAGCCGCCAGCCACTACGCCAAAGCCGCCGAACTGGGTGATGAGTGGGGGCACTACAACCTTGGCATCCTGACCATGCGCGGGATTGGCATGCCCCAAAACCTGCCCAAGGCTTTTGACCTCTTCCAGACCGCAGCCAACAACAACCACGCCAAGTCCATGAATATTCTGGGCCGCTTTTATGAAGAAGGCTGGGTTGTTGGCAAAGACGTGCAGGCTGCCCACGCCTGGTACCAACGGTCAGCCGAAACAGGGGATTACCGCGGATGCCACAACCACGCGACGGTTCTGGCTGAACGTGGCCAGTTGGAGGACGCTCTGGACTGGTGGGACAAAGCCCTGCCCGATGCAACCTCCGACATTCTACTGGCTATGCAGCGTAGCCTGAGCGCTCTGGACATGCCACGCGCCCGGACCCTGCTGGTTGCCACCCAGGCCAGACTGGCTGCCGTGCTCCCAGCAACGGAGAACACACCGGATACAAACGCACAGGGCTAAGTAACCCGCCTTGTTTCAGGGGGCGGGCTGCCCGGGCCAGTTCAGAACTGGTTCCGCACGACCTGTATGGTCGTCATAACGTGGGGTGGACTGGCCCAAAGTCGCCGCGCGGGCTGGGGCCTCGCGCGAAAAATCGGGCCTGTAGGCAGGCTGGTTAGCATCAGGCGCTCTCTGCCGACGCAAAATTTCCTCTGCCGTTTCCTGCCGCTCGGGTTCCTCCTCATGCCAGGGCATGCGTTTGGAAGCGACCGATGCTGGCTCCATAACCGGCACAGGAGGTTCGGCCTGCCGTGCCTCATACGCGTCGGAAACACGCGGTGTCCGCAGCTCCGGAAAAATCGGCACTTCCCGCACCACAGGCGGCTTTTCTGCCGCCTCCCACGGGGTGGCACGAATCTCCTCCACCACAGCGCCTTCTGGCGCTGCCAACCCCTGTGGCGTGGCAGCGGTGCGCATACCCAGAGAACGCACTGCGGCCTGGAGCTCCTCAACCTGCAAGGACAGTTCGGTCAGCCTGCCTTTCACGCCAAAAACCGCAAAAGGCATCATCATGAATGCAAGCCCGAACATAAGCCCGCAAGCCAGTACCAGCAGTTGGCCCCACAGGGGCATCCATTCCGGAAAAGACAGAGACATCATGACAAACCGACCTGATCCAGCCTGATTTTTTTACATGCCAAGTGCGCGACGATAAATGTCCAGCAGTGTTTCCTGCTCTTCCACTTCCGCAGGCTCCTGCTTACGCAGGCGGATAATCTGGCGAATAACCTTTACATCAAACCCTGCGGATTTGGCTTCTGTAAAAATATCCTTGATATCGCCGGCAAGAGCTTTGCGCTCTTCTTCCAGCCGCTCAACTCTTTCAATGATGCTTCTCAGCCGGTCTGCGGCAATTCCACCTACGGCTGCGTCGTCATCACCAGAAAAGTGTTCACCATCCATGACTGGGCCCTTTCTTTCACATCATGTATTCCGGCATGGCACGCAGACAGGCCACGCTCCGCCGGTGGGGTGGAAGGCGCGGGCTTATCGTGCCGCGTGCAAGCGGTCAATGTGCCTGCATGGCGCGGCTCTTGCAAACACGATGCCCACCTTCCATAAGCGGTGCAACCGCACCCGGTGTCCACCATGGCCCGGAACCTTGTCTTGCCTAAGGTGGGTCGCGCCCCCTGCCGCTTTGCTGGAACCTTTGCACCATGGCCCTTGTGAACCGCACGGACCCCTTTGATTTCGTTCTTTTTGGCGCTACTGGCGACCTGTCACGCCGCAAACTGCTGCCTGCCTTCCTCCGCCGCTTCATGGCGCAGGAGTTTGATGATGATGCCCGCATTATCTGCGTTGCACGCTCAAACCTGACGACCGAAGAGTTCCGCGACAGTGTCATCAGCTCCCTCAGGGAATTTGCCCCCGAAGCCACGCAGGACAAGGACACACTGCACCGCTTTCTGGGCCTGCTGACCTACATCTACCTCGACGCCACAAAACAGGAAGCCAACTGGGACGGCCTGCGCGCCCTGCTGCCTGAAAGCCCACGGGCGCGGGTGTTCTACCTTGCCACGGCCCCGTCGCTGTTTTCCGTGCTGTGCCAGTCGCTGGCGGAACAGGGACTGGTCACGCCGACATCCCGCGTGGTGCTGGAAAAACCCATAGGCACCAGCCTGGCCACGGCACAGGCGATCAACACTGGCGTGGGCCGGTATTTCCCTGAAGAATCGATCTACCGGATTGACCATTATCTGGGGAAAGAAGGGGTCCAGAACATTCTGGCCCTGCGTTTTGCCAACCCGGCTCTGGAAATGCTGTGGTCATCCAGTGCGATCGACCATGTGCAGATTACTGCGGCCGAAACCGTCGGGGTGGAAGACCGAGGGTCTTACTACGACGAGGCAGGTGCCCTGCGGGACATGATGCAGAACCACCTGCTGCAAATCCTGTGTATGGTCGCCATGGATGCCCCGGCCTCCTTGCGCTCTGACGACCTGCGTAATGAGAAAATGAAAGTTCTCAACGCCCTGCGCCCGATGACACCGGACATGGTGCGGCAAAATGTCATCCGCGGGCAATATGTCAGCGGCACGCTGAAAAACAGGATCGTGCCGGGCTACACGGAAGACCTGAACACCGGTCGCAGCAGCAGCACAGAAACATTTGTGGCCATCCGCACCAAAATACGCACGGCCCGCTGGGGCAATACCCCCTTCTACCTGCGGACCGGCAAGCGCCTTGCCACAAAAACCACGGAAATCGTGCTCCAGTTCCGCCCGCAGGTGTGGCCCATTTTTACCAACATGCCCTCCCCCGGCCGGTTGGTCATCCGCATTGCCCCGCATGAGGAACTGTCCTTTGTCATGGCTGTGCGTGACCCCGCCGCAGGCAGCTTCCGCGTGCAGAATGCCAAGCTGGACATGGCCTATAAAAATGTTTTCTCCCTCGCATATCAGGACTCCTATGAGCGCCTGCTGCTGGATGCAGTCCGGGGAGACCCCGCACTGTTTATCCGCCGGGACGAGGTTGATGCCTCATGGCGTTGGGTCGAGCCGATCCTGACATCCTGGCAGCAGGCCCTGACCCCGCTGGAGCCCTATCCGGCAGGCAGTTGGGGTCCGCCCTCGGCCCGCGCCCTGCTTGCCCGTGATGGTGCCATGTGGCACGAAGATATGCTGCCATGACAATACAACCCCCCAGGCTTAAAGGCCCGTTTACCAAAAGAACCTTCCGCCAGCATCTTCTGCGGCGGATTGCTCTGGTGCTTCCCCTGTCCCTGCTGATGATCGGGCTGGCCCGCAGCGGGATGCTGGATACGCTGGTGGACCGCTATACCTTCCGCCCCGCCAACTGGTATGATGACACAGCGCTTATTCGCCATCTGCGCCTGCTTGTCACCCATAATGGCATGACGCATGACCGGCCGGACTGCCTGCTGTTTGTGGTCAACGGCAACGATGCCCCCACAGCATCGCGCATTGATGTCATGGAAAAACATTCTGGCACCTGCCCCGGCCCCAAGGATGACCTGCCCCGCCTGTTCACCCTGCGGGTGGACCGTATGAACAGGGTTATCGAATCCGACCAGAACTCGCCAGGCGTGTTCCACCCCGTTCCCTGACACGGACTTCCGGCGGGCCTATCGTACGCCCGCCGGACCATGATACCTTGGTCAAAAAGGGTTTATGGAACAGCCTTGCCGCCATGGTGGGCAAAGGCTTTACGCAACGCCCTGCCCGCCAGCCGTAATGCAGCCTTGCCATGTGGCATCAGGGCATAAAAATTCAAAAACGCATGCAAAGTCCCAGGGTAACAACGGTATAGCACCGGCACCCCGGCCCGCCGCAGGGCATTGGCATAGGCTGCCCCTTCATCATGCATGGGGTCACACTCGGCCGTGATGATCACCGCCGGGGCCAACCCTGTCAGGTCCGGGTTTTCACCCGGAACAAAGCGGGGGTCAGTCCAGTCCTGTACCGTCTGGATATATTGCTCCCCATACCATTCCATAGACCGACGGGAGAGGAAGTAGCCCTTGGCGTAAGTCTGATGGGACGGGAATGTCCTGCGCCCATAGAGCGAGGGGTAGTACAAGACCTGAAGGACAGGCGTCGGCCCCACCCCGCTGCGCCCCTCCTGCGCCAGCACTGCGGCCAGATTGCCCCCGGCACTATCCCCCGCGACTGCAACGCCACCACCCCAGAAACGGGCGGAAAGACGGGCCAGCCACGCCAGAGCAGCCTGAGCATCCTCCACCGCGGCGGGAAAAGGATGTTCCGGGGCCAGTCTGTAATCAGGCAGCAGCACCGCAGCGCCAGATGTCCGCGCCAGACGGCAGCAAATGCCGTGGTGTGAGTTCAAACCGCAATGCACAAACCCACCACCATGCAGGTAGAGCACGGCCCCGCGTACCCGGCCATGGGGCACAAATAGCCGTGCCTTCATCATCCCCGCAGGCCCCGGCACCTCAACTGTTAGGACCCTGCGCAGGGGCAGAGAGGACAGAAAGGGCGGGAAAGACGGCGTATCCATATTCTTGCGCAAAACACGCAAAAAATGTGCCGCGACCTTTTCCTCCGGCACCGGACCTTCTGGCGGGGGGCGAATGGTAACGTGCCTGACCTTTCTGGCCGCCTGCCACGCAATCCAGCGCAAAAGCAGGCGCGACGGCAGGTTGGGCCGGGCTGGCGTGGCGGGTGTGGCGAGGTCTGCTTGATCCGACATGCAAAAAATTTAGCAATTTTTTCACACAATACCAGCCTCCTACCTCTCACAAAGCACTTGACCTTAGCCCCTGCGCACAGCAGGGTGCGCCTGCCAGACGGTCGGACGGTCGCTGTTGCCTGTGCAAATCGGGTGATGGAGGAAAGTCCGGGCTCCATGGGAGAACGGTGCCGGCTAACGGCCGGCGAGGGTGACCTTAGGGAAAGTGCCACAGAAAACAAACCGCCTTCCTGGTCCAACCATGGGCAACCATGGGACAGGCTGAAGGTAAGGGTGAAACGGTGCGGTAAGAGCGCACCGCTCCGCTGGCAACAGGGGAGGCATGGTAAACCCCACCGGGAGCAAGACCGAATAGGAACAGCTGAGGCTACGTGTAGCCTCAGGGGTCTCTCGCCCCGCTGTTCGGGTTGGTTGCGTGAGGCACGCCGCAAGGCGCGTCCCAGAGGAATGACCGTCCAAGCCCTTAACAGGGCCGGACAGAACCCGGCTTACAGACCGTCTGGCATTTTTTCCCTTTTATAGAACAAAAAAAGAACAGGCGAGTCATCGACAGGCTCACGCCCGTTTCTTGACATTCTCTTGCCCGGTTCTTGCACAGAGTATGCCAAATACTTAACGGATGGCTATTTTCTGCCGTTTTTTCTTCCTTTTAAATTTACTTCCCACGCTATCCCATGTTATCCCATACGGCAGGGAGAAAGCATGCCCTTCCCCCTAGGCACCATGACTGGAAACCACAGGCAGCAAAGGACTTCTGATTCACGTGGGTGTGTTCCTTGGCACGCATGAGAACCGATTCGACGCTAAAGGACGCGTCTCGATTCCGGCCGGCTTCCGGTCCGTGCTCAGAGCCCAGCAGACGGAAGACAACACGCTGATGATCCTTCGCCCCTCCCACACCCTGCCCTGCGTGGAAGCCTGGCCAGCAGCGGCCTTTGCCCGCCTGACCGAACCGCTGGACCGGCTGGATATGTTCTCTGAAGAGCACGACGACCTGGCCGCCGCCCTTTACGCCGATGCCTACCCCCTGGACCCCGACCGCGAAGGCCGCATCATCATCCCCGACATCCTGCGTGACCACGCACGCCTGACAGACAGCCCGCTGGTCGCCTTTATGGGTCTTGGCCGCACATTCCAGATCTGGGAACCAGAAGCCGCACGCCAGCGCCGGGCCGAGGCCCGTCAGCGTTCACGCACTGTCACCATTCCCGCCGCACGCGCCGAGGGTGGGCACACCGCGCAATGAATGCCCTTGTCTCCCCCCTCGCAGAACCTGCTTTGAGCGGTCATGTGCCTGTCATGCTGGCCGAAGTGCTGGCCTATCTGCAGCCTGCGGCTGGCAATGCCATTCTGGACTGCACCTTTGGCGGGGGCGGTTATACACGCGCCATTCTGGCCAGCGCCGACTGCGCGGTGTGGGGGATCGACCGCGACCCGGACGCCATAGCCCGTGGGCAGAGCCTAACCGAAAGCCTGATCCGCGCCGAAGGCCGCCAGCGGCTGCACATGCTGCATGGCAGCTTTGGCACCATGCAGGCACTGGCAGAGGCCGCAGAGGCCCCCGCGTTTGATGGTATTGTCATGGACCTTGGTGTGTCCTCCTTCCAGCTGGATGAGGCCGAACGCGGCTTTTCCTTCAGGCAGGACGGCCCGCTGGACATGCGGATGGAAAAAAACGGCCCCAGTGCCGCCGATCTGGTCAATACCTCCAGCGAACAGGAACTGGCCGATATCCTCCATTATTATGGGGAGGAACGGCACGCACGCCGCGTAGCCCGCGCCATTGTTGCCGACCGGGTGCAAACCCCGTTCACCACAACTCTCCAGTTGGCAGGGCTTGTCCGCCGGGTTGTGCCGCAGGATCGTTCCGGTCTGGATTCGGCCACCCGGACCTTTCAGGGCCTGCGTATCGCGGTCAATGATGAGCTGGGTGAAATAGAACGCGGCCTGCAACAGGCTCTGGACCTGCTGGCCCCTGGCGGGCGGCTGGTTGTGGTCTCGTTCCACTCGCTGGAGGACAGGCTGGTCAAACGCGCCATGGCCCATGCCACAGGCAAGGATAACAGCTTTTCCCGCCATGACCCCCGCGCCGCCATGTCCCGCGGGACGGAAGCCGATCTGGTAGCCCTAACAACCAAGGCCATCCGCCCCGGCCCTGCTGAATGCACCGCTAACCCCCGCGCGCGCAGTGCCCGGCTACGCGCCATTGCCAGACGCCCTCTGGCCACGCCTTTTCCGAGCAAAGGACAGACTTCATGATTACTCGTCCGTTTACATGCTGCTGCGCTGTTCTGGCCATTGCTTCGGGGTTTTTCCTGTACACAAAAAAACACCAGACCACTCTGCTGGACCAGCAGATTTCGGCTCTGGTGCATGAAACCGAGCACGTGCGTACCCAGACCGCCATGCTGCGTACGGAATGGGCGCTGGAAAACCAGCCCGAGCGACTGGCTCAGCTTGCCAGCCACCATGCGCCCTACCTTCGCACCATGGACCCTGCGCAGTTCGTGCGCCTGAGCGATCTTGAAGAGCACCTGCCTGCGGTCGATAAAAACGCTCCAGCCCGCACACCTGTTGCAGCCGCACCCACACCGGCCCACGTGGATAGCATTGCTATGGCCGCCGCACCCGTGGCAGCCCCTGTCCGGCCTGTTGCCGTCGCTAACACGCACCCGGCCCCAGCACCCGTTATGGTTGCTGATACACGCCCGGCACCCCAGGTTGCCCAGCCGCATATACTGCGCCTGAATACCGAAACCCCACGGGCAACCCGCCCTGCCCTTGCGGCCCCACATGCTGAACCGGCTTACACCACTGTAGTAACAACTGCGGCCACGCCCTCTGCGACCCGAACCAACGCAGTCGGGCATGATACGTTTGGCCTGCAACGCACCAGCACAGACCGGCATACTCAGGTAGCGGCTCTCACACCCCGCCCGGTGATCCACAAGCAGGATACGGCAGCCCTTGATGCCGCAACGAGCACTCCCGACACGCACGCCAGCAGCACACTGGCCCATGCGGCAGCACCTGCCAGCCATCACACAACACTGATGGCAGATGACAGCACACCCCAGCAGGTTCGCCACCCGCTGCCTATGGCTGCTGCAACCTGGCACCCGACACGCGCGCGCCACACTGACGCCATAGGTCGGGGTTATATGGAAGCTCGCGCCACTTCCGGGTATACGGGCGGCTCTCTCCTCAGCCGGGGCGACAGCATGCTGCCCCCGCCTGTTCCCGTGGCCAACTGAGCACCGCCTGACTGAAAGTTCTTTTGACTCGATATGCCCCTGCCCCCGCATGCACCCGACACAGCCCTACCGCCTGATGTCACGGGGGATACCCCGCGCCGTCGCGCGCACAGGGAACGCATGCATGTCAGGCTACTGGGCCTATCGGGCATTTTCTGCCTGCTGTTCTCCTTTGTTACAGGTAAGCTGATCTACGCCACTGTGGTGCGCCCCATGGCACCAGAAAAGCGCCAGATTGCCCCGCAAGTACCCGAAATCCCCAAAATCGACCCCAAGGGCAGCCTTGCGGAAGATCTGTCCCTGCCGCAGACCCACCGCGCCAGCATTGTGGACCGCAACGGCCAGACCCTCGCACTATCGCTGCCTGTGGCACAGGTGTACGCCAACCCGCAGGAACTGATTGATCCTGTCGATATTGCCCACAAGCTCAAAACTGTCCTGCATGACCTGGATGAAAACGACACCATCCAGCGCCTTTCCAAGCCCAAGCAGTTTGTCTATATCGCCCGCAATATTTCCCCCCAGCAGGAACTGGCGATCAACAATTTGGGGATTCCGGGCATTTATTTTGAACCGGGTGAGCGCCGTCACTACCCGCTGGGCCACATGGCCGCCCAGATTCTGGGGGCTGTCGATATTGATGGCCACGGCATTGCCGGGGTTGAAAAATACTTCGACAAAAGACTGCTGAACGAACACCGCCCTCTACGCCTGTCGCTGGACATTCGGGTACAGTCCGCCGTGCGTGAGGAAGTGGCCAATGCCATGCAGACCTTTCAGGCCATTGGCGCATGCGGCATTGTCATGGACGTCCGCACGGGGGAAATCATGGCCATGGTCAGCCTGCCTGACTATGACGCCAACGAATTTTCCCACGCTACGAATGACGAGCGCTTTAACCGCACAGTCACTGGGCTGTACGAACCTGGCTCCACCTTCAAGCTCCAGACTGCGGCCATGGGGCTTGAAACCGGCACCATTCATATCTGGGATCGGTTTTCCTCAATCCCGCTGCGGATCGGTCGTTTTACCATCCGCGATATGAAGAACGACCATTTCTCGCCCTGGCTGACACTGCCAGAGGTCATGGCGTATTCCTCCAACCCGGCGGCCGCCCATATTGCGCTGGATGTCGGCGGCAAGAAACAGGCAGAATGGCTGCGTTCCATGGGGTTTTTCTCCCCCGTGCCCATTGAACTGCCCGAGGCAGCCCGCCCGCTCTACCCACGCCAGTGGGGGCTTGCCACCACCATGACCGTAGGCTTTGGCCATGGCGTGGCCGAACCTCCCCTGGCCATTGTCCGTGGCACCGCCGCTACTGTGAATGGTGGTATCCTCGTCGCCCCCACCCTGCTGGACCGGGATGACAAAGACATCGACCCGCAAGACCTGCCGGGTGCACACCCTGCATTGCCCGGCACTGCAGCACCTTTGGCCACCACGGCAGACGCCCCAACAACCCCACAGGGGCCTCGTGTCCTGTCAGAAAATGTCTCCGCCCTGCTGCGCCGCCTGCTGCGGCTTGATGTGACCCAGGGCACGGGCAGAACTGCAGAATCCCCCGGGTATTTTGTTGGTGGCAAAACCGGCACGGCAGAAAAAATCGGCGCTCATGGCGGCTACCTCAAGCACGTCAACATCTCCGCCTTTACTGGTATTTTCCCCATGAATGCCCCGCGTTACGCGGTGTATGTCATGCTCGACAGCCCCTTGCCCACGGCACAGACGCACGGCTGGACCACCGCAGGCTGGAACGCCGCGCCCACTGTTTCCAAAATTGTCTCCCGCGTGGGGCCATTGTTGCAGGTCTTCCCCGACCTTGAGCATGCGGCACGTATTGACGCCCAGATGGCCCTGCCCATGCACCCGGCAGTGCCCCGCGGGGCGCGCCCCCTCGGCCCGGGCAATGACCCCGGTGACCCTCATACGGGTGCCAACCGCCAGACTGCCGACGATACCCACAAACACAGCCGGGAAACCATGGACGAATGAGCCAGCCTCTGTCGCACCTTCTTGCCACGGCTGGCCTGCCTCCCCTTGCGGGACAGGATGTCATGATTGACGCTGTGACGGCAGATAGCCGGGCCGTGCGCGCTGGCATGCTGTTTGTTGCTCTTGCTGGCACAAAGGTGGATGGCCGCAGGTTTATCCCCATGGCTGTCAGCCAGGGTGCTGCGGCCGTGCTGGCCCCAACGGGCACCGAGTGGCCCGCCGACGTCCCCCCTCACCCCTTGATCATGGCTGATAACCCCCGCCACGTGCTTGCCCTTATGGCGGCAACACTGGCCGGGCCACAGCCCCCGGCACTAGTGGCCGTCACCGGCACTAACGGCAAGACCAGCACAACCGACTTTATCCGCCAGATATGGACCCTGCAGGGTTATCAGGCTGCGGGCATCGGCACGCTGGGACTGACAGGTGCAACACCGGTCAGTATTACCCTGCCTGCCCTGACAACACCTGACCCCGTCAGCCTTGCCAACACCCTTGCAGCATTAGAACAGCATGGCGTGCACCATGTGGCGCTCGAAGCATCCTCCCACGGGTTGGAGCAGGACCGGCTGGATGGGCTACAGTTCAGTGCCGCAGGCTTTACCAACCTGACGCGCGACCATCTGGACTATCATGGCACCATGGCCGCCTACCGCGATGCCAAGCTGCGGCTGTTCAGCACGCTTGTGCCTCGGGGTGGGCTCGTGGCGGCCAATGCAGACATGGACCGTGAAACGCTCCATGCCCTGCGCGCCATCGCACACGACCGTGCCCAAAACCTGCGCCTTGTGGGCGAAAACGGAGACAGCCTGCGCCTGAGCGCCTGCACCCCCACACCCGCCGGGCAGGAACTGACACTGGAGTGTGACGGGCGGGTGCACCACGTTCTGCTGCCCCTTCCCGGCCGTTTTCAGGTTGATAACGCCCTGCTGGCCGTTGCTCTTGCGACACCAGCCCATGGCGCATTGTCTGACACGCTTGCCCTGCTGCCCCAGTTGACTGGCGTACGCGGTCGTATGGAACGGGCCGCCCTCTTGCCAAATGGTGCGTGTGCCTATGTTGACTATGCCCACACGCCCGATGCGCTGGCGCGGCTTCTGACCTCCCTCCGCCCCCATGCGCGCGGCAGGCTGGTACTGGTGTTTGGCGCTGGTGGAGACCGCGACAGTGGCAAACGCGCCCTCATGGGGCAGGAAGCCGCGCAGGGAGCCGATATTGCCATTATTACCGACGACAACCCCCGTACGGAAAACCCGGCCACCATCCGCGCAGCCATCCGCACCGGGGCACCCAATGCGCTGGAAATACCAGACCGCCGGACTGCCATAGCCGACGCTCTGGCCCTGCTGGAGCCAGACGATGTGCTGGTTGTGGCGGGCAAAGGGCATGAACAGGGGCAGATTATCGGCACGGATATCCTGCCGTTTGATGATGCCGATGTCATCAGAACACTCGCGGGGCAGGCATAATGGCACTTTGGACACGGGCGGATCTGGAAGCCGCAACAAATGGGCAGTTTCTGGCCGCAGGTGACGGGGATGTATCGGGTATCTCCATCGACACCCGCACCCTCCGTCCGGGTGATCTGTTCATTGCCCTCAAAGGCGACAGCAGCGACGGCCACGCCCATATTGCCACGGCGCTGGAGCGTGGGGCGGCGGCTGTTATGGTGCATGACACCACACAGTGCCCCACCGACCCACGCATTCTGCGGGTTGCGGATACAATGGCGGGCCTGCAAGCCCTCGGCCTTGCGGCCCGGGCGCGTTTTGGTGGCAAGGTTGTGGCCATTACCGGCAGTGTTGGCAAAACCACGACAAAGGAAATGCTGCGCCTGTGTCTGGCAGCCTGTGGCCCAACCCATGCGGCCGAGGCCTCCTACAACAATCATTGGGGCGTGCCGCTAACCCTCGCACGCATGCCGCGAGAGGCCGCCTTCTGCATTAGTGAAATCGGCATGAACCATCCGGGGGAAATCCTGCCCCTCGCCCAGATGGTGCGGCCGGACGTTGCGGTTATTACCACCATCGGGTCTGCCCACCTGGGCCACATGGGCAGTCTGGATGCCACCGCGCAGGAAAAGGCCTCGCTCATTCTGGCGTTACCAGCCGGTGGCACAGCCATTGCCCCCGACGACGCCCACGGCCTGCCCATGATCGTCGATGCCGCCCGCAAGGCCCATGCCACGCTCTGGCTGGCCGGGGCGCAGGCAGGCAGCACCGCCCGTTACGACAACGTGGAAAGCGGGCCTGAAGGGTCTGTTTTTGTGGTGGAACTGGCTGGGCAATCCATAGCCGTACGACTTGGCGCGCCGGGCCTGCACCTGGTCCGCAATGCACTGGCAGCCCTTGCTGCCTGCGCAGCCCTTGGGGCCGACACCCATGCTGCCGCCATGGCCCTGCGTGCCTTCCGCCCCGGTAAAGGCCGTGGTGCTGTCAGCACCGTGGCACAGGGGCAGATCATCCTGCTGGATGAAAGCTACAATGCCTCCAGCGCTTCTGTCCGGGCTGCGCTGGACGTGCTAAGCCACCTGCCCGCCAGCCGCCGCATCGCGATTTTAGGTGACATGCGTGAACTGGGGGCATTTGCCGATGCCGAACACCATGCCCTGGCCGCCCCGGCCGCTGCATCCGCCGACCTTGTCTTTTGTTGTGGACCCCATATGAAAAGCCTTTTTGAAGCCCTGCCCCCTGCCCGCCAGGGTGCCTGGGCGGAAACCGCCGCAGACCTTGCCCCCATGCTCGCGCCCCGCCTGACTACGGGGGATGCCGTGCTGGTCAAAGGCAGTCTGGGCAGCCGCATGCGCGATATTGTACAGGCGCTGGAAGCCCTGCCTGCGGTAGGGGCTGCCTGATGCTGTATATGCTGGTTTCCCATGCGTTTCATGATGGGCACATCACAATGCTCAACCTGCTGCGCTACATCTCGTTCCGCGCAGGCTGCGCCTGCCTGACTGCCCTTGCCCTCAGCCTTATGCTGGGCAAGCCGTTTATTGCCGCCCTGCGGCGTATCCAGCGCGGTGGGCAGCCCATCCGGGCTCTGGGGCCGGAGCGGCACCTTGTGGAAAAAGCAGGCACCCCAACCATGGGCGGTGTGCTGATCCTGATCGCACTCAGCGTATCCATGCTGGTATGGGGCGATCTGGAAAACGGGTTTGTCTGGGCGGTCTGGCTGACAACGCTGGGGTTTGGTGCCATCGGCTTTGCGGATGATTACCGCAAGCTGGCACGGCGCAATACGGACGGCCTGTCCAAGCGCACGCGCCTTGGGTCCGAATTTGGTATTTCCCTGCTGTGCGGCTGGTGGCTTCAGGCACTTATGCCGCCAGAACTGGCCTATAATCTGGCCTTTCCCTTCGCCAAGGACCTACTACTGCCCCTTGGTATTCTGTACCCCGTTTTTGCCATGGTCACCATTACCGGTTTTGGCAACGCCGTGAACTTTACCGACGGGCTGGACGGGCTGGCCATTGGGCCAGTGCTGGTTGCAACACTTGTTTTTGCCATCCTGTGCTACCTCGTGGGTAACCATGGCTTTGCCGACTACCTGCAAGTGCATGCCGTGCCGGGCACGGGCGAACTGGTTGTGTTCTGTGCAGCCCTTGTCGGGGCCGGGCTTGGGTTCCTGTGGTTCAATGCCCCTCCGGCTTCGGTCTTCATGGGTGACACAGGCTCGCTCTCCCTTGGCGGGGCGCTGGGGTCGCTGGCTGTTGCCATCAAGCACGAGCTGGTGCTGTGCATTGTCGGCGGGCTTTTTGTGGTGGAGACCCTGTCCGTCATCATCCAGGTGCTGTGGTACAAACGTACAGGACGGCGCGTCTTTCTGATGGCGCCAATCCACCACCATTTTGAAAAGAAAGGCTGGGCCGAACCCAAGATTGTCATCCGTTTCTGGATCGTCTCCTTCGTGCTGGGCCTGTGCGGTCTGGCAACGCTGAAACTGCGATGACACCGTTTCCCCCCGCTCTTTTTGCCGGGCAGCGCTTTGCGGTCCTTGGTCTGGGCCGTAACGGGCTGCCAGTCGTCCGCACTCTGGCGGCCTGCGGTGCGTCCGTTCAGGCATGGGATGATGGGGAAGCCGCGCGGACAGCGCTGGCGGCACAGCTCCCGCCCGATCTGGCAGAGCAGGTGGTGATTGCCCCTTTTGAAACACTCTCCGGGTTCACAGCCCTCGTGCTGTCCCCCGGCATCCCACATATTCTGCCAAAGCCGCACCCGGTCGCCCTCATGGCCCGGCAGGCAGGGGTGCCTATTGTCTCGGACGCCGAACTTCTGTTCCGCGCCGTGCGCGCCGCAGGCAGCCGGGCACGCTTTGTCGGCATTACCGGCACCAATGGCAAGTCCACGACCACCACATTGCTGGCTCATATTCTCGCTCAGGCCGGGGTGCCCGTAGCAGCGGGAGGCAATCTGGGGCCAGCCGCCCTTGCCCTGCCACTTCTGCCCGACAACGGCGTGTACGTGCTGGAAATGTCGTCCTACATGCTGGAACGACTAGACAGCCTGCACTTTGATGTGGCCTGCCTGCTGAACCTGACCCCCGACCATCTGGACCGCCATGGCGATATGGCCGGTTATACCCGCGCCAAGGCCCGCATTTTTGGGGGCCAGACCAATCAGGACCTCGCGGTTATCGGGCTTGATGATCCTTTGTGCCGCGCTCTGGCTCAAACCCTGCTCAATGGTCCGGCCCAATGTGACACCATTGCCACCACAGACCCCACCTGCACCTATTACGGGCATGACAGCGGTGTCTGGCATAAAGGCACCTTGATAGCACGCACTGGTCCCTCCCTGCCCGGTGCCCATAACTGCCAGAATGCAGCGGCAACAGTGGCCATGGCGCGCTTTCTGGGCATTGCCGACACACTGATCGCTCAGGCGATCCTGTCCTTTCCCGGCCTGCCACATCGCCAGAAACTGGTGGCCACATGCAACGGCGTTGCTTTTGTGGATGACAGCAAGGCCACCAATGCCGATGCCGCCGCCCGCGCCCTTGGCTGTTATGACCGGCTGATCTGGATTGCAGGCGGCATTGCGAAGGAGGGAGGCATTACCGCACTGGCCCCCGACTTCCCCCGTATTGCCCATGCTTTCCTGATCGGGCGCGATGCGCAGATGCTGGCTGATACTCTTGCCGCACATAATGTGCCCTACACTCTTGCAGGCACACTGGAAAATGCCGTGCCCGCAGCCTATATCGAGGCATGTCGCACCGCTGTGCCTGTCGTGCTGCTGTCACCCGCCTGTGCGAGCTTTGACCAGTTTCCCGGCTTTGAGGCGCGTGGCATACGGTTTGAGGAACTGGCGAGGGGTATCCACCCGGACCACGCAGCCAGGACAGGACAGTGAGCAATGGCCGGATATTCCCGCACCGATGATTCCTCCTTCGGCCGCTGGTGGCGCAATATCGACCGCACCACGCTGATCTGCGCGTTTATCCTGATCGGGTTTGGCTATATCCTCATGCTGGCCGCAAGCCCTGCCGTGGCTGTGCGTATTGGCGCGTCACGCAACATGTTTATTCTTAAACAGGTTGTGTTTCTGGCGCTGGCCGGGGTGATCGTCATTTCCATTTCCATGCTGTCCCGCAGGTCTGTGCTCCGGCTGTCCTTGCTGGGTGGGGCACTCATGCTCGGGGCTACCGGACTAACACTGGTGCATGGGTTGGAAATCAAGGGGGCCAGACGGTGGATTGCCCTGCCGATGATGTCGCTCCAGCCGTCCGAATTCCTCAAGCCCTGTTTTGCGGTCGCCACCGGCTGGCTGCTGACACAGCGGCACACCCTGCGCCACTTCCCCGGTATGCTGATCGCGTTTGCGCTGTACGGCGTTATCGTGCTGCTGCTGAAGTCCCAGCCTGACATCGGGATGCTGACCGTCATTACCTCGGTCTTTCTGGCCCAGCTTTTTGTTGACGGGCTCAACCTTGCTCTTGTGGGCGTTGGCTGTGGGGCCATGGCGGGCGCTGGGGTGGGGGCTTTTTTCATCTTCCCGCACGTGCGCTCACGCGTGGAGCGGTTTTTGCACCCCAACGTAGGCGACCACTACCAGATTGACACCGCCCTGCGCGCCTTTGGCAATGGTGGACTGATGGGCCGTGGCCCTGGGGAGGGCCGCGTCAAGGACCTGCTGCCCGACGCCCATGCCGACTTTGTCTTTGCCGTGGCGGGGGAGGAATACGGGCTGGTTGTGTGCATGCTCATCATCTGCGTTTTTGCAACCATTGTTATTCGCACCCTGCTGCGCCTGATCCGTGAGGATGATCCGTTTGTCATCATCTCCACCGCAGGGCTGGTCACGGGTTTTGGGTTGCAGGCCTTTGTTAACATGGCCTCCTCCCTCCACCTTATCCCGACCAAGGGCATGACCTTGCCGTTCATTTCCTATGGGGGGTCATCGGCCATGTCCATCGCGCTGGCCATTGGCATGATTCTGGCCCTGACACGGCAGCAGCCGGGGGAAAACCCTGCTGGCAGCAGGTTTGTAGCCACACTCAGACACTGGCGGTCCGCATGAAGCCAAGCACCATTGTTATTGCCGCAGGCGGCACGGGCGGGCATTTTTTCCCTGCCGAAGCTCTGGCCGACGCTCTGGCCAGCCGGGGCCACACGCTGGTGCTGATGACCGACGCCCGTGCGGGCAGGCGGGACACCGGCGTGTTTTCCACCGGCAGGCAATATGTGCTGGCTGGGGCGGGCGTAGCCGGGCGTGGCCCCCTGCGTGCGGCCCGCGCGGGCCTGACCCTGCTCCGCAGCGCGTGGGAGGCCCGGCGTATCCTGTCCGCGTTGCAGCCTGATGCGGTTGTGGGCTTTGGGGGCTATCCCTCCGTGCCACCGTTGCTGGGCGCACGGCTGCTGGGGCGCAAGCACCCGGCCCTGATCATCCATGAAGGCAATGCCGTGCTGGGCAAGGCCAATGCCCTGCTGTCGCGCTTTGCCGATGTTATTGCGACATCCTTTCCCTCCGTTGCGCGCCTGCCCATTGGCTCCAGAACCGAACTGACAGGCATGCCCGTGCGCCCCGCCATAGCCGCTCTGGCAGGCAAGCCCTGGGCGCCGCCCCAAAACCGCATCAACCTGCTGGTCTGGGGGGGGTCATTGGGGGCACGTGTGTTCTCGCAGGTGGTCCCTGATGCCCTTGCCCGCCTGCCCGATGCGTTGCGCACGCAAGTCCATGTGACCCAGCAGGCCCGTAAGGAAGACCTGGAGACCGTGCGGGCCGCTTATGCCAGCATGGGCATTACGGCACGGGTGGAGCCTTTCCTGAACGATGTGCCTGACCTGCTGGCCAATGCCCATCTGGTCATCGGGCGGGCGGGTGGCTCCTCCATTGCAGAAATCACCACCGCCGGGCGTCCGTCCATCCTTGTGCCGCTGCCTCTGGCGGCCAGTGATGAGCAGACAGAAAACGCCCGTGCCATCACCCAGGCCGGGGCGGGCTGGATGGTGCGCCAGCCGGATTTCACACCCGTCGCCCTGGCTTCGCGCCTGACGGACCTTTTCACCACTCCTCAAGACCTCGCCCAGGCGGCCATGGCAGCGGCAGCACTTGCCCGCCCGGACGCCGCACAGCGCCTGGCCAATACAGTAGAAGAATGCCTCCAGCTTTCCCCCTCGCACGCCCCTTCGCCCTCGAACGGCATGGAGACACGCCCATGAGAGCCCTGCCCCTGTCCATCGGAACCATCCATTTTGTCGGCATTGGCGGCATTGGCATGTCCGGCATTGCCGAGGTGCTGTGCCTGCTGGGGTATTCCGTCCAGGGGTCGGACATTGCTGAAAACGCCAATGTGCGCCGCCTGCGCGCTGCGGGTATTCCCGTTGCCATCGGGCATGACGCGGCAAATCTGGGCAACGCACAGGTTGTGGTGATTTCCACCGCAGTCAGCCGCGACAACCCCGAGGTGCTGGCCGCCCGCGCCCGGCTGGTGCCCGTTGTCCGCCGGGCCGAAATGCTGGCCGAACTCATGCGCCTGCGCTGGGCCATTGCCGTAGGCGGCACCCACGGCAAAACCACGACCACAAGCCTTGTGGCCGCCGTGCTGGAAGCCGCACGGCTGGACCCCACCGTGATCAATGGCGGCATTATCGAGGCCTATGGCACCAACACCCGCATGGGCAAGGGCGACTGGATGGTGGTGGAAGCTGATGAAAGCGACGGCTCCTTCCTGCGCCTGCCCTCGGTGATCTCGGTTGTCACCAACATGGACCCCGAGCACCTTGACCACTGGGGCACGGCTGAGGCGATGGAAGCCGGATACGACCAGTTTGTGTCCAACGTGCCGTTCTATGGTTTTGCCGTGCTGTGCATCGACCACCCCGGTGTGCAGCAGATGATCCCGCGCCTGTCGGACCACCGCATTGTCACCTACGGGTTTTCCCCCCAGGCCGATGTACGGGCCGAAAAGGTGATTACCGACAAGCTTGGCGCCACGTTTGAGGTCACACTGACGGACCGTGTGACACGCCGCACCCGCAAGGCTGGCCCCTTCCGCCTGCCCATGCTGGGGGCGCACAACGTGCAGAATGCTCTGGCCGCCATTGCTGTTGCCACGGAAATGGACATCAGCGCCGATGTCATCCGCTCCGGTCTGGCCAGTTTCCGCGGTGTCAAACGGCGCTTTACCCGCACGGGGGAAGCGGGCGGCATTACCGTTATTGACGATTACGGCCACCACCCGGTCGAGATTGCCGCCGTGCTGAAAGCCGCCCGACAGGCAGGGGCCAGCCGTGTAATCGCGGTGATGCAGCCGCATCGCTACTCCCGCCTGAAAACCCTGTTTTCCGACTTCTGCACCTGCATGAACGACGCCGATACCGTGATTGTCAGCGATGTTTACGCTGCTGGGGAAGAACCCCTGCCCGACATCAACCGCGACAGGCTGATAGAAGGCCTGCGCGAACGTGGACACCGCTCGGTCGTGCCGCTTTCCAGCCCGGAACATCTGGCCGAGATGATCAACGCCATTGCCCGGCCGGGGGATTACGTGGTGTGTCTGGGCGCTGGCACCATTACCAACTGGGCGCAGACCCTGCCCGCAGAACTGGCCGCCCTCCAGGACAAAGGCCGGGGCACCGGCGCGGCATGAGCAACACACCCACCTTGCAGGACATGGTCACAAAGGCCCTGTCCACCACACGCGGCCGCCTGACCCCGCAGGCACCGCTGGGCGCACGCACCTGGTTCCGGGTTGGTGGGGCTGCCGAGTGGCTGTACCAACCAGCCGATACGGAAGACCTGGCCACGGCCCTGCAAAACCTGTCGCCCGAACTGCCTGTCACTGTGCTGGGTGCCTGCTCCAACGTCATCATCCGCGATGGTGGGCTGGAAGGGCTGGTTATCCGGCTGGCCCGTGGTTTTTCAGGCATTACGGTTGAGGCAGACGGTCTTGTAGCCGGGGGCGCATGCCTGGATGCGACCGTGGCTGAACAGGCTGCCGAGGCCGGGTTGGCCGGGCTGGAATTTCTGGCGGGCATTCCTGGCTCCATTGGCGGTGCCGTGCGGATGAACGCCGGGGCTTACGGGTCTGATATTGCCACCGTGCTGGACTGGGCGGAAATTGTCACGCGCGATGGCAGCGTGCTGACACTGGATAACGCAGCCCTGCGCTTTGGCTACCGCCGCTCCGGCCTGCCCGAAGGGGCAGTCGTTACCCGCGCACGCCTGCGTGGCACCCCTGCCGCCCCGGCCGATATTGCCGGGCGCATTGCCCAGGTACGTGCCGCGCGGGAACTGTCCCAACCCGTACGGGCAAGAACCGGAGGGTCCACTTTCCGCAATCCCGAACCCGAAGTCAGCGCCCTGAAAGCGTGGGAACTGATAGACGCCGCAGGCTGTCGTGGCCTGCAACTGGGCGGGGCACAGGTAAGCGAGAAGCACTGCAACTTTCTCATCAACCTGGGCACGGCCACTGCCGCAGAGCTTGAAGCTTTGGGTGAGGATGTCCGCACCAGAGTAGCCCAGCATTGTGGTGTGCACCTGCATTGGGAAATCAAACGACTCGGCAGAACGGAGGCCTTGCCCCAATGACCACGACAAAACGCGTCACCGTGCTCATGGGCGGGATTTCTTCCGAGCGGGCTGTCAGCCTGTCTTCCGGCGCGGGGGTGGCCGCAGCCCTGACAAGCCTTGGCTATCAGGTGCAGACACTCGATGCCGGAGCTGATCTGGCGGACCTGGTCAGCCAGTTGACCCAGCAAAAACCCGATGTCGTTTTTAACGCCCTGCATGGCCGCTTTGGTGAAGATGGCTGTATTCAGGGTGTACTGGACTGGCTCGGCATCCCCTACACTCATTCTGGCGTGCGGGCCTCAGCCACGGCCATGAACAAGGAGGCCGCTCGCGCTGCCTTTCTGGCCGCAGGACTGCCCGTGGCCGAAGGGCGGATGGTGGATATTGCCACCCTTGCCGCCGCCGACCCTCTGCCTGCCCCCTATGTGGTCAAACCTGTGAGCGAGGGCTCCTCGGTCGGGGTTTCCATTGTTCACCCCGGCTCCAACACGCGCGCGCAAATTGCGCAGGACTGGCGTTTCGGCCCCTACGCGCTGGTGGAAGCCTTTATCCCCGGTCGGGAAATTACAGTCGGGGTCATGGGGGAACGGGCGCTGACCGTCACCGACATTACACCCTGTGGTGATGGCACCGGCTTTTATGACTATGCCGCCAAATACACAGCCGGTGGCTCCCGCCATGTGCTGCCTGCCCAGATCGACCCGGAAACAGCCCGTCAGGCCATGGAAGTCGCCGTTGCCGCCCACCACGTGCTGGGGTGTGCCGGAGCCAGCCGATCGGACTTCCGCCTTGATGACACCCAGCCCGGCAAGCCGCGCCTTGTGCTGCTGGAGGTCAACACCCAGCCGGGCATGACGGAAACATCGCTCCTGCCAGAACAGGCAGCCTACTGCGGGATCAGCTACCCCGAACTGTGTGGCTGGCTTGTTGCACAGGCTACCTGCCGGGCATGAACCAACGCCCCTCCTCTCCCAAGGACCGTCCATCCCGCAGCGGGTTGTTCATACGCCGCCAGAAGCGGCTGTTGCGGCCCTTGCTGGGGCTTGCCATGATGGCTGCCCTTGGGGGCGGAGCCTGGTTTGCCGTGCAGGTGCCCGCAGTGCAGGACCGAATCCTGCCCCTGCGTGACAGGCTGCTCGGCACAGCCGCCCTGCGGATTACCAATATCCGTATAGAAGGGGCACAACTGACGGACGAGGCCGCCATCCGTCAGGCGCTGGGTGTGCGTGTGGGCGACCCGGTGCTGAGCTTTAATGTGCTGCGTGCCCGCGCCAAGCTGAACACCCTGCCGTTTATTGACCATGTTGCGGTCTCCCGACATCTGTCAGGTGAGATCGAGGTGCAGATTGTCGAACGTCCCCCCTATGCCGTGTGGCAGCATCAGGGACAGTTCATGCTCATTGACCGGCAGGGCCAGCGCGTGCCGGACCAAGGCTCCAGCAGCAAGGACGCCACAGCCTTTACCCGCCTGCCCCTTGTTGTGGGTGATGGCGCGAATGAGGCCGCCGCTACCCTGATTGACCTGCTGGCGCAGGAACCAGAGGTGAAGTCACGCGTTACTGCGGCGGTCCGGGTCAGCAATCGCCGCTGGAACCTGACCCTGCGCGACGGCGCAACCGTGCTTTTACCCGAGGGCGAGGAAGAACCTGCCATTCACCGACTGGCCAAGCTGGACGCCACGACCCGCCTGCTGGACAGACCCGTCCTGCTGATAGACATGCGTCTGCCCGACAGGCTGACCATTCGCGAGCGCCCCACCCCTGCCCCCACCCCGGCTGACACTGCCCCCCCGACAGGGGGCACTACGCCTGCCGCACACCCGCAACCCGCAGCCCCCGACACCACGCGGCACCCCCAGACGGAAAACGCACAGCATGACTGAGACAGTGTGGACATCCCCTTCCATGGCGGGCGGGCTTGGCGGGCGCGGGCGCAAAAAGCGCGCGGGGTCCACCGCATCACACCTGCGCATGAGTGGTGGTGACACATCCCTGCCCCTCCCCCCCAGCGAGAAGAACAAGCGCCCCCACGTCTGGCGGCATGGCTACTGCGCGGTCCTTGATATTGGCTCGACCAAGATCAGCTGCCTGATCGGCAAGGGCGAACCTAACGGCACACTACGGGTCACAGGCTATGGCTGGCGGCGCTCCGCAGGGGTGCGTAACGGCGCAATCACCGACCTGCGCGATGCCGAAGCCGCCATCCGTGCCACGGTCGCGCAAGCCGAAACCATGGCCGAGCGGCCGATAGACCGGGTTGTGGTCAACCTGTCCTGTGGGCACCCCGCCAGCCGCCTGTTCAATGTCCGCTGGCCCATTGGCGGGCGCGTCGTGACCGATGCCGACCTGCGCCGCGTGGTCACCGAAGGGCGTATCCAGGCCACAGTGCAGGACCGCGAGGTCATTCATACACTCCCCATCGACTTTACCGTTGATGATACGGAAGGCGTGTCGGACCCCAGGGGCCATCTGTGCGAGACTCTGAAGGCCCGGCTGCACATTATCGACGCCGCCACCACGGCCCTGATCAACCTTGAAACCGTGCTGGCCCGTACCGAACTGAAAATAGAAGCCCTTGTGGCCTCCCCCCTTGCCTCCGGCCTGTCGGTGCTGGATGCGGACGAGCGCGACCTGGGCACAACGGTGGTGGACATGGGCGGCGGCACAACCTCCCTTGCCGTGTTCGGGGAAGGACAGATCCTGCATACAGCCCAGATTGCGGTGGGCGGGCTGCATGTCACGCGCGATATTGCACGCGGGCTTAGCACCTCCCTGGACAATGCCGAGCGCCTCAAAACCGTTTATGGCAGCGCTGATCTGGCCTCCGATGTGGAGGATGAAGTCCTGACTGTTGAACTGCTGGGCAATGATGTCCCGCATTTTGAACAGATATCCCGCGCGCAGCTTGGCCGCATCATCCGCCCCCGGATGGAAGAAACACTGGAACTGGTGCGTGAGCGGCTTGATGGCGCCGGGCTTGGCATGGCTGCCAGCGGGCGAATTGTGCTGACTGGCGGCGGTTCCCTGCTGGATGGCATCCGCCCCCTGGCCGAGCGTATTCTTGGCACACCTGTCAGCATTGGCCGCCACTCCGGCCCCGGCTTTACCCGTTCTGTCAGGCTGGGGCGGCCAAAAAACATTATCGGCCTGCCAGAAAACACTGCTGCGGCAGCAGGTTTTGCCACAGCCGCAGGGCTACTGTTCTGGGCAGCCAGTGCTGAACGCCCATTTGGTGATGTGGAATTCCGCGAAGCACCACCTGCAGGTTTTTTACAGAAACTTGTTTCTTTTATTCGCCAGAGGGTTTGATCTGCCTGCAGAATCGCTGATAAACTCTGCACAAATTATCCAACTGCGCTCCTTACAAACAATCCGTCATCTTTCGGGAGATGCTCCATGACGCTCAACCTTACCGTTCCTCCCCAGATGCATTCGGATTTTTCGCCGAAGATAACAGTAATCGGCGTTGGCGGTGGTGGCACGAACGCGGTTGACAACATGATTGCCTCCAATCTGGAAGGTGTTGATTTTGTTGTTGCCAACACCGATGCCCAGAGTCTGGCCCGCAGCCTGGCCGAAAGCCGCATCCAGCTTGGCCCGCACCTGACCCACGGGCTGGGTGCCGGGGCCAAGCCGGAAGTTGGCCGTGCCGCGGCAGAGGAAGCAGCGGATGAAATTGCCCGCTATCTGGACGGCGCGCACATGGTGTTCATCACCACCGGTATGGGCGGTGGCACCGGCACGGGTGCGGCCCCTGTCATTGCGCGCATGGCGCGGGAACGTAACATCCTGACCATCGGGGTTGTCAGCAAGCCTTTCGCCTACGAAGGCAAGCGCCGCGCCCGTGTTGCCGATGACGGCATCAAAGACCTGCAGCAGTATGTTGATACGCTGATTGTCATCCCCAACCAGAACCTCTTCCGCATTGCCAACGAACGCACCACCCTGCGCGAAGCCTATAAACTGGCTGACGAAGTGCTGAACATGGGTGTGCGCGGCGTGACGGACCTGATGATGGAACGCGGTTACGTCAACCTCGACTTTGCCGACATCCGCAGCGTCATGGCGGAAATGGGCAAGGCCATGATGGGCACCGGTCAGGCCGAAGGTGAAAACCGCGCCGTCGAAGCCGCCGAAGCCGCCATTTCCAACCCCCTGCTGGAAGACACCTGCATGTCCAGCGCCAAGGGCCTGCTGGTCAATGTGACCGGTGGTGAGGACATGACCTTCTTCGAAGCGGAAGAAGCCTTCAACCGTGTCTGCCGCGAAGTGCCGGAAGATGCGAACATGATCTTCGGCACCGTCATTGATGAAAAAATGAGCGGTCGCCTGCGCGTCTCTGTGGTTGCAACGGGCATTGATATTCCCGCAGGCAGCGATGGCGGGCACCTGACACCGGTTGAAAACGAAGCCCCGACAGAAGTGCCGGTTCAGGCAACCGGTACCGGGCCTGCTGTCAGCCAGCCTGCCCATACTCCGTCCGCAACCACAGCGGCACCGGCCCCCAAACCTGTGGAGCCAACGGCTGCCCCGCTGCCCCGCCAGCCGGTACAGGCAGCTCCTACAACTGGCACGACAGCCCCCCCGGCCCACACCATTCCGGGTCAAGTTGCCGCAGCCCCCGCAGCGGTGGCACCCGCCGCCCCTGCGGCATCAAAGCATGCCAACCTGTTTACGGAACCACCCCGTCCTGCCCCCTACCCGCCGCAGGACACGGCATCACGCAGCCTGTTTGGCCGCGTAACCGGTGCATTCCGCCGTGCACCCGATGGCACCCGTCAGGAGCCCACACCGCAGGCCCAGCCGACCATCAGCCAGGCGGAACAGGGCAATGGCCTGCGCTCGGGCGATGGGGAAAACGGGCTTGAAATCCCGACCTTCCTGCGCCGCTAACGCCTAGTATTCCCGCAAGCCGCACATTCCACCCGGATGTGCGGCTTTTTTTGTGTAATGGACCGCAATAATCAGTGACTCGCATCAATCCCGCGCAGCACCTAAACGTTATGCAATCAACGATGCCCTACATGACTGATCGGATGCCCGCACCATGGACAGCCTGCCGATAGACACAGCGCCGCACACCAGCGTGGCAGAACACCACACTTTCCGCCCGCGACGCCAGACACAGCAGTCATTGCCAATGCAGCATACTCTCCGCCATGCCATTTCCGCAGTCGGGATAGGCCTGCATACAGGCCAGTCCATTCGGATCAGCCTCCAGCCCGCCCCGGTGGGCCACGGTGTTGTTTTCCAGCGTACCGATCTGCCACAGGCCGCCCCCCTGCCTGCCCGCTACGACAGCGTTATTGATACCCGCCTGAGCACCGTACTGGGGCAGCAGGCCCACCCAGAAAACCGCATTGCCACAGTCGAGCACCTTATGGCCGCCCTGAACGGCTGTGGGATCGACAATGTTCTGGTGCTGGTGGACGGGCCTGAGGTGCCGGTTTTTGACGGGTCCTCCACCGACTTTGTCTTTCTGCTCGACTGTGCAGGACGCACGCAGCAGACTCTGCCCCGCAAGATGTTTGAAGTGCTTGAGCCTGTGCGGGTCGAGCATGGCAACGCTTTTGTGGAACTGCTGCCCAGCACCAGCCCCGGCCTGTCACTCTCCCTCAGCATTGAGTTTTCAGCCCGTGCCATTGGGCGGCAGGCCTATACGCTGGACCTGACCCCGACATCCTTCCGCACCGAGTTGGCTGCCAGCCGCACCTTTACCCTGCGTGAGGAAATAGACGCCCTGCACCAGGCTGGTCTGGCGCGCGGCGGGTCGCTCGACAATGCCGTGGTGGTGGATGGTGAGCACGTTCTCAACCCCAGCGGATTACGCAGCCCGGATGAGTTTATCCGCCACAAAATGCTTGATGCCGTGGGCGATCTTTACCTTGCCGGTGGGGTATTGCAGGCCCGTCTGCGGGGCCATCGCTCGGGCCATGGCCTGAACAACCAGCTTTTGCGGAAACTTTTTGCCCGTCACAGCGCATGGCGAGAGGTGGGAAGCGTAGCAGCGAGTGCTGCTGCCGCCTGACCGCTTTAATTCATGACAAGGCATGGCAAACTGTTTTTCCTGACTTTTCTTGGTCGTCTGGCATGCTATAAGGTCTCGTCTCTATCCGAAGGGCCGGTATGTCTGATCTCCCTGTGAAACCCCTGTCAGCCCGCCACGTTCTGCCGCGCCTGCTCGCCACTGCATTGTTGAGTGGGCTTGGTGGCTGCGGGCTTTTCAGTGACAGCAAGCCGCCCGCCACACCACGGATTGCCCCGCCCGAGACACTGTACAACGACGGCATCGATGCCTTGCAGACGCATCGCTTCCCACTGGCTGCCAGCCAGTTTGAGAGCCTGCAGCAGAACTATCCATATTCTGGCTACATTGCCAACGCCCAGCTTATGGAAGGCTATGCCTACTACCTGCAGGGCCGCTACCCCGATGCCGTGCAGCAGATCAACCGCTTTATCAGCCTGCATCCGACCAGCCCGGACGCCGCCTACGCCTATTACCTGCGCGCCCTGTGCTTTTATGAGCAGATTGCCGATGTGCAGCGTGACCAGCAGGGCACCATCGAGTCCATGGATGCGCTGGAGGAAGTAATCACCCGCTTCCCGCAGACCAAATATGCCCGCGATGCCCAGTTGAAGATTGACCTCTGCCGCGACCATCTGGCGGGCAAGGAAATGCTTGTGGGCCGGTACTATCAGCGCGAAGGCAATTACGAAGCGGCCGTCAACCGCTACCAGCGCGTGATCCAGGACTTCCAGACCACCAACCATGTGCCTGAAGCGCTGGAACGTATGGTCGAAGTTTATCTGGACCTTGGTCTGGTGGATCAGGCCCGCAAAGCCGCCACAGTGCTGGGCTACAACTATCCCGGTAGCCAGTGGTACCACTATGCCTATAACAAGCTGAAGAGCCATAAACTGCTGGACGGCAAACTACCTCTGCCCGGCAAGCTGGTCACAGCGGCGGAAACGCAGGCTGATCTGGCCGGTGCCAAAAAAGGTACAGCCCCGGCACCCAGTGCTCTTGCTGCTGCGCCTGCCCGGGCACCTCAGCCCATGGCTATCAAAAAAGCACCAGTCTCGCCCGTTAAGGCAGAACCTGTTGCAGCCCCTCAAGGCGCCACGGATAGCAGCCAGAAAAAATAACAGCGGCCCGGTTTTTTTCTTGAAGTAAGAACACAACAGGAACATATAGGTCAAGCTACCCTCCGGGGTCGCCAGGCTTGTGTCCGCCCACAGGCGTAGGCAATACGCCGTTCAGCCACAGTTCTGGGCACTGGCTTGGTCTCCGACCCCTCATGCACGAGCCAAACAGCCGGAATGTCGTGATGCTGACACATCTTTCCATCAGAGACGTAGTTCTGATCGAAGCCCTGGAACTGCCCCTACACCCTGGGTTTACCGCCCTGACGGGGGAAACCGGGGCAGGCAAATCCATTCTGCTGGACAGTCTGGGCCTTGCCATGGGCGAACGGGCCAATGCAGGGCTTGTGCGCGCAGGCGCGCAGGAAGCCCGTGTCAGCGCCTGTTTTGACACCACTGACGAACACCCGGCTTTTACCATTCTGGCCGAACAGGGGCTGGACGTCGCCCGGGGGGAAGACATCGTCCTACGCCGCGTGATCTCGCGCGAGGGACGGTCCCGCGCCTGGGTCAACGATCAACCAGTCGGGTTAACCCTGCTCCGCCGCATTGCTGGCACCCTGATTGAAATTCAGGGCCAGCACGAACAGATGGGTCTGGCCGACGCCACTACCCACCGTGGCCTGCTGGATGCCTATGGCGTGCCCCAAGCCCTGCAAGATGATGTTGCCGAAGCATTTACCCACTGGCAGGCGCTTAAAACAGAACTGGAAGAAGCCCGCCGCGCGCTGGAAGAAGCCGCGCGGGAAGAAGAATGGCTGCGCCATACGGTCGATGAACTCTCCACCCTGGCCCCGCAACCGGGTGAGGAAAGCGAACTGGCCCGCCAGCGCCACGCCCTGCAACAAGCCGAACGCCGTGGGGAGGCCGTAGCCGCAGCCCTGAGCGAACTGACCCCTCGCGACCGACGCTCATCTGGCCCCGCAGCCGCCCTGCGGGCCGCAAGCCGCGCCTTGCAGCGCCTCCTGCCCGCCCCCGGCAGTCAGGACGATACCCCACCATCCGACACGCAGGAAACCCGTGCGACAGAAGCCCTCGCGGCGCTAGAAAACGCAGAAAATGCTCTGGCCGAAGCCGAAGGCCTGCTGGAACGCCTGCAAGCAGAAACCGACACAAACCCCCGCATGCTGGAGGATACGGAAGAACGGCTGTTTGCCCTGCGCACAGCCGCCCGCAAGCACCATGTCAGCGTGGATGACCTGGCAACACTGCTCCAAGGCTTACAGGCCCGCCTGAGCGCGCTGGAAAACGGCACCACCCAACTAGCCGCGCTGGAACAAAGTGTCAGCACCGCCCGCAGCGCCTTTGTCAGCATTGCCGAAAAACTGGGCACCACACGCCAGACCGTGGCCCGACGTATGGAGCAATCCGTCACGGCTGAACTCAAGCCGGTCAAGCTTGAGAAAGCCCGCTTCCTTGTTGAAATTCAGCCCCTCCTGCCCGAACAATGGAACAGGCAGGGCATGGAGCAGATTACATTCCTGATTGCCGCCAACCCCGGCCAGCCCCCTGGCCCGCTGGCCAAAGTGGCCTCTGGCGGGGAACTGTCACGCCTGATGCTGGCCATAAAGCTTGTGGTGGCCGGTCAGTCCGGTATCGGCACATTGATCTTTGATGAAATTGACGCAGGCGTTGGTGGTGCCACCGCCGCAGCCATTGGCGAGCGCCTGCACCGCCTTGCCAGCACGGTGCAGGTCCTGGCCGTAACCCACAGCCCGCAGGTTGCTGCCAGTGCGGATGCCCATTTACGTATTGGCAAAATCACGCGTAACGGCCAGACACACACGCACGCCACACCGCTAAGCACCCCCGAGCGCAAGGAAGAAATTGCCCGGATGCTGGCGGGCGACACAATAACAGACGCGGCCCGTGCCGCAGCCGCCAGCCTGCTGGAACCGCATACATGACATCGACCACCACACACCTGCCAGCACCTGCCGACCTGGACACCGCACAGGCCCGTGCCGAACTGGAACGCCTTGCCACCCTGCTGGCCCACCACAACACCGCCTATTATCACAACGATGCGCCAGAAATCAGCGATGCTGAATACGATGCCCTGCGCCAGCGTTATGATGCCATTGTGGGCCTGCACCCTACGGCAAAACCTGCCAACAGTGCGGCAGATGCCATTGGTGCTGCACCCGACAGCACTTTTGGCAAGCACCTGCACCTTGTGCCCATGCTGTCGTTGGACAACGTGTTCAACCGCGAGGATTTTGAGGCCTTCATGACCAGGGCCGCCCGCTTCCTTGGCCTGCCCACGGATACTGACGCCCCCCTCTGCCTGACAGCCGAACCCAAGATCGACGGGCTTTCCATCAGCCTGACCTATGAAAATGGCGTCTTTGTGCGCGGCACGACACGCGGCGATGGCACGGAAGGGGAAGATGTCAGCGCAAACCTGCGGACCCTGCGGGATATTCCCACCCAGTTGACTGCCCCCTATCCCGCCCTGATCGAAATTCGGGGGGAGGTCTTTTTATCCAAAGCGGATTTTCTGGCACTGAACACTGCACAGGAAGCCGCAGGCAAGCGCCTGTTTGCCAACCCTCGCAATGCAGCCGCAGGCTCCCTGCGCCAGCTTGACGCCACCATTACCGCCCAACGCCCGCTGTCGCTGTTTGCCTATGCACTGGGCTTCTGCTCCGAAAAAATGGGCGACAGCCATTGGGACTACCTGCAACGCCTCCGGGCATGGGGCTTTCCCGTCAATCCACTGTCCCAGCGCATGACAGGGGCAGAAGAGGCAGAAGACTTCTTTGCCACAGTGGCCAACCAGCGGGCCGCCCTGCCGTATGATATTGATGGCGTTGTTTACAAGATCGATGATCTGGCCCTGCAGGAACGTCTGGGCTTTGCTGGCCGTGCGCCCCGCTGGGCCACGGCATGGAAATTCCCGGCCGAACAGGCCACAACCACCCTGCGTGACATTGAAATTCAGGTCGGGCGCACAGGCGCGCTCACCCCTGTTGCCCATCTGGACCCCGTCAATGTCGGGGGGGTCCTTGTCACACGGGCAACCCTGCATAACGAGGACGAAATAACCCGCAAGGATATCCGGCCGGGCGACAGTGTCTTTATCCAGCGGGCGGGGGATGTCATTCCCCAGGTGCTGGGGGCCACACCAGCCACGCTGGAACGCCCCGACCGGGCAGCCCCCTTTGAGTTCCCCACCCATTGCCCTGCCTGTGGTGCCGTCGCCATTCGGCCAGAAGGTGAAGCCGTGCGCCGCTGCACCGGCGGGCTGACCTGCCCGGCCCAGGCCGTGGAACGCCTGCTGCATTTTGTCTCACGCCTGGCGTTTGACATCGAAGGGCTGGGTGAGCGCAGTATCCATGAATTCCATGACGCGGGGCTGATCCGCACGCCTGCCGATATTTTTGCCCTGCACACCCACGCCGCCGAACTGGAAAAACGCGACGGCTGGGGGGAACTGTCTGTCAGCAATCTTCTGGCTGCCATCGACAGCAAACGCACAATCTCCCTTGCACGCTTTATCTATGCCCTGGGCATCCGCAGGGTGGGGTCCAGCAATGCCCGGCTTCTGGCCCGGCACTATGGCTCGTACGAAACATGGCTGGAGCAGATGCGCGCAGCTAGCATCATAGGGTCGGACGCCCGGCTGGAACTGGGCTCCATTACCGGCATCGGCAGCGCCATTGCAGAAGACCTCGTAGCCTTTGTGGCGGAACCCCATAACCGCGAGGTTCTGTCCGCGCTGCGGGCCTGCCTGACCATAACGGACGAAACCCCCGCCGCCGAAGGGCCTATGGCAGGCAAGACCGTCGTATTCACCGGCACGCTGCTGACCATGACCCGCCCCGAAGCCAAAGCAACGGCGGAGCGCATGGGGGCCAAGGTGTCTGATTCCGTGTCCAAAAAGACCGACCTTGTCGTGCTGGGTGAAAAAGCAGGGTCCAAGGCAAAAAAAGCTCTGGAACTGGGGGTGCAGACCATGGACGAAGCCCAATGGAACGCCTTTTGCTCTGGCACGCCCATACTGGCCGACAGCCAGTCCTGAATGGCCCAAAAACGGCAGAGATCGCTCGACTAGCGCGCCAACATCATGCTAAGGGCGTCAGCGAAGGGGTTGATCTCGTCGTCCAAAACCAAAAAAAACACGTGTGCAGTCCGGCCTATCGTCCCGGTTGAGCAACCTTGCCTCCCCCCTTCAATCGGAACTTTGGCTCCGCTGCGCACAGTAATGAAGCGAACGGCAAACATGACCAAGTGGATCTACAGTTTCGGTGCGGGCCAGAGCGAAGGCAACGCCGGGATGCGCAATCTTCTCGGCGGCAAGGGCGCCAACCTGGCAGAAATGGCCAACATTGGCCTGCCCGTGCCCCCCGGCTTCACCATCACCACTGAAGTCTGCACCGCCTTTTACGAAAACGGACGGAAATACCCCGCCGACCTCGAAGCCCAGATTGAAGCCGCAATGGGCAAGATCGAGGCCAGCATGGGCCTGCGCTTTGGTGATTCCGAAGCCCCCCTGCTGGTTTCCGTCCGCTCCGGTGCGCGCGTTTCCATGCCTGGCATGATGGACACCGTCCTTAACCTGGGGCTGAACGACAGCACGGTTGAAGGCCTTGTCCGCTCTTCGGGCGATGCACGTTTTGCGTGGGACAGCTACCGCCGCTTCATTCAGATGTATGGTTCCGTGGTGCTGGGCGTGTCCCACCATCGCTTTGAAGACCTGCTTGAACAGGTCAAGCGCGCTGTCGGCAAGGAAGACGACACCGCCCTTTCCGCTGAAGAGTGGAAGGAAGTTGTCAAAGGCTACAAGCAGATCGTCGAAAAAGAGACCGGCGCTGCCTTCCCCGAAAGCCCCAAGGACCAGTTGTGGGGTGCCGTTGGTGCCGTGTTCGGGTCCTGGATGAACCCCCGCGCCAACACCTACCGCAAGCTGCATGACATTCCCGCAAGCTGGGGCACTGCCGTTAACGTGCAGTCCATGGTGTTCGGCAACATGGGCGACGACTGTGCGACCGGCGTCTGCTTTACGCGTGACCCGTCCACTGGCGAAAACATCTTCTACGGTGAATACCTGATCAACGCTCAGGGTGAAGACGTTGTGGCCGGTATCCGCACGCCGCAGCCCATGGCTGAGTGTCGCGCCGCTGAAGGCCAGTTCTCCATGGAAAAGGCCCTGCCGGGCGCTTACCAGGAACTGCTGAAGGTCCGTGATCTGCTTGAACGCCACTACCGCGACATGCAGGACATTGAATTCACGGTTCAGGCCAACACGCTGTACCTGCTCCAGACCCGCTCGGGCAAGCGCACCGCCGCTGCCGCCCTGCGCGTGGCCATTGATATGGCCAAGGAAGGCCTGATCACGCAGGAAGAAGCTGTCACCCGCGTGCCGCCCGCATCGCTCGACCAGCTTCTGCACCCGATCCTTGACCCCAAGGCCGAGCGCCAGCTGCTGACCCGTGGTCTGCCCGCCTCCCCCGGCGCTGCCACCGGTGTGATCGCCTTCTCTGCCGAGGACGTGGAAGACCGCGCTGCCAAGGGTGAGGATGTGATCCTTGTCCGTGTTGAAACCTCCCCCGAAGACGTGCACGGCATGCACGCTGCTCGTGGTGTGCTGACAACCCGTGGCGGCATGACCTCCCACGCGGCTGTGGTTGCCCGTGGCATGGGCCGCGTGTGCGTTGCTGGCGCTGGCAGCATTGCTGTCAACTACGCCGAGCAGACCATGACGGTTGATGGCCAGACCCTGAAGGCTGGCGACTGGATCACCCTTGATGGTGGCACGGGCGCTGTCTTTAACGGTCGCGTTCCCACCATTCCGCCGACCCTGTCGGGCGACTTCTCCACCCTGATGGGCTGGGCCGATGCCGTGCGCCGTCTGGGTGTGCGCGCCAACGCCGAAACCCCTGAAGATGCAGAAACGGCCCGCCGTTTCGGTGCAGAAGGGATCGGCCTGTGCCGTACGGAGCACATGTTCTTTGGCCCTGACCGCATCGGGCATGTCCGCCAGATGATCATGGCTGACAACGAAGGTGCGCGCGCCAAGGCCATTGATGCCCTGCTGCCCTTCCAGCGTGCTGACTTCTCCGACCTGTTCCGCATCATGGCTGGCCTGCCTGTCACGATCCGTCTGCTCGACCCGCCGCTGCATGAGTTCCTGCCGCATGGTGAAGCCGAACTGCAGGACGTGGCCAAGGCTCTGGGCCAGGACGTGGAAAGCCTGCGCAACCGCCGCTCTGCCCTGTCAGAAGCCAACCCGATGCTGGGCCATCGTGGCTGCCGCCTTGGCATCAGCTACCCGGAAATCTACGCCATGCAGGTCCGCGCCATTGCGGAAGCTGCACTGGACCTGTCTGCTGAAACCTGCAAGGCCGTGATCCCTGAGATCATGATCCCGCTGGTTGGCACCAAGGCAGAGCTGGACCTGGTCCGCAAAGCCTGTGAAGCCGTGATTTCCGCCGTGCTGTCTGAACGCAAGGCCACGCTGGACTACAAGATCGGTACCATGATCGAACTGCCCCGCGCTGCCATTACAGCCGACCAGATCGCTCAGAGCGCTGACTTCTTCTCCTTCGGCACCAACGACCTGACGCAGACAACGCTGGGCCTGTCCCGCGATGACGCTGGCTCCTTCCTGCCGGAATACGTGGAAAAAGGCCTGCTGCCGCAGGACCCCTTCGTCTCCATCGACCGTGAAGGCGTTGGCGCACTGGTGCGTCTGGGTGTGGAAAAGGGCCGTGCCGTCAAAGCCGACCTGAAGCTGGGCATCTGCGGTGAGCACGGGGGCGACCCGCTCTCCATTTCCTTCTTCGAGGAAGTGGGGCTGGATTACGTATCCTGCTCACCCTTCCGGGTTCCAGTAGCCCGACTGGCCGCAGCGCAGGCCGCGCTTGCGGCAAAAAGCAACAAGGCCGTCAAAGCCTGAGCATGATAAAATGGCCGCTCCCTCCCAGGGGCGGCCATTTTTCAATGGAACACCATGCAAAAAACCCTCACCCTCCATCTTGTATCCGAAGCCACGGGGCAGACACTGGACTCCGTTGCGCGGGCCTGTATCGCACAGTTCCCCAACACGGATGTCAGGCTGCGGCACTGGAACCTTGTTCGCACGCAAATTCAGCTTCGGCGGGTGTTGCGTAATATCGCGCGCGAGCGTGGGCCTGTCATGTCATCGCTGACAGACCCCACACTCCAGGCGGATATGGAAGCCGGGTGCGCCAGCCTGCAGGTCCGCCTGCTGGACGTGCTGGACAACGCCCTGCACTTTCTGACCGAAGAAACCGGGGAAAAGGCTACACGCCACCCTGGCGGCCAGTACATCATGGACGAAAACTACTACCAGCGCATTGAGGCCATGCACTACGTGCTGGCGCATGATGACGGGCAGGAAGTCAAAGGCCTGGACAATGCCGATGTCATTCTGGTTGGCGTTTCCCGCGTGTCCAAAACCCCGACCTGCTTCTACCTGGCCAACAGGGGGCTAAAAGCCGCCAACGTGCCGCTGGTTATGGGCATAGAACCCCCAGACAGCCTGTTCAGCACCAAAAAGCCAGTGGTTGGTCTGACAATCGACCCCGAACGCCTGATCGAGATCCGCCGTAACCGGCTGTCGCAGATGGTGCCGGGCAAACACCATGCCACCGCTGTGGCCGACTATGCCTATGTGGACCTTGAAAAGGTGAAGGAAGAGCTGCACTGGGCGCGTCGCCTGTGCCGCCGCCACAACTGGCCTGTGATTGATGTGACCCGTCGCTCGATCGAGGAAACATCTGCTGCCATCCTCGACCTGATCGAGGGAGCCTGAACAATAACGTGGCACCCGGCCTGACAGAGGAACGGGTGCCACGGTGCTTCAGTCGGCCAGTTCTTCCGCAGTCAGCCGCTGTACCCTGATCGCCTGCCCCTGAGCATTGTAATAGATAATGCTGCTCCCGCGGCGCTGGGCATAGCCATCAGGCTTGCCGTCCTGGGTCCAGAACAACAGGCGGTTGCTATCGGGCTGTTCCTTAATCTTGTCGCCCGGTGGGCAGAACCGATATTTGCTAAAGTCCTTGTGGGCACGCGGCAAAGGCGGCTTGCTGGCAAGGCTACGCATGGCGGCAGGGTTTGGGGTATCGGGGTCGGCCTCTTTGTCCGGCGCATCTTCCGCCCAGGCGGCGCTGACCAACGGTGGCAGCGCCAGCACACACAGACCTGCCAGAACAAGGCGGCCCTTCCGTAATATAGGCAGCATGTCCACTCTATCCTTTTCTTTTACGTGCGTCTGGGCTGCACCAAATGCGCTGCCCGACAAGCCATGCCTGCCACCCTTTATCCTGCGCGACTGGGCACACCACAAGCCTTGCAGGTGCAGTTTTAAAACCAAACGTATCAGCACCCCCATAAAAGCAGGGGTGAAGGGGCCACCTGGCCTTGTCGCCACAAAAACGAAACCTGTAATATCCGTGTCATGACAGAAACGCTCATCGCCCCGCACACGCTCGAGCGTGACATTAAAAAGAGCCGTTTTCTGGCCAGCGCCATGCCTGTCAGTACCGTGCAGGAGGCCGAGGACTTTATTGCCCGCATTGCCGCTGCCGGACCAGACGCGACCCACCACTGCTGGGCCTGGCAGATAGGCCCGCACTGCCGCTGCCATGATGCGGGAGAGCCTTCAGGCACGGCTGGCAGGCCCATTCTCCAGGTCGTGGTGGCCCAGAAACTGGACCGGGTGGCCATTGTTGTTTCCCGCTGGTTTGGCGGGATCAAGCTTGGTGCCGGTGGGCTGGTACGGGCTTATGCAGGCACTGCCGCCGAATGCCTACGTGAAGCCCCTAAAGAGGAACTGATCGAGCGTATTCGCCTGACTTTCCACTGCCCGTTTTCTCTTATCGGGCTTGTGCAGGCTCGCCTGCCGGAATGGGGCGTGGACAGTGACCCACCCGTGTTTGATGCCACTGGCGCACGTTTCGTGCTGACCATACCCGCCCAGTGGCAGGATGACATCACCCACCGCATTACTGATATGACCAGAGGACAGACATGCGTGGACGTGGTGGAGCCCTCAACAGACACCATCATGGCCTGACAATACGGTCTCAACCGCATGGACTCACTGCTGGATCAACAGTGGCTGCCGATTCCACGGCACACAGAGGCTGGCAGCACACTCTGGATGTGCCTGCCCGTGCCCTGCGTTTAAACAGTTTGCTTATTAGCGGGGAATAACCCAGCCGTTGCCGGTAGCATCACCCACCTGACCGCTCCCAAACGGGCCGGAGCTCTGATAGGCCGAACCATAACGGGACAGATCAGCCCCGGTCACAGGGTCGCGCTGCACTTTGGCCAGATGGTCAGGGTCATCACCATGCTGGAAGTCCATCGACGGAGCATCCTGATACCCTGGGGGCAGGTTGCGGTGGCCATGCACGGTCTTTTTTTCAGACGACTGGCCCTTGGATGTGCCGGTATCCATCCCGCCCTGGGAGAACGAGACACCATCACCGGGCACCAGCCCTGGGTCCGCATGGGCGGGCGACACCCCAACGGACACGACAGCCCCCACGCACAGGCCACACAGGGCGGCCACAAAAGGTTTACGCTGCGACACCATCGCGTATTACTCCCGCGAACTCAGAAAATGATGATCCTGCCCACCCTGCGGCTCTGGCCACAGTGGGCATGCTTTGCACATTATCGCACCAACCTGCCAAAAAACCAACCACCAGCCTGCCCACCCCCGTGCCGGACAGGAGATGGGATTTGCCTATTCTTCATGTTTTGGACATAAAGGCAGGCCGTATGGCGGGTTGCTGTGGATAAATGGCCACCAGCCCGTTCCCTCACCCCTTGTCCTTGACTGACATATACAACAAGCAACAGGAACCGCGTTATGAGTGCAACGCTCACCCAGCCCAACCCGACGTCTGCGCCCTGGATGCCGGAGAGCTGGCGTTCGTTTCCTGTCCGGCAGATACCGTCGTATCCGGATACCGCAGCTCTGGACGCTGTTGAACAGCGCCTTGGTGCCTACCCGCCGCTTGTTTTCGCCGGAGAAGCCCGGCGGCTAAAAAGCCATCTGGCACAGGCTGCGCAAGGTCGCGCCTTTGTGTTGCAGGGCGGTGCCTGCGCTGAAAGCTTCAGCGAATTCAAATCCGATATTGTCCGCGATACGTTCCGCGTGCTGTTGCAGATGGCTGTGGTGCTGACGTTTGGCGCCAAAGTGCCGGTGATTAAGCTGGGCCGCATGGCCGGGCAGTTTGCCAAGCCGCGCTCCTCCGACACCGAAACACAGGGCGATGTCACCCTGCCGTCCTACCGGGGCGATATTATCAACGGGCCGGAATTCACCCCCGAAGCACGTATCCCCGACCCGGTGCGGATGGAAACCGGCTATTTCCAGTCTGCTGGCATTCTCAACCTGCTGCGCGCCTTCTCCCGCGGTGGGTATGCCAACCTGCACCAGGTGCACCGCTGGAACCTTGGCTTTGTCGAGCGCTCACCGCTGGCAAACCGCTACCGCGCCATGGCCGAACGTATTGGCGAGACCCTGGCCTTCATGCAGGCCTGCGGGATTGATGCTGCCTCCTCCGCGCAGGTGGATGAAACAGAGTTCTACACCTCGCACGAGGCGCTGCTGCTGCCTTACGAGCAGGCTCTGACGCGCATCGATTCCACAACCGGGGAATGGTACGACTGCTCGGCCCATTTTGTCTGGATCGGGGACCGTACCCGCCAGCCCGACGGAGCGCATGTTGAGTTCCTGCGCGGGGTGCGTAACCCCATTGGCATCAAGGTTGGCCCCACCACCAGCGTTGATGACATCCGCCGCCTGAACGACATTCTGAACCCGAACAACGAGGCCGGGCGTATTACGCTGATCTCTCGCATGGGAGCCAGCAAGATCGGGGAATTCCTGCCCCCCATCATGCGCGCCGTCCGCGACAGCGGCCAGCAGGTGACATGGCTGAGCGACCCCATGCACGGCAACACCATCTCCACCCAGCAGAAAGTGAAGACGCGCTCCTTCGACTCCATCATGGACGAGGTCAAAGGCTTCTTCAGTGTCTGCGCGGCCGAAGGTGTGCCCGCAGGGGGCGTGCATCTGGAGATGACCGGCCAGAACGTGACGGAATGTGTCGGCGGCGCGCAGCGCCTGACAGAAGCAGACCTGGGCGACCGCTATGAAACCTTCTGCGACCCGCGCATGAATGCGGAACAGTCGCTGGAACTGGCCTTCCTGATCGCTGAGGAACTGACCGCACGCGTCTGACGCGCCACGCTCTTTCCGCTGATCACACACGCGGGGGGTGGCCTTTACGCCACCGCCCGCAGTGGCCATCATCCAGCCACCGCCAATGGTAGCAAGAAGAGCATCCACGCATGACTACCCCCCCCACTCCCGCAGGGTTGCCCGGCGTGGCACAGGCCCGTTCCAGCGCCGCGTTGGCTGACGCCGACATCCGAGCCCGTACGGATTCCTATTTCAACCGCACCCGGCAGCTTGTCAGCCACTTTGGCGACTGCGAAGTTACCTATGCCTTCTTTATCCGCACACCGGTCATTTCCGCGCCCGGCATTATGCTGGCGTGGCTGGACAATGTGCTTAAAGCCCGAGGCTGCACCTACTCGGTCAACCTGATCCACCCGGAAGGGGAATGGGTGGGAGCCGGGGAACCTCTGCTACACATTACCGGCCCCTTCAGCCAGTTGGCCGACCTGGAAACACTGCTGCTGCAAAAACTGGGCAGCCCCTGTGTGGCAGCCCTACGGGCCTACCAGATGGCCCTTTCCCTGCCCCGCACCCGCTTTCTGGCCATGGATGCACGGCACTGTGCCGGGTACGAAATGCAGGAGCTGATGGCCTATGCCGCCTCTGTCGGCAGCAGGGCTGCGCGCAAGGACGGAGCAACCGGCTTTGTCGGCACGGCAAACGACGCCGTGGCTCCGTTTTTTGAAACAACCCACGGGCTGGGCACCATGCCCCATGCGCTGATCGGCTATGCCGGTTCCACCGTGCGGGCTGCCGAGATGTTCCACGACCAGTTCCCCAATACGGACCTGGTCGTGCTGGTTGACTACTTCGGGCAGGAAATTACCGACACCCTGGCGGTCTGCCGCCGCTTTCCAGAGCTGGCGGCCGCTGGCCGTCTGGCCGTGCGCCTGGACACCCACGGCGGGCGCTTTATGGAAGGGCTGAACCCGCAGGATTCCTACGCCGTGGTCAACCGCCATGCGCCAGAAGCCCTGCGCCGCTACCGGTCCGACAAGGAACTACGCTACCTGATCGGCACTGGTGTCTCGGCTGCTGCAATCTGGAAAATGCGTGACACGCTTGATGACGCAGGCTTTCCGCTGGTACGCATCATCGCCTCATCAGGCTTTGGTGTGACAAAATGCGCCTGTATGGCCGATGCCAAGGCACCGCTGGATGTTGTGGGCACGGGTTCCTATATTCCTGAACTCTGGAACGAAACCTACGCCACGGCCGATATTATTGCCTACGATGGTGTCCGGCGGGTAAAAGTGGGGCGGGAGTTCCTGTTTTCCGCCACCCGCCCGGAACAGACGAAGAAAGACAGCCATGACTGAAGCCGCCACCCCACAGGACAAGACATGGACTGTGCGTATCATCGACCTCTCGGCTGAAGGGGATGATAACGTCATTGAGGAAGTAAAAGTCTTTTACGACCTGCCCCACGCCAACGCCTTTGCCCGCGCCTATGTGCGCGACAGTGTGGAACGCTGCCGCGTGCCCGGTGCCTCCGCCCGCGACGTGCTGGCTGCATGGTGCAGCTTTGGCGAAGATGCTGTGGTGGTCGATGCGGGTGAGGACGGCTGGCATTCCGCCAATGAGCTGGATGATTTTACAGCAGAACCCGCAAGCCCCATGGAACGCGACTGGCGCACCCTGGACCCCCGCCGCCTTGTTGACGACGAGGACGACGACAGCGCCGAGGACACCACTGCGGAAGACACGGCAGAAGACGCCCTGGACGAAGACATTGCCCAGCACCTTCCCTCCTCAGGGCGGTTTTCTTCCTTCTAGCCTTTATTCCCCTTTCACGTCATAAGCCTTGAGCATGAAACTCCGCTTCGCTCCCAGCCCTACCGGCCTCCTGCATGTGGGCAATGCCCGCCTTGCCATTGCCAACGCCCTGTATGCCCGCCGCCATGGCGCAAGCTTTCAGCTCCGTATCGACGACACCGATACCGGCCGATCGCGCGAGGAACTGGTGGACGCCATCAAGCAGGACCTGGGCTGGATGGGCATTACCTGGGATGAAACCTTCCGCCAGACCGACCGGCTGGACAGGTACGAGCGCGCCATTGCTGCACTGAAAGCCTCCGGCCGGCTTTACCCCTGCTTTGAAAACGAGCAGGAGCTGGCCACCAAGCGGGAAACGCAGATCCGCCAGCGCCGCGCCCCGGTGTATGACCGCGCCATGCTGAAAATGACTGCCCAGCAGCGTGCCCAGGCCGAAGCCAATGGCAAGGTGCCTTACTGGCGCTTTATGCTGTCCAATAAGACCGTACGCTGGCGCGACATGGTCATGGGGGATTGCCAGGTCAAGCTGCCGTCTGTCTCCGACCCTGTGCTGGTTCGGGCCGATGGTACCGTGCTTTACGCCCTTGCCTCAGTCGTGGATGATCTGGAAAGCAAGGTCACCCACATTATCCGTGGGGAAGACCACGTCACCAATACCGGCGTGCAGATTGATATTGCAGAAGCTCTAGGCGCACACCCCGACCACTTCCGCTTTGCGCATATGCCTTTGCTGCTGGATGAAAACGGCTCCAAACTGTCCAAGCGGTTTGACGCGTGCTCCCTCCGCACACTGCGGCAGGATGGGGTAGAGGCACAGGCCCTTGTGTCCTATCTGGCACGGCTGGGTAGTTCAGACGACCCGGTGCTGCTGCCCTTTGACGAGCAGGCTGCTCTGTACGACCTATCCCATATTTCGCGCTCGGCAGCACGGTTTGACACCCGCCAGCTCCTTGCCCTGAACCACAAGCTGCTGGCCCAACTGCCCTACGAGGCCGTGTCCAGCCGCCTGCCGGAAGGTGCGACCGAGGCCTTCTGGCTGGCTGTGCGTGGCAATCTGGAACTGCTGTCTGAAACCAGATTGTGGCATCAGGTCACCTGTGAAGACATTATCCCCCCGGTGCAGGAAGGGGAGGAAAGCTTCCTAAAAGAGGCAGCAGCCCTGTTGCCTGCCGAACCATGGGACACCACAACCTGGAAAACATGGACCACAGCCCTGCGTGAACAGACAGGCCGGACAGGCAAAGCCCTGTTCCACCCCCTCCGTCTGGCGCTGACGGGTGAGGAGCAGGGGCCGGAACTGCGTGACCTGCTGCCACTGATCGGGCGTAAACGCGCTCTGGCACGCCTGACACCGGGGGCGGTGTGACACCACCCCTCTCCCCCCCGCCAGGGCCGCAGGATGCCCTGCTGATTGTGGACGTGCAGAATGATTTTCTGCCCGGCGGCAGTCTGGCCGTGGCGGGGGCTGAGGCTGTTATCCCTGTTATCAATGCCTGGGCGGCTTTGCCTTTTGGCTGTGTCGCCACCAGTCAGGACTGGCACCCGCCCGAACATTCCTCCTTTGCCGCCAACACGCCTGCGGGGCCATGGCCCGCCCATTGTGTTGCTGACACCGATGGCGCAGCACTCGCGGCCGACCTGCGGCTGCCCGCCAGCACACAGGCTGTTTTCAAAGGGGTGGACGCAGAGACGGATCATTACTCTGCCTTTGAAGGCACCACCGCCAACGGCACTCCACTGGCCGATCTGCTCCAGGCTGCGGGCATAACGCGGGTTTTTGTCTGTGGGGTCGCGCTGGAATACTGTGTCCGCGCGACTGCCCTGGATGCCCGCCGCCATGGCTTTGACACCATCCTGCTGACAGAGGCCAGTAAGGGCCTGGAGGCAGACCCGACTGCGGTGCTGAATGAACTGACACAACACGCCATTACACTTCTGGCGCACCGCCCCACTGCCTGACCAAGGCAGGCATGAACCAGACAGAGCAGGATTGTCCGCGCCATGCCCCCCGTCAGCCTGACATTGTCACGCCGCCTGTTTGGACTTGGGGCTGCCAGCCTGCTGGCCATGCCCCGCGCTTGGGCCGCAACCCCGCCCGAAATGCAGGAACGCCCGCCCCCGCAGCTTGATACGCTCAAGTGGAATCCGCCGCTGCATGCGGCTATTCAGGCGCTGGTCAATACCCATGGCCGGTATTCCAAAACCTACGACCCGCAGTCCCGCCCCTATGTGGTGTCTGACTGGAATAACACCGCCATTGTGGGCGACGCCCAGCAGATGCTGTTTTTATTCATGCTGGAACATTTCAGCTTTGTTCTGCCAGTGCTCGACTTTCGCCAATTATTCCATGGCCTTGCACCAACGGGACCACTGCCAGCCCCCTTTGTAAACCTGCACCACCAGCCCGTGCTGTTTGATGCACTGGTGGATGACATTGTGGAAGATTACGCCACACTGCTAGGTCGCTATGGCCAGAAGCCACCCCCCCTACCCGCTGAGGACTTGGACAAAGACCCCGCATTGCAGGGGTTTAGGGCCAGAATGGCATTCTGCCACCAGGCACTGACAGCAACCCGTGGGCCAGAAGTCGCTCAACGCTGGATGATCAGCCTGCTGGCCGGACAGCATGATACCGAGGTCTCCACCCTCAGCCGTGCTACCAATGAATGGGGGCTGGGGGCCGCCATTGCCACCCGCAACTGGCGCTGCCCGACCGACCGCCCCGGCAAAGCTGGGCCGGTCGCTGCCAGTGTCACCCAGATGCTGCGGCTGACAGCGGAAATGGCCAATCTGTTCCAGATCCTGCTGGAACACGGGATAGACCCGGTTATCTGCTCCTCCGCAATGGAGGATGTTGTCGCCCTGTTCGCCTCCTCAGCCGAGTATGGCTACACCGTCCGGCATGATGATGTTTTTGGTGCCCGACTGGCAGAGAAAAAACATATCATGCAGCCCGTGGAAGCCCCCCATACGCCCCTGCCGTTTGGGGAAAACAAGGTCGCGCTGATCCGCAAGCATTTTCAGGACAAGCGAAAGCGCCCGCCGCTGATGCTGTTTGTGGGGGAGGACAGTTCAGCAGACTTGCTGACAACCTATACCGCCACTCCGCTTTGCTGCCTGATCAACCACAAACAAACAGCCGCCATGCAGCCTTTTATGCGCGAGGCCAGCAACCCCGTACCCGCAGGCAAAACCCGCCGCCTGTACCTACAAGGGCGGGATGAAAACACCGGGGAATGGCGGCCCCATAGCAGCAGCATCCTGCTCGGTGACAGCACCCCCAGCCTGCCTGTGTAATCCTACCCCTGTCGGTGAGGTTTCCAACGGTTGAGCAGCAGGGAGTTGCTGACAACCGAGACGGAACTCATAGCCATGGCCGCCCCCGCAACAACGGGGGCCAAATGGCCCGATGCCGCCAGCGGCAGGCCCAGAATGTTGTAACCAAATGCAAAAATCAGGTTCTGCCATATTTTTCTGACAGTGGCGTGGGACAGGGAGATTGCATCCTCCACCGCCAGCAGGTTGCTACGCATCAGCACAATATCGGCTGTTTCCAACGCCACATCGGCCCCGGCCCCAATGGCAAAGCTGACATCTGCGGCAGCAAGAGCCGGGGCGTCATTCAGCCCGTCACCCACCATGCCCACACACTGGCCCTGCCCTTTCAGCCGCCCGACGGCCTCCGCCTTCTGCCCGGGCAGGACACCAGCCAGAACGTCCTCTATGCCAACCTGTGCCGCTACGGCGCGGGCTGCACGCTCGTTATCTCCTGTCAGCATGACCACCCGCAGGCCACGCTGTTTGAAAGCGGCAACAGCCGCCGGGGCTTCGGGCCGAATCTGATCAGCCAGAGCCAGATAGCCCACCAGTTGCGCACCACGGCTGACACCAATGACCGTGCGGCCCTGCTCCTGCCAGTGGCTCACCAGCGCATCATCCCCCCCACAGCCCAACTCGGCCAGAAAAGCGGGAGACCCCAGTGCAACCTGCTGCCCCTGCACCTGCCCACTGACCCCAAGACCCGGCGTGGCCTTAAAGCCCTCCAGAGCAGGCACAACCACCCCACTGTCGCGCACATGGGCAACCACCGCCCGTGCCAATGGATGTTCGGAATTGCGCTCCAGCGCACCCGCCAGCGCCAGCAGTTCTGCCTCGGTCTGCCCCGCAGCGGCCTGCACCGCCACGACACCGGGCTTACCCAGCGTCAGCGTGCCGGTTTTGTCTGTGACCAGCACAGTCAACCGTCGGGCCTGCTCCAACGCATCCGCATTCCTGAACAAAATGCCCGCCTTGGCCCCCAGTGCCGTACCCACCATGATTGCTGTCGGCGTAGCCAGACCAAGAGAGCATGGGCAGGCCACCACAAGCACAGCCACGGCGCTCAGCACCGCACGGCCAATATCCCCCGTCCAGAACCAGCCTACCCCGAAGGTCAGTACCGCCAGCAGCAGCACAACAGGCACAAACACAGCCGACACCCTGTCAGCTAGGCGCTGCACCTGCGCCTTGCTGCCCTGGGCCTGCTGCACCATACGCACAATGCCCGCCAGCATGGTCTGTGCACCCACCTGGGTTGCCTTAACCCGCAGCATACCGGTCTGGTTCAGGGTGCCCGCGTACAGGCGTGCCCCTTCCTTTTTGGCAACGGGCACGCTTTCCCCCGTCAACATGGCCTCGTCCAGTTCCGACGCACCGCTGAGAACAACGCCATCAACCGGCACTGACTCCCCAGGCCGCACGACAAACACATCGCCCACGGCTATGTGGTCAACGGGTTCATCCACCTCCGTGCCATTCCGCTCAACATGGGCTGTGCGGGGTTGAAGGCGCAGCAGACTTTCCATCCCCGCACTGGCCCGCGCCCGTGCCCGGCTTTCCAGCACACGCCCTAGCAGCACAAAGGTGACAACCAGTGCACCGGGTTCAAAATAGACAGGCTGATCCAACCCCAAAAGCGTGACAACAGTGCTGAACAGCCATGCAGTGCCAGCCCCGGCCACCACCAGCACATCCATGGTGGCAGACCCGCTCCGCACCGCGTGCCAAGCTGCAACATGCAGGCCGCGCCCACACCAAAACAGTACCACAGCCCCCAGCACAAGCTGCACGATATTGGGCATTTCCAGCCAATGCAGACCCAGCATCATCGCCACCATCTGCACCAGAAAAGGCAGGCTGAGGGCCAGAGCAAACAGGAAGCCCCGCAATTCAGCCCGCCATTCCGCCGCACGGCGGTCTGTGCGGGCGGTATCAGCCTCGGGCTGGTAGACCGTGGCCCCGTAGCCCCCTTTTTCCACCGCGGCAATCAGGGTGGCGGGGTCTGTGACACCTTGCACAAAGCTGACATGTGCGCGCTCGGTCGCCAGATTAACCGAGGCCTGCACGGAGGGTTGAGCATTCAGCAGTTTTTCCACCCTGCTGGCACAGGCCGCGCAGGTCAGCCCTGTCAGCGCCAGATCCACCGTTTCGGGCGCCACACCAAACCCCGCCTTGCCAACCGCCTCCAAGACCGTGTCCACCCCGGCCCGACCCTCCGGCAGGCTGACCTGGGCACGGCCTGTGGCAAAATTGACAGTGGCCTGCACATCATCCAGCCGGTTGAGCACTTTTTCCAACCGGGTGGCGCAACTGGCGCAGGACATACCCTCCACCGGGAAGCTGACTGTCTGGGTCATGGTCCTTCACTCCCGTGCATGCTCTGGCCCGGCAACCGCCAGCCTTTGGCAAGGCACTCTGATTCTGTTGCCATCATATGCCCCCATGGGGTATATTCAAGCCATGTTGCATCGCCTCTGCCCGGTTCTGATGGTACTGCTCGGCCTGTTTGTCATGGCCGTGCCACAGGCCCGTATGGCGCTGGCAGCCCCACACGTCATGCCCCATAGCCACTCCACCACGACACAGGCTGACTGCCCGGACATGCCGCCCGCAAGCCCACAGGCCAGCGACAGCACATGCTGCCTGCATACAGGCTCCAACGCGACACACCATACCCATAGCCTGCCCTGCTGCACGGTGCAGCATGGTCTGGCACTGGCCCGGCCTGCCATAACGCCACCACACCCTCTGCTGGCCAGCACACTGACCCAGCCCCCACAGGCCCGTGCCATCCGGCCGGGACAGAGGCTAACGCCCCTCCTGCCCCCACCCAGACTCCATCAGGCCTGATTTCAACAGGGACATATCCCCTGCCTTTCAGCCTTAGTCATGCACGCCGTTGCATGCCCGATGGATGGTACATGCCATGTCTGTTTCTTCCCTTCCCACAGGCCGTGCGGCCATATCCCGCCGCCGCCTGCTAGCCGGTGCCGGGGCGCTGGCCACACTGGCCTGCCTGCCTCCGGCCGCCAGAGCCACCCCCACGTGCCTGCCGCCCGGCCAGATCCCGCCCAAGCCGCAGGATGTCTTTGACCTGACCATAGAGCGCACAGGTGTGCATATTCTGCCCCAGCCGCAACACGCGCCCTCTGTCAACGGGCAGGTGCCTGCCCCCATCCTGCGTTGGCGGGAAGGAGACACGGTAACGCTGAATGTGCACAACACTCTGGACGAGGATACCTCCATCCACTGGCATGGCATCCGCTGTCCTGCCGATATGGATGGGGTGCCGGGTCTCAGCTTTGGGGGGATTCCCCCCGGTCAGAGCTTTACCTACCGCTTTCCCGTCAAGCAGAGCGGCACCTACTGGTACCACAGCCACTCCAACATGCAGGAGGCCATGGGCCTGTATGGGGCAATCATTATCGACCCCGCCGGAGGGGAGACACACCAGTATGACCGGGATTATGTGATCCTGCTGTCTGACTGGAGTGCAACCCACCCGGACAGGATTGTCCATAACCTGAAATTTCAGGACGACTATTACAACTTCCGCCAGCGCACCGTGGCGTCCTTTTTCAAGGATGCCCGGCGTGACGGCGCCATGGCTGTCCTGCGGGACCGCCTGCAATGGGCGGGCATGAACATGGCCGCCACCGATATTTCCGATGTGACAGGGGCAACCTATACATACCTGATGAACGGACAGCCCCCCACGGCCAACTGGACGGGCCTGTTCAAGCCCGGGGAAACTGTAAGGCTGCGCTTTATCAATGCCTCGGCCATGACGTTTTATGACATCCGCATTCCCGGCTTGCAGATGCGCGTTATCCAGTCTGACGGGCAGGATGTTGAGCCTGTGACTGTTGATGAATTCCGTATAGGTGTAGCCGAGACATACGACTGCCTTGTGCAGCCCACCGCCAACCAGGCCTATACAGTTTTTGCCCAGACCGAAGACCGCACAGGCTACGCACGCGGCACACTGACCCCCCATGCAGGCATGACAGCCCCCATCCCCCCCATGGACCCGCGCCCCGTCCGCACCATGCTGGACATGGGCATGGCCATGACCCATGGCATGAAAGACATGCCCGGCCCGGCCCACGACGCGCCCCCGTTGAATGTGGAAAACCAGAATGTCGCCGCCATGCCCGTCAACCGGCTGGCAGACCCAGGTGATGGCCTGCGGAACAACGGCAGGCGCGTGCTGACCTATGCAGACCTGCGGGCCACCCGCCCCATTGCGGACACGCGCTCCCCCTCACGCGCCATTACCCTGCACCTGACCGGCAATATGGAACGTTATATCTGGGGGTTTGATGGCAAAAAATTCTCGGAAGCCGAGCCCATTCCACTCCGTCTGGGTGAGCGGGTACGCTTTGTGCTGATCAACGACACCATGATGGAACACCCCATCCATCTGCATGGGTTATGGAGCGAACTGGAAAATGGTCAGGGACTTTACAACCCGGTCAAGCACACCATTATTTCACAGCCCGGTAGCCGACTGAGCTATCTGGTCAGCGCCGACACGCCGGGACTATGGGCCTTCCATTGCCATCTGCTCTACCACATGGACCTTGGCATGTTCCGCACAGTGGTGGTGTCATGATGACCCATAGCCTGACCCTGCGCACCATAATGCTGGCAGCCCTCTGCCTGCCGCCCATGGCTGCCAGCGCACAGCCCACCCATAAAACCCAGCCCCATGCCATGGCAGGTATGGAGGACATGGACGATATGGATATGGATGACATGGAGGAGACACACCCCGCAGCAGCACACCCGCACAGTGCCCCCTCCACCAGCACGCCCACCACGACGCCCACACCTCTGCCACCGCTCAGCCCCAGCAGTCGCTGGCCTGCAACCCCGCCAGCCATACCGCATATCCGTTACAAACATGACATGCCCCCGGTCATGGACCACGGCACTTATCTGCATGCCATTTTGGAGCAGTTTGAAGGCCGTTACAGCCAAGGTGACAGCCAGTTCCGATACTCGGGCCAAGCCTGGTATGGCACCGACCATGACAAGCTATGGCTGAAGTCCGAAGGCACCATGAATGGTCAGGGACGCTTTAGCGATGGAGACCACGAGGCCTTTTATGACCACGCCATTTCCACCTATTTTGATGCACAGGCCGGGGTCCGGCTGGACCTGGATAGCGGCCCGGCCCGTGCCTGGGGGGCGGTAGGCATACAGGGGCTTGCCCTTTATTTCTTCGATGTCTCAGCCACCGCCTACTTCAACGCCCAAGGGGTCGCGGGTAAGCTGGAGGGGTCCTACGACCTGCTGATTACCAACAGGCTGATCCTGCAGCCTCAGGCCGAATTGAACTTCTATTCCAGCGCAGACCCGGCGCGTGGTGTGTCACAGGGCCTGTCTGATGCCGACATGGGGCTGCGGCTGCGCTATGAGTTCATCCGCAATCTCGCACCCTACATAGCGGTGACCTATTCCGGGCAGTATGGTGGAGGGATGGGTCATGCAGGTCATGGATGGCGGCCACAAACCAGCACCAGAGATGATGTGCGTTTTACCTTCGGCCTGCGCGCCTGGTACTAGGCTGAAACAGCAAGACCAAAACAGCCGCTTTTTAAAGGCCTCCGCCCTACGGCACAGCGGAGGCCGTTTGTTCCAGCCATAGGACGGAAAAACAGGCTTAGAGCGCAGCAGGGCTTTCTTTGTCATGCCCGCAGGTGTGTTCTACAACCAGTGCAGTATGACAGACAGTTCTCACAGCCCTGCGGGGTGCACCGCCTGCAATGACGGCACGCAGCCCGATGACCCCACCAAGGACAGGCAGGTCGTGCAGCCTGACAAGGCAGCCCTGCTCAACCGCCTGCGCCGGATTGAAGGGCAGGTTGGCGGTATTGCCAGCATGGTGCGCGACGACCGCTATTGCGTGGATATTCTGACCCAGCTTTCCGCCGTGCGTTCGGCCATTGATGCTGTCAGCATCCAGATCCTGAACACCCATGCCCAGGGCTGTGTGCGCCGGGCCGTGCAGGACAATGGCGGTGCGGAGTCGCTGGATGAACTCATGAGCGTGATCCGCCGGATGATCCGCTGACCTCCCCTTTGCAGACCCCATAAACACCAATGGCTCCCCCATCTGCATGGGGGAGCCATTGGCAGCCTTGCGGCAAGGGCGGCCCCGAAGGGCCGACCAGACGACGCGCTTAGTTGCGGGTCTTGTCCACGAGGCGGGACTTGGAGATCCACGGCATCATGCTACGCAGCTTGTCGCCAACAGCTTCGATCTGGTGGGCGTCGTTGCGGGCGCGGGTTGCTTTGAAGAACACGTTGCCGGACTGGTTTTCGACAACGAAGTTGCGCACGAAGGTGCCGTTCTGGATATCCGTCAGGATGTCCTTCATGGCCTTCTTGCTTTCCGCCGTGATCACGCGCGGGCCGGACACGTACTCACCATACTCCGCGGTGTTGGAGATGGAGTAGTTCATGTTGGCAATACCGCCTTCGTAGATCAGGTCCACGATCAGCTTCATTTCGTGCAGGCATTCGAAGTAGGCCATTTCCGGGGCGTAGCCGCCTTCGACCAGGGTTTCGAAACCAGCGCGGATCAGCTCGACCAGACCACCGCACAGCACGGCCTGCTCACCAAACAGATCGGTTTCCACTTCTTCCTTGAAGGAGGTTTCGATCGTGCCTGCACGGCCACCACCAATGGCGGACGCATAGGACAGAGCAATGTCCAGAGCCTTGCCGGACTTGTCCTGAGCGATAGCCACCAGGCAGGGCACGCCGCCGCCACGCTGGTATTCGGAACGCACAGTGTGGCCGGGGCCCTTGGGAGCAATCAGGAACACGTCCAGGTCGGGGCGGGCTTCGATCAGGCGGAAGTGGATGGACAGGCCATGGGCAAATGCCAGAGCGGCACCCTGCTTCAGGTTCTTTTCCAGCGATTCCTTGTAGAGAGCGCCCTGGCCTTCATCGGGGGTCAGCACCATGACCACATCGGCCCAGGCAGCAGCCTGGTCGGGGGTCATAACGGTAAAGCCTGCGTTGCGGGCCTTTTCTACTGCGGTGGAGCCTTCGCGCAGGCCGATTACGATATCCGTAACGCCGCTGTCCTTCAGGTTGTTGGCATGGGCATGGCCCTGGCTGCCATAACCGATAACCGCAACCTTTTTGCTCTTGATCAGATTCACATCGGCGTCACGATCGTAATACACGCGCATAGCCATTCTCCAATTCTCTCTGTGGCCGGGGACAGTCCCCGGCGTTGATGCTTGCTCTATACTTCAGAAGTTCTGAATTGTCTGCGGTCCCCGGCAGATGGAAGCCACGCCCGTGCGTGAAACCTCCGCCAGACCAAGCGGACGCATCAGGTCTATGAAACTGTCCAGCTTGTCGCTTGAGCCGGTCAGTTCAAAAACAAAGGACTGGGCTGTGGTATCCACCGCCCGCGCCCTGAAGGCCTCGGCAATGCGCAGAGCTTCGGTGCGCATTTCACCAGAGGACACAACCTTCACCAGCGCCATTTCCCGCGCAACGCACGGGCCTTCGGCTGTCAGGTTGACCACGCGTGACACCGGCACAAGGCGCTCGATCTGCACCTTGACCTGCCGGAGTGCCGACGGGGTGCCCGATGTCACGATATTAACGCGGGATGTCAGGTTCCACTCATCCACCGGGGCCACGGTCAGGCTCTGGATATTGTAACCCCTGCCCGAAAACAGTTCGACAATACGGGCGAGCGCGCCGCTTTCATTGTCCACCAGAAGCGAGATGACGGCAGAGCCGGAAACTTCATGCTGCATTGCCAGATTCCCTGAAATCAGACCGGAAACGGAAAAAAGAGGATCAAGCCCGTCATGGGCCTGTCTCAGACCAGCATCCGCCCTTCCGTGCTGACCTGCGCCCCGCTTTCTTCCTGCTCCGGGCCCAGGATCATTTCATTATGTGCCGCGCCAGACGGGATCATGGGGAAGCAGTTTTCCCCCTCCGCCACGCAGATATCAACCATGACCGGACCGTCATGCTCCAGCGCCTGACGGATGGTGTCATCCAACTCATCCAGCCGGGTGACACGCAGGCCACGGGCGTGGAAGCTTTCTGCCAGCTTTACAAAATCCGGCAGGGCGTCGCTGTAGCTTTCGGAATAGCGCGACCCGTGCAGCAGTTCCTGCCACTGGCGCACCATGCCCATGTAATGGTTGTTGATGATGAAGATTTTGACCGGCAGGCGGTACTGGGCAATCGTCCCCAGTTCCTGAATATTCATCAGGGTTGAGGCTTCGCCCGCAATATCCATCACCAGAGCATCGGGATGTGCCACCTGCGCGCCAACAGCGGCAGGCAGACCATAGCCCATCGTGCCCAGACCACCCGATGTCAGCCACCGGCCGGGAGTATCAAAACGGAAGAACTGGGCGGCCCACATCTGGTGCTGGCCCACTTCGGTCGAGACATAGGTCTCCCGCCCTGTCGCACGCGACAGTTCGTAAATCCGGCTGATGGCCTGCTGCGGCTTGATAACGGCATCAGGCTGCGGGTTCTGGGTAAAGCGCAGGCAGTCCAGCGCACGCCAGCCTTCGATCTGCGCCCACCAGGCGGCCAGGTCTTCCGCACGGTCCTGCGCGGGCTGGGCCTGCCATTCCTCGATCATCAGCGCGATGGTTTCCCCCACGTCACCCACGATCGCTTCATCCACATGGATGATTTTGTTGATCTGGGAGGGGTCAATATCGACATGGATCTTGAAGGAACCGGGAGAGAACGCATTGACGCGGCCGGTCACCCGGTCATCAAAACGACTGCCCAGTGCGATCAGCACATCGCACCCATGGGTGGCCAGATTGGCCTCATACGTGCCGTGCATGCCCAGCATGCCCAGAAAACGCCCATCCGTACCCGGAAACGCACCAAGCCCCATCAGGGTTGAGGTAATGGGAAAGCCCGTGACATCAACCAGCGCACGCAGGGCTTCGCTCGCCTGCGGGCCGGAGTTGATGATGCCGCCGCCAATATAAAATAGCGGGCGGCGCGCCGCCTTCATGACAGCAACGGCACGGGCCACTGCCGCACGGTCGGGCTGGGTGCGGATCTTGCCTGTGCGGGCCACAACATCCTTGGCCGCCACATAGGGAGCCGGGCCTACGGTAATATTCTTGGGCAGGTCGATCAGCACCGGGCCGGGGCGGCCAGAGCGCGCAATGGCAAAGGCTTCATGCACCGCAGGGGCCAGATCTTCCGGCCGACGCACAAGATAATTGTACTTTGTGACGGGGCGGGTAATGCCTGTTGTATCAGCTTCCTGAAACGCATCATTCCCGATCAGGGCTGTGGGCACCTGCCCGGACAGGCACACCAGCGGCACGGAATCCATCATGGCATCCAACAGGCCTGTCACGGCATTGGTGGCACCCGGCCCACTGGTGACCAGCACCACACCCACCTTGCCGGTGGAGCGCGCATAGGCCTCGGCCGCATGCACGGCGGCCTGCTCATGCCGGACCAGCACGTGGCGGATGCTGTCCTGCTTAAACAGCGCATCATAAATAGGCAGGACCGCGCCGCCGGGATAGCCGAAAATAACCTCGACCCCCTGCTCGACCAGAGCGCGCATAAGCACTTCCGCACCCGCAAGGGTTGCGTCTGTCTGTGCGTCCGAGGGAGCGTGGGTAGTCTTGAGTGTCATGGTATCCTCTTTTCCCGGAGGTGGGAGTAGCGGGATGTTTATGCCCTGCCCGGTGGGGCGTCAATCCCAGAAACAATAAAAGATATAATATCGTCCATGTTTCTTTCCGAAAATTGCGTATCCGTGTCGAAATATGTGCTGACTATTTTAGTAAGCCCATTTTCTGTCAGATCATGGTGGGCAAACCATGTTGCCTGCCGCTTGGTGTAACGGCCCGTGGCCAGGACGGCACGCTGCTCGGCTTCGGCCCTTGTTATAACACCAGCCAGCATCGCGGCAAGTTCCGGCACACCATGGGCGCGCATGGCGGGCAGAGCCGGGTCCAGCCCCTGGGCAAGCAGAGCCTGCACTTCCTCCACCGCACCGCCTGCCAGCATGGCTGCGAATCTACGGGCAATGCGCTCACGCAGAATAGGCCGCTCCGGTGCCAGACGCACCGCCACAAACCGACAGTCCGCCGCAGGCAGGCCTGGCTGGGCCTGCCACCAGCTCATCCCTTTGCCTGTTGCATGCCAGACCTCCCACGCACGCGTAACGCGCTGGCTGTCCTCCGGCTTCAGGCGGGCTGCACTCTCCGGGTCCAGCACCTGCAAACGCGCGTGCACGGCGGCGGAGCCGTCCTGTGCGACCAGATCGCGCGCGGCCAGACGAATGTCGTCCGGGCACTCAGGAATCAACGCCAGCCCGTGGGTGAGTGCGCGCATATACAGCCCGGTGCCACCACACAAAACAGGCAGCCGCCCGGCCTGCCATGCGTCCTCCATGGCGGCCAGCGCCTGTGTCCGCCACCACGCCACGCTACCGGTCTGCCCGGCTGGCAACACACCATACAGGCGGTGCGGCACTGCGCGCTCCTCCGCCTCGGTCGGGCGGGCCGTCAGCACACGCAGGTCCTGATAGACCTGCATGGAATCCGCATTGATAATGGTTGCCGGTAGCCGTGCCGCCACCTCCAGCGCCAATGCGGATTTGCCCGAACAGGTTGGCCCGGCCACAATCAGGGCCACGGGCTGCCTGCCGCTGTGGCCCACCATGGCCCTGGCCTCTGCCTGCATGCTGTGTTCTTCTTGCTTCATGCCCGCTTTCCTGCCACACACCACCCAGCCATGACGAGCCTTGTTCTGACCCTTGTTGCCCAGCGCGAGGCAACAGTTCTCACCCCCTCGACCATCGCCCTTGCCCGGGACATTGTTTCCGGCATGGGAGAGGCCACCGTTCTGTCTGCTGGCGAGGCTGTGGATATTCCCTGCCCCGCCACAGCATGGGACAGACTGCCCGACCTGCGCGAGGCGCTGGGTACCCAGCAGGTGGACCCCATTCTGACCTCGGTAGAAGGTCGGCGCAAAATGCTGCTGGTGTCCGACATGGACAGCACCATTGTCGCCAACGAAACGCTGGACGACATGGCCCGGCTTGCCGGTCTGGGGGACAAGGTTGCGGCCATTACCGCCCGCTCCATGAATGGAGAGCTGGATTTTGCCAGTTCCCTCAACGAACGGGTCGCCCTGTTGCGGGGTTTGCCCGCCACCCTGCTGGAGCAGGCCTGGGCCGATGTTACCCTGAACACAGGGGCAGTTGCACTGGTCCGCACCATGAAGGCGCATGGTGCCAGAACAGCGCTGGTATCAGGCGGGTTTACATATTTTACCGCCCGTGTCGGCGCGCTGTGCGGCTTTGATGAACACCACGCCAACACACTGCACCTGAGCGACGACAGCGCAACCCTGACAGGCACCGTAGAGCAGCCTGTTCTGGGGCCCGACACAAAACTGCGCCTGCTCAACACGCTGGCGGACAGCCTGAAACTGCCCGTTTCAGCCGCTCTTGCCATTGGTGACGGCGCTAACGACCTGCCCATGCTGGGTGCGGCAGGGCTTGGGCTGGCCTTCCATGCCAAGCCGGTTGTACGCCACAGTATCGCAAGCCAGATCAACCACTCCTCCCTACGGGCGGCACTCTTCGCACAGGGCTATCCGGCATCAGCCTTCGTAGAAGGCTGACACGCAGACGCGCCGGGGGGAGCAGCAACAGGACAGGCCATGCAGTTCGACCCGCGCGACATTTCAACCTACCCGATTATCCGCACCCTCAGCGCCGTCATTGGCGTGGGTTTGGTAACGTACTGTCTGCTGTTCTACATCGCACTGCCGCAGGACACGCCAGAGCATGTCATGCGGCATGTTGCCGCCCTGATTGTGGGCACGCTGGTTTTGCTGGGAGCAATCTGGGTCTAAGGCCTGAGCCTTAGAACCCCAGCCTGCGATGCATTTCCCCCACCAGCTCTGGCGTATCATCCAGCGGCCTGACACCCCATGACCTGGGCAAGCGGTCAGCCGTGCTGTCCAGCACACGCACACGCTCAGCCAGTTCCAGCTCCTCAATAAAATGGCTGATCCGGTGGGACCGGCCAGGCAGGGGGAAAACGGTCACCGGGGCTTCCCCCGCCACAGCTTCCGACACCATGGACACACTATCCATGGTCACCACCAGACTATCGGCACAGGCAATAAGGCCGACATAGGGGTTTTCGCCCTCGCCATCCCACAGAACGCCATTCACCTGCTGCACATAGCCCGCCAGAATTTTCAGCGCCGAAGGCTGTGTCCGGCGCGAGGGGGTGACAATCAAACTCCCCCCCTCCGCCTTTACAGTGTTGACCAGCACCTGCCCCAGCCTGTGGGCTTCGGCATCCGTAAAGCGATAACGCCCGTTGCCACCTCCAACCAGAGCCGCCACAAGCGGCCTTGGCAGATGCTCAAAACGCGGCTGCCACACCTGACGCGCCGCCCGCAGGCAAGGCTCTGTCAGCCCGTGCACGGCCGTGCGTCCGACAAGAATATTAGGGCCACTCAGGTCGTCATGCCGGCACGCCACGATCAGATCAAACCGGGAGAGGTTCTGCCGTGGGTTCTGTACCTGCACAACCGGGTGCCGGGAAGACCGCAGGGCAGCCCCCATAGCCCCACCCTTACCGCCTACGCTAATAACAACAGCCGATTGTGCCAGGTCGGGGCTGTCCTCCAGCGCCTTGCCGTCATGCCCACGCAGGAACGGGCGGCCAAGCCAGGCAGGCCCGCCCAGCGCCAGCCGGGCAATCCGGTCTGGTCTGACTGGGCAGAACGTGCTGCGCCAGCCCGCACGCTCGGCCAGGCCCAGCGCCTGCGAGCGCATGCCCGCAAAATCTTCCCCCACCACAAACGCCGCGCATTGCACAGTGTCGGCCACCGTGTTTGAACCCGCTACCGTTCCGGCATAGACTGCGCTCGTCATCACGCGCCTTCCTTTGCTACACCCCACATGCGGGCCAGCTTGGCGCCGCATATTTTTTATGTCCTTGCAGACACAAGAGCGTGTGTGCAAGGCCTTCCACCTTTTCCCCCACGAGAAAGGCAACACTATGTCCGGTGGTTTCGAAAACACAGGCCTCTCTGCCGCCCTGTGCGCACAGGCAAAACAGGCGGGCCTGCTTGAACCCACCCCCATCCAGCAGGCTGCCATCCCGGCTATTCTGGACGGGCGGGACATTCTTGCAACGGCCCCCACAGGCACAGGTAAAACCGCCGCCTATGCCCTGCCCCTGATCCAGAAACTCCAGGCTGCGCGCAAACCCCGGTGTGTTCTGGTGCTCCAGCCCACACGTGACCTGGTACTCCAGACCGCCAAGGTTTTTAACGCCTGCATGGCCAACCCCATCAAAGGTCAACCTGCGTCATTACCCGTCATTTCCATTCTGGGTGGTATGGACAAAACTGAGCAGGCAGACCTGCTGGCAGGACATGACCACACAAGCCGCGTGATTATTGCCACACCGGGGCGCCTGCTCGACCTGTTAATAGCAGGGCTGTGTATTTTGGATGACTGCGCCCATCTGGTTCTGGACGAAGGCGACCGCCTGCTGTCCGCCGAGTTCCTGGACGAAACATCGACCGTGCTGGACCATCTGCCCAAGCCCCTGCAAACGCTTGTTTTCTCCGCCACGCGCCCCCAGGACCAGCAGCCGTTGCTGTCAGCCCTGCTGCACAAGCCGCAGGATATTACCATCGACCGCCTGCCAACCCGGCAGGGGCCGATTCGGCAGGCAGCCCTGTTCATGGATGACGACGCGAAGCTGCCTTTTGTGAAAAACTTTTTCTCCCGCGCCCCTCGGCTGCGCAGCATTGTGTTTGTCCGCACCAAATCAGAGGCAGACGTGCTGGCCAGCACCCTTAAAAAAGCCGGGCTGGCTGCTGCCCCCCTGCATGCCGACCTGACACAGGACAAGCGCACCAGCACGCTGGCCAGCTTTGCCTCCGGCCGCGTGTATGTGCTGGTGGCAACCGATGTTGCCGCCCGTGGGCTCGACATTGCCTCCGTCGCGCAGGTGATCAACTACGACGTGCCAAACCAGCCCGAAACCTACCTGCACCGCATTGGCCGCACAGGACGTGGCGGGCAAAAGGGCTCAGCACTGACACTCTGTGCACCTAACGAACGCAACAACCTGCGCGGGATTGAAAGTGGCACCAATACCCGCCTGCGAATCCTGACCCCCGAACAGGCTTTGCCCACCCCCACAGCCAAGGCAGGCGCCCCCCGCACCCGCACCAACCGGCAGAGCTAAAACACACCCCCAGAGGGGGGATTGCAGCCTCCCCCAGCCCGCCGCATACTGGGGCACCATGCAACCCGGCTGTTTCCCCCACCGATACTCTGTCCCACGGACACAGAACCTCCGTCCCGCGGGGCCTGCATGAGTTGTGGGGCAAAACGTCAGAAATGGAGGCAGAAGCACATCCGCTTCCGCACCCTGTCCGACACATTGCCCCCCCAGCCTGTTGCGCTGCCCACAGCCCTGACGGAATATCCCCTCCCCGATCTGACTCCCTGGCAGAGTGGCAACTGCGGCATTGCAGGCGTACAGCATTTTGAGAGCGGCCAGCCCGGCCCGCATGCGGTTGTTACGGCTATCATGCACGGTAACGAACCCTGCGGAGCCTACGCGCTGGATACCTTGCTGCAAGAAGGCGTAAGGCCACGCCTGGGCCGCATGAGTTTTATTTTCCTCAACCTCCAGGCCTATGCCAGCTTCACCCCCGCCAAGCCTGCACTGGCCCGATATGTGGAAGAGGATATGAACCGCCTGTGGCGACCCGAGTTTATCCGCTCGGCCCACAGTTCGTACGAAATGCGCCGGGTGCGAGAGGTCCTGCCGGTCATTGATACAGCGGATATTCTGCTGGACCTGCACTCCATGCTCTGGCCGGGGGAGCCGCTCTTTCTGGTCAACCCACCCGAAAGAAACATCCGACTGGCCACCCTGCTGGCCCAGGCACAGCCCAACTGCCCCGCCGTTGTCCGCGACGAAGGCCATGATGACGGCACTCGGCTGATTGATTACAAACGCTTTTCTTCCAGCCGCAATCTGGCACGGGCCTGCCTGCTGGAAGCCGGACAGCACTGGCGGCAGAGTACGGCCCAGCAGGCCCTTTTATGCACACGGCTGTTTCTGGCCCATGCAGGAATGCTCCCTTACCCGGACACCACACAGCAGACGACGGGCGGGGTGGTGCTGAATGCTACGGTCACAGACTGCATAACGGCGGAAACCGCGACATTCCGCTTCCGTCAGCCTTTTGCCAGCGGCACGATCATCGCTCAGGCGGGAACGCTCATCGCCCGTGACGGACCTGATGAAATCCGCACGCCTTACGATAATTGCATGCTTGTTATGCCCAACCTACGCCCCAGACGGCGACACACGGCCGTAAGACTAGCCCGCCCGGATGACCCTGTGGCCTGACACGACCAGCCTGATACGCATGCCGATGCTAACAAGACGCGGCAGATCTTAATACTCGCGGAAGAAAGACCGCTGCCGCGTTGCAGCCTCGTCGCCTCTCTTGCAGGTGTTGCCCACAAAAGGGTCTGAAACCCTCGTATGCACCCTTGCTCCAATAAAGTGATTTCAGCAGCGCGTTCACTCTGCGCCTGCCAGTCTAGGCGCCCCAAACAAAAACAGGGTGCGGAGCCCAAGCTCCACACCCTGCCGTCAGACTTCTCCACAACCTGGCCTGCCGCCTCTTCAGGCAGCAGACCGAGCCACCCCCGTTAGCGGGAGTAAATGGGGAAACGTGCGCACAGTTCACGCACACGGGCGTGGACTGCGTTTTCAACTGCTGTATCACCCTCACCGCCGGAAGCGGCCAGAGCTGTCAGCACTTCGTCAATCATCTCGCCAATCTGGCGGAACTCGGCTTCGCGGAACCCGCGGGCCGTAGCGGCCGGGCTGCCAAGACGCACGCCAGAGGTAATGGCGGGCTTTTCCGGGTCAAAGGGAATGGCGTTCTTGTTGGCAGTAATGCCTGCCCGTTCCAGAGCGGCTTCCGCTGCCTTGCCTGTCACCTTTTTGGGGCGCAGGTCCACCAGCAGCAGGTGGGAGTCCGTGCCACCAGTCACAATGTCAAAACCACGCTCGACCAGCACTTCTGCCAGAACGATCGCGTTTTTCTGCACTGCGGCCTGATATTCCCGGAAGTCGGGGCGCAGGGCTTCACCAAACGCTACGGCCTTGCCTGCGATCACATGCATCAGCGGGCCACCCTGCAGACCGGGGAACACTGCGGAGTTGATTTTCTTCGCAAGGTCCGCATCGTTCGTCAGGATCAGGCCGCCACGCGGGCCACGCAGGGTTTTATGCGTGGTGGAGGTGACAATGTGGGCATGCTCAAGCGGGTTCGGGTACAGACCAGCCGCCACCAGACCAGCAAAATGCGCCATATCGACCATGAGATACGCGCCCACTTCGTCCGCAATCTTGCGGAAGCGGGCAAAGTCGATAATGCGCGGATAAGCAGAACCACCGGCAACAATAATACGCGGCTTATGCTCACGCGCCAGCTGTTCCATTTCCTCGTAATCCAGCAGGCCGTCCTGCTGGCGTACGCCGTACTGCACGGCCTTGAACCACTTGCCCGAATAGTTGGGGGCAGCGCCGTGGGTCAGGTGCCCGCCTGCTGCAAGGCTCATACCCAGCACGACATCGCCCGGCTGGCCCATGGCCATAAAGGCGGCCTGGTTGGCATTGGCGCCCGAATGAGGCTGCACGTTGGCATAACCCGCCCCGAACAGTTCCTTCACGCGCTCAATGGCAAGGGTTTCCACCTTGTCCACCTCAACACAGCCACCATAGTAGCGGCGGCCGGGGTAGCCTTCGGCGTATTTGTTGGTCAGAACACTGCCCTGCGCGGCAAGCACCGCAGCAGACACCATGTTCTCGCTTGCGATCAGTTCAATCCCTTCCTGCTGACGGGTCAGTTCCCCAGCAATTGCTGACGATACCGCAGGGTCCGTGTCAGAAAGTGACGCTTGGAAAAAACGGTCCAGATCGGCCTGGCTCATTCAGACATATCCTTAAAAGGCGGGGTTGCCAGCCAGCCGTGGCAGGGGGCTACGGTTGGCTGGCAACCACTTCATTACGGTATCAGACACATCTTGCCGGATGTGCTCGTGGCCTGTTTTATAATAAACATGACCGCTGGCGCTCTCTTTACCGCGTTCGTCGCGCCCCTGACAGGAGAAAAAAAAGACTATGGAGCAAAATCCAGCCTCGTCAGCCTTTACACGCTGTCTTCCCCTGAGCAGCCTGAGCAACACTCAGGGCCTCAAGCGCGTTCTGGGGCCGGGTAGCCTGGTCGCACTGGGTGTGGGCGCCACCATCGGCGCGGGTCTGTTTTCCCTGACCGGGATTGCCGCCGCGGAAAACGCAGGGCCAGCCGTTGTAATCTCCTTCATCATCGCGGCCATCGCCTGTGGATTCGCAGGGCTGTGCTACAGCGAACTGGCAAGCATGATCCCTGTTGCGGGCAGCGCCTATACCTATGCCTACGTCACTCTGGGCGAACTGATGGCCTGGATTATCGGCTGGGACCTGGTGCTGGAATACGCCGTGGGGGCCGCCACCGTGGCGGTCAGCTGGTCACGCTATACCGTATCGCTCCTGGGCACATGGGGGATAGGCTTGCCCCCCCAGCTTACGGCCTCTCCCTTCGAGACCGTTCACCTGGCTGATGGCAGCGTGGCGCATGGTCTGATCAACCTGCCTGCCGTGGTGATCATCTGTGCTGTGTCAGCCATTCTGATCCGTGGCATTTCGCAGTCCGCCATGGTCAATGCCGTGATTGTCACCATCAAGGTGCTGGTCATTGTCGCTTTTATCGGGTTTGGCATCAGCTACATCAACCCCGCCAACTATCACCCGTTTATCCCACCCAATGATGGCACTTTTGGCCATTACGGGTTTTCGGGCGTCATGCGTGCGGCAGGCACCATCTTTTTTGCTTATGTCGGGTTTGATGCGGTTTCCACCACCGCGCAGGAAGCCAAAAACCCTGCCCGCGACATGCCTATCGGTATTCTGGGCAGCCTGCTGGTCTGCACGCTGGCCTATGTCTGCTTTGCCTTTGTCATGACCGGGCTTGTCAATTACCGCGACATGCTGGGAGATGCCGCCCCCGTGGCAACCGCCATCAACCACACGCCATACCCGTGGTTGCAGCTTGCCATCAAGATCGGGATTATCTGCGGCTTTACCTCCGTGCTGATGGGGCTGCTGCTGGGTCAGAGCCGCGTCTTTTTTGCCATGTCGCGCGACGGGCTGCTGCCGCGCATGTTCAGCATCACCCACCCCCGCTTCCAGACCCCGTGGGTGTGCAACATCTTCTTCATGGTGCTGACAAGCCTGTTCAGCGCGTTCCTGCCCATTTCCGAACTGGGGCATATGACATCCATCGGCACGTTGCTGGCCTTTGTGCTGGTCTGCATCGGGGTGTTTGTCCTGCGCCGCAAGGCTCCGGCCCACCCCCGTGCCTTCCGCGTGCCGGGGGGTGACATTGTCCCTGTGCTGGGGGTTCTGTCCTGCGGGTCCATGATGATCTTTCTGGACGGTCTGACATGGCTGCGGCTGGTCATCTGGCTGGCCATCGGCATGGGCATTTACCTCTTTTACGGTCGCAGACACAGCAAACTGGCACAGAGCTGACCTGCCGCGCCGGTCTTGCATAAGCCGGACAGGAGCGCATACTGCGCCACTGTCCTTATTTTTCACTTTGCTGCTCCAGCCTTCCTGACGGTCTGGAGCCGTTCAGGAGTTCTCGTCCATGCCGGTCGGTCATTTTCCCTTGAGCCGCCCCCGCCGCAACCGCCATGACGCCGCGACCCGACGCCTGGTGGCGGAAAACAGCCTTGCTGTTGATAACCTGATCTGGCCGATCTTCTTCACCGAAGGGACCGACACCGTGACCGAGGTTGCCTCCATGCCCGGAGCGCACCGTGTCACACTGGACCGGCTGGCCCGCCATGTGGAGCCCGCAGCCCGGCTTGGTATTCCGGCTCTGGCACTCTTCCCCGTCACCCCGACTGAAGTCCGGGACGAACGCGGGACAGAGGCAACCAACCCCGACAACCTGATGTGTCGTGCGGCACGGCTGCTCAAACAGGAATTTCCCGATATCGCCCTGATCGGAGATGTCGCCCTCGACCCCTACACCAGCCATGGACACGACGGGTTGGTGAAGGATGGTTACGTCGTCAATGATGCCTCGGTCGAAATCCTTGTCCAGCAGTCCGTCAATCAGGCTCTAGCCGGTGTGGACATCATCGCCCCGTCTGACATGATGGACGGGCGGATTGCCGCCATACGCCGCGCGCTGGACAGTAACGACCTGACCAACACGCGCATCATGTCCTATGCCGCCAAATATGCCAGTGCCTTTTACGGCCCCTTCCGGGATGCTCTGGGGTCTGGCTCCATGCTCAAGGGCGACAAAAAAACCTACCAGATGGACCCCGCCAACAGCGACGAAGCCCTGCGTGAAGTCGAAATGGATATTGCAGAAGGGGCAGACATGGTCATGGTCAAGCCCGGCATGCCGTATCTGGACATTATCAGGCGGGTGCGGGACACTTTCAGCATGCCGACCTTTGCGTATCAGGTCTCGGGCGAATACGCGATGCTGATGGCCGCCATCAACAACGGCTGGCTGGAGCGTGAACGGGCCATTATGGAAAGCCTGCTGGCCTTCCGCCGGGCCGGGGCCAATGGGGTTCTGACCTATTTTGCCATAGAAGCCGCCACCACCATCCGGGAGACCCTCGGCCGGTAAGCCTTATTCCGCCGGGCAGCACCCGCAACGCCGCCCCTGTTCCCTGGACACAGCAGCATGACCTCCTCACTGCGCGGACCACAACTTTTTTATACATCGACACCGCAGCAGTGCCCCTATCTGCCCGACCGGATGGAGCGCAAGGTGTTGGCGGACCTGGCCGTGCCAGACGCCGACACCCTGCATAGCTGCCTGTCTCGCGCAGGGTTCCGGCGTAGCCACACCCTGGCATACGCGCCCCTGTGTGTCGGGTGCTCCGCCTGTATCCCCATCCGCTTGCCAGTTCAGCGCTTTATGCCAAGCCGCACGCAGCGCCGTGTCTGGCAGCGCAATACGGACCTGACAGCAACATTACTGCCCCCAACCGCCACACAGGAACAGTACGACCTGTTCCATCTTTACCTGACGCAACGCCACGCAACAGGTGAAATGGCGGCCATGACCCAGCGTGACTATACGGTCATGCTCCAGGATACGCCGGTTGATACCCGCATTATAGAATTTCGCGACCCAACAGGCGCGCTCGTCGCTGTCAGTCTGACCGACGTGCTGGAAGACGGGCTGTCGGCGGTCTACAGTTTCTTCCAGCCGGATATGAACCACCGCTCGCTCGGCAGCTATCTAATCCTGTTCCTGATCCAGCAGACCACCCTGCTGCAACGACCTTACCTGTATCTGGGCTACTGGATACCGGAGAGCCCTAAAATGGCTTACAAAAGCCGTTACCGCCCGGCTGAAATCCTGCGGGACGACCGCTGGCAGGAACTGGACCCGGCACATCCGCCCTCCACACTTCGTACCGCTCTGTTCCCAGCGGCGCCCCTGTTTTAAGCGCAGCGACACAAACAGAAACTGCGGCTTATCGTATAGGAGCCACAGCAACAGGCTTCGCCGCCCAAAATGGGGGCACTGTCAGCCAAGCCCAACACATTTGGCATGGTAACGCATCTGCTTAGCTACGGCCTTGCTCGCAACCCGTGGTAAAGCATGCATCTCAACCAGAATGACAGGGCCTGCTACCCCACTGCAGTCCAGCCCACACTAAAAAAGGCGATGGACCTGCGTCCATCGCCTTTGCCGTTCCATGCCATAGGGACAGGCTACGGTCAGTTATACCAGGCACCATGCTGAGGCACGGCAACAATATCCAGCCTGTCCTTGGCAAGGCCTGGGTGCGATGCGGGGTCAACATCCAGCCAACGCGACCAGCGCGACAGGAACAGTGCTACTTCCGCCCCTGGGGGAATGGTCTCCCCGCGTGATGCTTTTTCTGCGTGGGTGAACTGGGCATCGGGGTTGTACACAATCCGGTAGCCGAGGTTGCGGATACGCAGGCATAGGTCAACATCGTTGAATTCCAGGCTGAAGCGTTCATCAAACCCGTTCAACTGCTCCAGAATGGCGCGGCGGGTTGCAAACACAGCCCCCGTTACCATCGACCATTCACGCTGAGACACTGCCCAGTCCTGATAGGTCGTGGCGTCTGCTGGCCAGTTCAGCCAGGCATGGGCAACCGTACGGAACACCGGCACCATACCCGCGTGCTGGATGCTGCCGTCCTCGTAATACAGACGGACACCCACCCCACCCACGCTGGCGTCGGAGGCAAAGGTCATCAGGGCTTCCAGCCAGTTCGGACCAACCGGAGCGCTATCGTCATTCATGAAGACGATATGCTCGTCCTTGGCCGTGCGCCACAGGCGGTTCATTTTAGCGGCGTAGTTAAATGCCTCATCCGCTGGGCGAACGGTCTCAATCCGGCGCAGGGTAAAGGGCCAGCGGCGTTTGGCCCAATCAGGCTCCCCGCTGACGTCATCCCCCACAATCACCGTCACCTTGTCCATGGGCCAGGACGCCTTGGCAATGCCTTCCAGCAATTCCTCCACATAGGGCTTGCCCGTCATGGTGCTACGGGTGCGCCGTGTGGGAACGACAATGGAAACCGCCGGATATTCCCCACGTTTGAACTGCTTACGCTGCATCAGCAGTTCTGGTGCCATGCCCGGCACGTAGTCGATATCCGACCCCGCCTGCATGGATTGCAGAACGGCAAGACGGTCCTTGAGGCTGGCAACCGGGCGTTCACCCCTATACGCCAGCACAATATGCAGGATGCGGCTGATCCCGCCCCCGGCCTCAGCCACGCGTAGCACCAGATCATACAGCATGGCTGTGCCACGGGCTGTCTTAAGCCCCCCGACGGCGTCCAGCATCTTGCGCCGGATAAAGACGGGCGCGCCAATATAATCCTGCGCGATAAGCAGGGTTTTGTTGAAATCAGGCTTAAGGCGGATACGGTTGAGCATGCTCTCATCCGCCGCCACATCATCCGCATAGAAGAGCGAGATATCGGGCCTGTTGTTTGCGGCCTCCACCAGCATGGCCTGGGCATCGGGGTGCACATAGGCGTTGTGGGGTGCAAAAAACAGCCAGTCGGTCGGTTCACCTTCCGGCAGTTGCTCCAGATCCCACGACAGGTCGGATGCCAGCGGAACCGGGATAACAGTGTATCGGGTATCCTGCTCCATCTTGCTGAACTTGATGCCTGGTGCCTGTCCTACAGTAACTTCGGGGGCTTCTGGCAGCACAGTCAGCGCCTGACGGGTTGCCCGTTCCTGACGGATAACAGGGTCGGTATCGGCCACAAGCGCGTCAAAGCTGGCGGTAATCTGGCGGGCTACCGCCTCATACGACAGCAGGCGTTCGATGGTGTTCCTGGCAGCCTTACCCATGGACTGATCGCCCCGCATGATGGCGGTTGCGGCTTTGACCAAGGATGCTGTCAGTCCTTTTTCGTCAATTTTACCCCACTTATGGCCTTTCAGATAATGACCGTGGTTTTCTGTCAGCGTCCACAAGGTAGAGGGGACGGGGTAGCCGCATGATGCGTCGAGAAAGTCCTTGGTTCCAGAATAGTCGGTTGCCACAACGGATTTTCCGACAGCCATAGCCTCTGCCACGGTCAGGCCAAAACCTTCCGAGCAATGGGGCGAGGCATAGATATCCGCCGCAGCCAGCAGGCTTGTGACCTCATCTGCAAAAAGAGAAACTTCGAGAATACGAGCGCCGGGTGTCTGCTCCACCAGTTCGGTCAGAGCCTTGCCTGCCTCGGGCCGGTCAAACAGATGCTTGGTTTTAAGCACCAATGTCCAACCCTGCTTGGCCAGCCCCGAAGCAGCAAAGGCACGGACAAGCCCATCCGGGTTTTTGCGCACCAGATAGCTGGCACCGTCAAAGATATACAGGATAACACGCTGCTTGGGGTCGATGCCAAAACGGCGCAGCATGGTGTCGCGGTCAGTCGCAATTCTGGGCGGAATACGGACCGGATGCGGCACAACATCAACAGGCACACCCACTTCCCGCTCGAACACCTCGGCGCAATACACGCTGGGAGACCAGATCCGGTCAACGGAATGCAGGTCGTGCTTCCACGCGGCAGGCAGATGGTCAGTTTCCCAGACCCAGTAACCAATACGCTGTTTGGCAGAGCGTATAATCGCCAGTTGTTCGTCTGTCAGGACATTCCATGAATCAGGATTGAGATGCACTATGGCAATATCAGGCTGCCCAGCAAAGTCGAGGGTCGGCACTGCCGGACATAACAGCCGGTGAATGTGAAAAGGTTTCTGCACCGGGTAGGCATTGATCTGCACCCCTGTATGATGGAGCGCGCACAGCAGTTCACGACTGGCTGACGCCAGACCATTATCGTAGTTCCACGGTCCAAAATAAGCGATCCGCAGCGGATGATCCGTAGTAATAGCCTGATACTGCTTGGGATTGACCAGCAGCGAATGGTCATGACCTGCCGGAAGAGACGACAGGTCAGCCGCAAAAATAGCATGACGGACAAGATCGACGTCAAAGCCAGCCTTTTCCAACACTGTCGGCCATTCTTTCTGAAGTTTTTTAAGAAACTTCAACTGATCCGTCGATTCCTCAAACTTCTTGCGCAACATAAGAACTTTGATGAAGGGGAATCCTGCCTCGATCAGTTCCCGCCAGCCAAAGAAAGTCGGGTTCGCTGCAAAAGAGCTGACATAAAGCGCCTGCACCGTCAGACCTGCTGTCCGCATATTCCGGCCAAAGGGCACCTCATACGTGCGGATAACTTCGTCCTTGTCATCAATCCGGCGGATGTCACGGATAAAGTTCTGGAATGCCCAGGAACTCAGTGCTTTTGGTTTGAAGGCTACGAAATAACTCTGAATATGCCAGCCGTATTCATGGCTTTCCGTCAGACCGACAATATCCGCCGGGCACTGCCGCACGCGCTCGATCATCGCATTGAAAATAGTAATGTCTGCCGTTGGGACAATACTATCATTGGTCACGACCAGAAGCTTGGCCCCGAATACTTCCGGACAGCTTTGGAAAGCCTGCTGCCAGGCCCCGAAATCGTAACCACCATTATCGCGCACGATAATGCCATCGGCCGCTGCGTATTCCTCATCCGTCAGTTGCAGAGGACGGTCAACAATAACAACCAGCAACACGGACAGACCTGCATTCCGCAGCAGGGTCATATAGGGCAGCACATGCGGTTTCATACGCCCAGCGGGCACATGAGTGATCAGGATAGCGGCTTCACGCCCCGGTTTATTAAACCTGAATTCCTTAACGATCTGGCTGCGGATATCCGCACGCACTTTGACCGCAGCCCCGGCGTTAGGCAGCCGTCCTTCTGCCCGCCCATGGTCAATATAATGGATGAGCGGATGCATGCCGCTTTCAAGAGATTCCGGGTAAGTTTTACGATAAAAATTGCTGTCAAAATTTTCAGACAGAAAGCCCCTAAGCTCCCCAGCTGCGGCATCGTGCTCTGGCTTTTCACGCAATGCCTGAGCAAAGCCCAGCATGGCAATGGGGCCACGGTTAAGCATGTTGGCCAACACAGCCATGTGGTAGGGGGCATCACCATTATCGCCGGGCAAGGCGCTTGCTTTGGAATAGGCCTCGAAAGCATTTTCCAGTTGGCCAGCCTCTTTCAGCGCATGGCCAAGACGGATCCAGACAGCGCGCCTGTCGGGTGAGATTGCAACAGCTTTGCGGTAATATTCGGCGGCTTGTGCCCAGTCGCGCTGGTCATAACTGGCATCTCCTTTAGCGGAGAACCACCGGGAACGTTTCCGAGAGAGGGAACGCAGGATGTTACTTTTGCCAACCGACTGCTGCATGGAATGACGCCGCCTTAACCCGCACATGAGAAATGTGTTTTTTAGCTCACTCGGCGCCAAATATCCATAGGTTGAAGACTTTCCAAAGTAAAAAAGAATAAAAAATCCATATTCAAAAAATTAATATTGGACTTTTTGACTTAGTCTTGAATTTAAAATCAAATAAGGGGCTACAACATTATCATGCCATAGCCCCCTCGCTTTTTATACTTTTGTCAGCAAACTTGCCCGCGCCCTGTCATTCAGGCAGGCAAACCACCCTGCGGGCCATGCACCATATATATATTCATCCCACATAACATCCACATCTGCAGAATTCTTCACCGGCAAAACCAGAGTGGTATCTGCACCCAAGCCGCTTGCTTCAACCCTGTGAGGGAACGCCCCCAAAAGTTGGGCTTCATCTTCACTGGGACTGGACAAAAGTCTGTTCCAGCCATGCGTTATGACGTCATTAAAATTCCATGTCCCTATATCATCGGGCAACAGTGCCAATGCATCTTCGACAAACTCCATGCAGGCTTTGTGAGCTTCGGCCAGAAATTCCCGCTGCTCGACGGAATATGTATCCTGCGCGTAAACTTTCGAAAATCCACCTTCATTTTCTTCTATTTTAATAACTGTTGTATGGTTGGCACTTATCAGAATTTCCAACAATGACGGTGATGCTTCGATAATTCTTATTTTTTCTTTTGCTCCCGGCACATCTAGAGGTACGCGCACACCAGTCCATGGGTCACGATCAAAAAAGTACCCTTTTGTGGGAAGCGTGTCCGGCATAACAATATTGGCATGTGCAGTAAGGCCAAAGAAAAACGCAGAGAATTTTAATTTATTGTTACAAGATTTCAACAAATCAGAAAGAGGAGTAACCAGCGTACCACCCCACCCCAGGTCGATAATGGAAATGTTTCCACAATCAACGTCACCGACTTCCTTTTTATAGTAATCAACAAGAGTTTTTCTGTTTTTTTGAGATTCCTCTATAACTTTATCAGTCAAAATATCCATGATCTTAATAAGTTTTTCGAGCCCTACGTGATAATTTGGCCCATAGTTGCTGCCATCAAAAATGGTATCTTGAGAAGATGTAAAACCATACTCTCTGGCAACAGGCATATAATCTTCTTCACGAAGATTAAACATATCCATATAGACAGCTAAAGTTGTGCCAATAATAAAATTGCCAGCTTTTACAAATTTCTCAACATCTTCTCTGGTGGAAAACTGCGTATTGTACAAAAGACGGCGCGATGCAGCTACATAACATGCATCTGTTTCCAGCTCTCTCTCTTTTGCAATACGTTTGAATACCTCAAAAGGCAGCAAACCGTCACGCGCCAGAAACATCACCTTGTCAGAAGATGTTTTCTTGGCCTGGTCAATAACCCAACCTGTAAAACCAAGGACTATTGGCCCCAGCAGTTCATACCCAATATTTTGGGCCAGTTTCTGCTTCCACTCCATCGTCGAGCTTGAAATTTTTGCCCGATGGGTATGTGACAAACCCAATGCAATGGATGTTGTCAGATTGGCGGCATGGGTCAGCGGGTTTTTAACCAACTGACGGGCAAATGGCAGGTAGTGACTTTCCTTTTTATAATGCACTGCCGACCAGCCACATTCTTCAGGGTGCTTTTTGTCAGAAACAAAATTATCCCCAATGTGGAGAATACGTGTCCCCGGTGTCTGGATTTTATTTTCAACAATACCAAAAAGCTTTTTATCGCCTTTGCTGGACAGGTGTTCACCCGACACATACACTTCCGGCTTGTAATAGCCCTGTGCCTCCAGAACACTGCGCAGGAAATCGGCAGGCAGGTACATGTCGCTAACAAAAATGACTTTTTTGCCTGCGGCCTCAGCTTTTCTGCTCCATGACAGCACCTGCGGGTTTGCGCGCAGCACTTCACGCTCCACCTGCATTTCACCGCGCATGAGCATATCTTTGGCTACGTCATCAATGCCCAGTTCTTCCTTGATGACATCAAAGATATCATCAATCATGATCTCATAGGTTTTGTTCTTCGCATACTGTATTTCCCGCGCCTCGCGCTCGGCACAGAAGCGTATGTCACACAACCGATGCTGCAGGTCTGGAAAGCGGGATGCAAACCTGTTGTCCCAAATTTCAAACACGGAAATGGGCAGCTCTACATTACGGAAAAGCGCTGTATCAAAAATATCGAACGAAACAATATCAGCAGCCTGAAGCTTTTTTTCAAACTCGGCTTCTGAATCACTGTCAAAATACACCCGGTCCGGCGGAGAATACGCTACTGGCAGCAGGCCAGAAGCCCCGCCATATTTCTTCTGTGCCAATGGCCAGTCGAAATTGGCATTGCGAGCACCTTTTTCATGCTCGGTAACTGTCTGGGCAACCAGCAGGTCTATGGGGTTTTTATTCTCTGGATTACCCACATGCTCAAGATACCACCGGGTATCAAACAAGGGATGCGGATTATAACCTGCATGCCACCCTATGGTTGTAAAGTGCTCATAAGGGGTCAGTTCACTGTCCCACACCTCTGGGTATTGTTCGGCATACCATTCTGCATCGAACCATTCCAGCGCATCGACTGAAATCTTATCCTTCTTCAAATCAGGCCGAGGCTTGCTAGGTAGGCGCCCTTCCTTAAGACCATATTCCAAATAATGCCGATACGGGTTTACCTCCCCTTGGGCAACATCAGGGTATTCTGCAAGATACCATTGAGTATCAAAATCAGGTCCAGGACTACGACCTTCCCGCCAACCATACTCCATAAAATGATTATATGGATTATGCCCTGCTGCCCGCACGTCTGGATACGTATTCAAATACCACTCAGCATCAAACAATGGTGTAGGACTACGCCCTTCTTCAAGACCATATTCCAGAAAGTGCTTATATGGCTCTGATCCCGATTCAGCCACATCAGTATAACGTTTTAAATACCAAACAACATCGAACAGAGGGGTCGGGTTAAAACCTTCTTTCCATCCTGTTGTTTTGTAGTGCTGTAGCGCAAGCTCCTTACTCGGAAAATGAGAACCATAAGTTTCCGCGTACCATACTGCATCAAAGCAATTTTCTTCATGCAAGGAACTATCCGGATCATTAAGTGCATTATCCAGCACTTGCTTTGGAGAAAAAGCACCAAAAAAACGTAAAATTTTATGTGCTTTTTTCATGATATGTTTCTGCTCTTTCGTCATAATCAAACAGTATCCCGCACTTTTTTATTACCCAATCTACTAATAATATTGCACATATGATCCAGATTTTCGCCAATAATCGCTTCTTTGAAAATGGAATTTTTTATAAATGGATACTTATGTTCCAAAAGTATATCCCACAACTCATGCGTAGGATTTGTCAGTATTTCTCGAGAAAAAACTGCCTCACGCCATTTATTGGCTCTATTCCTATTCTCTCCACTAATAATATCATCATAATTCCACAACGCATGCATAGGAATTTTATGTTCAAGCATCCATCTGGAAAATCCAAATTCATTCGCATTAATCACAAACCATTTATTATGATGCGAGCGAAATTTTTTCCAAAAATTCAACCAAGCTTCTGATATAACAACTTGTCTGCCACAATAGAGAAAAAATGACTGCATATGCCAACCATGTTGATTCGCACCGATAGCCCCAGTTATTCGCTCAGGATGCATCCTACACTGCACCATCATTTCCTCAAGACCTTCACCAACATATGTCACACTATCATTGGCGATCAGAATGGGATTACGCTCGTACTGACCTTCCAGCAATTTCATACCTTGTAGGAAGAGTGACCAATCACGACCTCTATTATCTGCACAGACAACACGCCACACAATATTCCTAATTTTATTAATTTCTTTTTGTGAAAATTTTTCTGTGTTACTTAGGAATATTGTAACAACACCGCAATCCTTCAATGCCTGCAGATAATCAACTACATAAGGTTGAATTTCATCATGCCTGTCATAATGAACAAACAAACAAATATCGTCAGTCTGTGATGGTGCTTTACCAACAAATGTATCACTAAAAATAATTTCGTCATTCTGATCCCGCAGGTATTCATTACGGCAAAAAATTGCTTCCTGCCCCAATGCACGCACTAACTCTTCGCGCCACGGCCCTGCATTAGGTGAAATACCCCGAAAAACCTCCAGCCACTGCTGCGTTGAAAACAATGCATTCGGATTACGCAGAGAGGTCTCATCTTGGCGGCAAAAATGCTCTAGCGCAGACATATGCCGAGGGATATCATGCCCGTACTTCTGGCGATAATATTCAACATCAAAAAGAATATTAGGACCCACGGTATCTTGCTTCTCTAGACACTCCCTAACACTCAGAGAGGGGTTACCTGAGGCTAATCGTATCCACTCCAGATCAACCATGGGGTGCGGAGAACAGGCGTTGCTCATTACTCATCAGACCTTGTATAAATACGTTTATTGTACTATAATTTATGTCTAATATTCTGACAAGCACAGACTAAAAAATAGTAGTTATTCTGATAGAAAATACATGCCAAGCTATTTTTGAAAACGTGTCAAAAAATTGCGAATACATAATCAAAAATATTTTAAAATCCACACAAATCTACCCTAAGAAAATAAAAAGCGTTCTATAAAAATTTATAGAACGCTCACGTAAAATCCAATAATTCTACTTTTAAAATTTAAATTGCTTCTTATACTTTGTAAACAGAATGCGATTTCTTAACATCTGAACGTAATTTAATGATATCTTCAATTTCTTTATTGCCGACCTGATTCTCGCGCGGAGCAAACAATGCCCTCTGTCGAGGAGAAGCACTTTCCTTTACTTCACAGAGATAATATATAGCCATACTTTTCCGAAACACATTGCAAGTCTCTGACAGAGTTCTACTCATTCCATGCCAAGAATTCTGTGTTGTATCAAAAATAACAGCTCGATTAAATTTAGGACTAATTTCTTTTTCTAAAGTTGTCGGCTTTGTACCTTCACTATTACTGTTCCACAACCCTAAGTGTCCGCCATCAGCTTCCTTAAGGTCCTGAGACAAATAAATTATTATATTAACTTTACGCTGTAGCAATAATTTAGGGTGTATAGAGTAATCAAGATGTGGATTAAGATTACCTCCGCGACCATGAATATGCCATCCACCTCCATGCAATCCATTATCAGCAAATAAATCTACACCAACATATTTCTGAAGAACATCAATGAAAGGCCTAGAGTTGAGATAACTAAATGCAGCATAGGTTTTCTGGGGAAATACATTCCAGTCATTCAATGCCTTTTTATCTTCAAGTGGATTACTATAGAAAAACCACTTCTCAGATTCGTATTCAATAAACTCATCACTGAGTTGACTTGCCACATCTTCTTTAAAGAAGTTATCCACCACACAATGGTGAAATGGCTTTCCTTCTTGGAAAGAATTCAAAGCATGAATTAAATTGTCTTTATTGATAATATCCACTAGCCCATACCTTTTGGAAAATTTTCTTAAAAAATAGAATTTTCCTGAAAGTCTGTCAATTCACACGCCCGCCGCAAGTGCATCAAGATAAAATTTTTCTATTCATCAATGTATTTTTAAAATTTACAAATATATTTAGATTAAAAATAAATTCACCATATAGTTACAATCCAATTTTCAAATAAAATATAAAATAATTCAGCCCAACATAACATCTTACACCCAGACTAATTAAGGAAATATACGTACATCTACATCATACAAAACATAAACAACAAGATTTACTGCCTTTTGAGACCAACTTGATCATGCCTTCTTGGTGGCCCACGCAGGCGCAGGCTTACCAACCGCCGCACGCTTACCCTGCCAGTCCTGCAAATCATCCATGGCTCGGGGTCGCACACTGCCGGGCCAATAGAGACCTTGTGCCGCCTCAAACACCACGGCCTGCCGCAACCCGCCGTCGGTATATTTCTGCAAGGCAACGCCCAGCCCCCGCGCCATAACGGGTAGCTGTTCCAGCGGAAACACCAGCAGGCGCCGGTTATCACCCAGCACAGCCACGGTATCACCCTGCGCGGGAATACACAGCTTGCTGTATTCCCCCTCTTTCAGGTTCAGCACCTGTCGGCCAGACCGCTTTTCCGCCACCAGGGCATCATCTTCCACCACCATGCCACGCCCCGCGCTGGAGGCCACAAGGCGACGCCCGCCTTCCGTCAGCACGAAAATGGAAATCAGTTCTTCATCATTCGACAGATCAATCATCAGGCGCACAGGCTGGCCGTCACCCCGACCACGCGGCAGGTCTGCCCCTTTGACTGTAAAGGCCCGCCCATCAGTCGCAAAAAAGCAGAGCCTGTCAGAACTGAAGCACGGCAGAGCCAGCCTGAGAGCATCCCCTTCCTTGAACTTCTGGTTATCCAGATCCACCGAGTGCCCTTTGACGGCCCGAACCCAGCCTTTCTGCGACAGGATCATGGTCAAAGGCTCACGCTCGACCGTTTCCGCAACCGAAATATCAACCGCACGAGGGGCCGACAGAATGGTGCTGCGCCGTGGGCCTGTGGGGCCTTTGGCAAAAACCCGCGCCATTTCCTCCAACTCGCTACCGATCCGCGCCCAGCGCACACTCTCGTCCCCCAGCAGGGCTTGCAGGCTGGCCTTTTCCGCCGACAGGGCATCGTGCTCGCGGCGGATTTCCATTTCTTCCAGCCGCCGCAGGCTACGCAGGCGCATATTCAGCACGGATTCCGCCTGCAAATCCGTCAGGGTAAAGGTGCTCCGCAGTGCTGCCTTGGCATCATCCTCTTCGCGGATAATGCGAATGACCTCGTCCAGATTGAGATAAACACTCAGGAAGCCTGCCAGAATTTCCAGCCTGCGCTCAACCGCCAGCAGGCGGTGGCGGCTACGCCGTTCCAGCACCTCGTGCCTGTGGTCCAGCCAGGCGCGCAACACCTGCCGCAGCCCCATGACGGAAGGAGAACGATCAGCCCCCAGCACATTCATGTTCAGGGCAAAACGACTTTCCAGCGTGGTGGCACGGAAAAGCGTTTCCATCAGCACTTCGGGCTCTACCCCGCGGGACTTGGGCTCCAGCACAAGGCGGATTTCATCCGTGCTTTCGTCGCGCACATCCCCCAGCAGAGGCAGCTTTTTCTGCTCCAGCAGATCAGCAATCTGTTCAATCAGCCGTGATTTCTGCACCTGGTAGGGAATTTCCGACACGACAATCTGCCACGTGCCAAAACGTCCCTGCTCGACCGCCCAACGCGCCCGCATACGAAAGCTGCCGCGCCCGGTTTCATAAGCCTGAAGAATGGCCTGGGCATCTTCCATAATCAGCCCGCCGGTCGGAAAATCCGGCCCACGCATGACTTCAAGCAATGCACGCGTATCAGCCTGCGGGTCACGCACCAACAAGGAGGCCGCAGCACAGACCTCGGCAGCATTATGGGGCGGAATGCTTGTGGCCATACCCACCGCAATCCCCGCTGCCCCATTGGCCAGCAGGTTGGGGAAAGCGGCTGGCAGCACCAGAGGCTCCTGCTCCTCCCCATCGTAGGTCGGGCGGAAATCGACGGCATCGTCCTCAATACCGTCCAGCAGGGCAACGGCAACGGCTGTCAGCCGGGCTTCCGTATACCGCATGGCGGCAGGGTTATCCCCGTCGATAGACCCAAAGTTGCCCTGCCCTTCCACCAGCGGATAGCGGGCAGCAAAATCCTGAGCAAGCCGCACCAGTGCCTCATAAACCGAAGCATCCCCATGCGGGTGGAATTTACCGATAACATCACCCACCACGCGGGCGCATTTCTTGAAACCCGAGGCCGGGTCCAGCCGTAACTGGTGCATGGCGTAAACCAGCCGCCGATGCACAGGCTTAAGCCCATCACGCACATCGGGCAACGAGCGCGACATGATAGTGGACAAAGCATAGGCCAGATAGCGTTCGCTCAGGGCGTCCGCCAGTTTTGTCTCCTCAATATGGCCTGCGACTGTTTCGTTCATGTCCTGCTCCGGGAGAGTGTTTCCGGTCTGTTCCGCGCCCATTCATACTCTGGCCTGCGGGTTTGCGCCAGCCTCAGCGCGCAGGCGCATCCTCTGTGCCTGCACGCTCCACTTGGGCGGCAATCCGGGCAGCCAGACGTTGGCGGGCTGCGGGCATGGGGCGATGCCGCTGACCATAGACATCACGCTCTAGAAAATACCCGTTGAGTCCAAGCCCTGCGTGCCAATCCGATAGGCAGCCGTCATCCTGCTCCGACAATAAAAAGGCGGGCAGCGGCAACAGTCTGTCCCGCCATGGGCCTGCACCGTCCTGACTAACTGCCCGCCCCGTGCGGGGGGAAACATAGGCCAGGCCAGTCTGCGCCCCTGTCGCCGCACAACGCGACAAGTCCAGCCCAAACCCCAGAGTTTGCAGCAGAACCTGCTCCCAGCGGATATACAGGGGCACCCCTGTGCGCTCCGCCACATCAGCATCATAGCCAAGAAAAGTCAGGAGCCGCAGGGTTTCCCCAAACAGGAAGGGGCATGCCTCTCGCTCAGGCAGGCTTGTATCCAGCAGGGCGCAGGCCGACTGCAATAGCGCCAATGCCAAAGGAGCCTCCAGCAAGCGGGCGGCACAGGCGTAGAGCACCTCCCCCGACAGGCTGGGCATACTGCCCTCCCCCCGCTGGCGCATGTCTGTTTTGACAACATTACCGGGTTGCCACAGGGCGCGGCCAGCACGGCTGGTGCCTGCGGGGGCAACCCCTCGTACCAGACCCTGTGCCTCTGTCAGCACATGTACGCGGGCCGCGACCTCACCCAACGGGCTGGCAGAAACAACAAGGGCGGGAGCCTCCCTTTCAGGAAGCATCCCGCCCTGCGTATCAGGCTTGGAGCCAGAAATCAGACGCCAGAAACCTTGGCGACTTCAGCTGCGAAATCGTCCACAGCCTTTTCAATGCCTTCACCAAGCTGGAAGCGGTCAAAGCCAGCCAGCGTCACGCCAGCTTTTTTGACAACGTCCTTCACCCGGGTTTCACCGTCATGCACCCACACCTGCTCCAGCAGCACCACTTCTTCGTAGAACTTGCGGATACGGCCTTCCACCATCTTTTCGATGATGGCCTCCGGCTTGCCGGAAGCACGGGACTGCTCAACCAGCACAGCGCGTTCACGCTCGATAGCGCCGGGGTCCAGGCTGTCAACGTTGAGGGAAGACGGGCGGGTTGCTGCAACGTGCATGCCAATCTGGCGGCCGAGCTGCTCGATCGCTTCAGAAGTGGACGGTGCTTCGATCGCAGCCAGAACACCGATCTTGCCCAGGCCCGGACGCAGCGCGCCGTGCACATAGGTTGCCACAACGCCAGAAGACACCGTGAACACCCGGGCGCGACGCAGGGACATGTTCTCGCCAATGGTGGCGATCAGGTGCGTCAGCTCGTCTGCAACGGAACGGCCGGTGTCGAGCATGGCGCTCTTGATCACTTCAAGGTCGTCACCAACTTTGAGTGCAACCTTGGCAACGGATTCCACAAAAGCCTGGAATGCTTCGTTACGGGCAACAAAGTCGGTTTCAGCGTTGACTTCCACCATGGCGGCGGAACGCTCGTCGGAAGCCACAGCCACAAGGCCTTCGGCAGCAACGCGGCCGGACTTCTTGGCAGCAGCGGCAAGACCCTTCGTACGCAGCCAGTCAATGGCGCCTTCGATATCGCCGTTGGCTTCGTTCAGAGCCTTTTTGCAGTCCATCATGCCCGCGCCGGTTTTCTCGCGCAGATCCTTGACCAGAGCAGCGGTAATTTCCGCCATAATCCGTACTCCTTAAAAAAACCAATAGCGCGCCCCTTAAAAGAGGCGCGCATGCAGGCTGTTACAGGGAAGGCCTTCAGCCTTCGACCGGAGCTTCCGCTTCGGGTGCTTCCAGCGCAGGCTCAACCGGCAGTTCTTCACCAGCGCCGATATCAACACCAGCGGCGCCCAGCTCGGCGGAGATGCCGTCCAGAACGGAAGAGGAGACCAGGTCACAATACAGGCCAATGGCGCGGATGGCGTCATCGTTGCCCGGCACCGGATAGGTCACGCCACGCGGGTCGGAGTTGCTGTCCAGGATAGCAACAACCGGGATACCCAGCTTGTTGGCTTCCTCAATGGCCAGCTTTTCCTTGTTGGTGTCGATGACGAACAGGATGTCGGGCAGACCGCCCATTTCCTTGATACCGCCGAGGGAGCGTTCGAGCTTATCGCGCTCACGCGTCAGCTCCAGCACTTCCTTCTTGGTCAGGCCAGCGGTGCCGCCTTCGATGGTTTCGTCAATCTGGCGCAGGCGCTTGATGGACCCCTGGATGGTCTTCCAGTTGGTCAGCATGCCGCCCAGCCAACGGTGGTTGACGTAGTACTGGCCGCAACGACGTGCTGCTTCAGCAATCGGTTCCTGTGCAGCGCGCTTGGTGCCGACGAACAGCACGCGGCCACCACCGGCCACACCGTTGCGAATCGCAAGCAGGGCGCGGTCCAGCAGGCCAACAGTCTGCTGCAGGTCGATGATGTGGACCTGGTTACGAACGCCGAAGAGGTACGGCGCCATACGGGGGTTCCAGCGGCGTGTGTGGTGACCAAAGTGGACACCGGCTTCAAGCAGCTGGCGCAGTGTGAAATCGGGCATCGCCATGGGCGTAATCCTACCTTTCTGGTTACATCCTCCGCAGGGCACTGCCCGGCCTGTCAGCCGGACACCAGAGGCGGCATGGCCCTGCGTGTGTTGTCCCGGCAAACGCCGGGCGGGGCTGTATATGGCCGTTTTTGCCTGTTCAGGCAAGCATAAACAGGACAAAAACGGCGCAACGTCAGCTCTATCCGGGGCAAGTCCTGCCCCTGCCCTCAGCCCTGCGGGGTCGCGTGCGGGTTTGGCACGCCATGAGTGGCCAGCAGGGTGCGCAGTTTACGCACGACAGGAAAGACCTCGATATTGTGGTCCCCGCCCAGTTCCCGCCAGGCTTTCTGCTCCATTTCCACAATTTCACGATCTTCTTCAAAGATCCTGTGCGTGAAAATACCAAGGACTGGCCAGGCCATGTCCAGCAGGAACGCCCATTTGGGTTTTTTGACCGACAACAGACCAAACGCCTGAGTCACCTGCTGGGTTTCACCCAGTGGCAAGTAACAGGCCCACAGGTCCATCACCAGATCACCGTCCTTGTCATGGATTTTGAGGGTCTGGTACGGATAGGTGGTGCGGACGGACACAACCTCTTCCACCGGCTGTTCCCGACCTTCCAGATCATGGTGCCGCCCGAAGATCAGCGCCTCGGCCAGAGGCTGGTTGCCACCTTTACGGGCAAAGCTGTAGCGGGCCTCCATAAAGTTCTCACCCGCGTCCTGACCGAGAAAACGGGCCGTAATAGACCCCATCTGACGGCGGTGCAGGAACTGATGGTTCATGTCCATCAGGTTCTCATGCATGAAGGTATAGTGGCATTTCAGCCGTGGGCTGAACTGACGGGTTTTGAATTCCGGATTCCCAACCTGCGCCACATCTGGCAACGGCACCGTCTCGGCCAACGCTGGGTCACCGGGGAAAATAAAGACAAGCCCACCGCGCTCACGACAGGGATAACCCCGCACCGGGCGGCCCACGTCCTCACGGTTCAGATACGGCACCGTCACACACTGGCCACGCCGGTCAAACGCCCAGCCATGATAACAGCACTTAATACAGCCTGCCTCATCCACCACACCTTTGCTCAGCGGCACCTGCCGGTGGGCGCAGCGGTCTTCCAGCGCATAGACAGGCCCATGCTCGGGGCGGATCAGGGCAATAGGCTGGCCTGCGTAGCGTGCGGCAAAAGCCTTGCCGGGGCGGACCTTGGCCGACCATGCGACAGGATACCAGAAATTGGGGTCGCAATCGATCTGCCGAAGGTCATAACCGGGTGCGGTTGCGCCCTGCGCGGTCTGTCGCGCGTGTGTAGCAGCCTGCATGATATCTCCTCTTTCCAGAATCCCGCAGGCCGATTCCTTCCCATGCGTCCCGGCCTGAAACGGCGGCCCGCACGATTGAACCTTGCCCCCTATGGGAGCAAGCCCCTTGGCTGCATGCCTGACCGCCTGCGTCGTAGGTCATACTCTATAGTGTAAAGTAGGCCTGCCTGTCTGCCTGCCCCCTTGCCGCACACCCTCAGCAGGGTGCCAGCCCACCACTGTCCAAAAATACCGCAAGCCTCTGGGTCCGCTCCCTGTCAACGGCGACTGCCGCCCCGTCCAATTCCGTCAACACCCGCAAGGACAGACTATTGACCAGCCAGACACCCTGCGCGCACCGGAGTTGCTCCAACGTCAGCGGGGCTTCCTGCACCAGACCTGCGGTTATCAGGCTCCCTCTGGCTGTGCCGGGCAGCGCACCCTCTGAGACGGGGGGGGTGAACACATGACCGTCATGCGCCACCACAAGGTTGCTGATTGTGGTTTCCGCCACACGTCCGGCGATATTCAGCAACACAGCCTCGTCCAGCCCAGCCCGCGCAGCCTCCTGCCGGGCCAGAATGGCGGGAAGGTAGTTCAGGCTTTTGATGCGTGAGAGGGGGGATGCCTCATCCCTACGGATCAGCCTGCTGGTCAGAGCGCGCACATCGGAACGTCCAAAATGCCCTGTCGTTGCCACCATGGTGCATGTTGGTGCTGTCTCTGTCGGCGGCAGAAGACCCCGTGGCCCCTCCCCTCTGGCAACTGTCAGACGGACAGATCCATCCCGCACAGATGTCGCAGCCAGGAGTGCCATAATGCCAGCACGAACCGTATCCGCACCCGGCACAGCCAGACCCAGAACCTGCCCACCGGCTGCCAGCCTGTGCAGATGGGAGGGCAGATGTACAGGCTCCCCTGCTCGCACCCGTATGGTTTCAAACAGACCATCGCCCAGCGTGAACCCTCTATCCAGCGGGCTGATGCGCGCCGCGTCCAACGGACACAGCGCCCCATTAATCCAGAGCATGTCCGCCCCCCTGTACAAAGGCCGAAAATGGCGCGAGTTTGAGCCGCATTTCCGCATATTCCTTTTGTGGCTCGGATAGAATGGTAATACCACCACCCACGCCAATACTCAGACGATCCTGCTCGCGTGCAAAGCTGCGGATAATAACGGAGCTGTCCATACTGCCATCATGCCCGATGCGAAAAAGCGTGCCGCAATACGCCCCACGGGCTGAGGCCTCAAGCTCATCAATAATTTCAAGCGCCCTGTGTTTAGGCGCCCCAGTAACAGACCCCGGTGGCAGGGCCGCCCTCAGCAGGTCAAACACATCATGCCCCGGCAACAACTGCCCCCGGATTTCAGACACCAGATGGTGCACGTGCGAAAACCGCTCGACCCGCAAAAAATCTGGCACATGCACACTGCCCGTACGGGCCACGCGGCCGATGTCGTGGCGCATCAGGTCCACAATCATCAGGTTTTCAGCACATTCTTTTTCATCAACAGCCAGCGCCTCGGCCAGCGTGCGGTCCTCTTCCTCCGTAGCACCGCGCGGTGCTGTGCCCTTGATGGGGCGAGATGCTATTTCTCCCGCCGGGCTGACACTCAAAAACCGTTCCGGGGACGATGACAGCAAGGCATAGCCCACCCCGCAAGACAGATACGCCCCAAACGGTGCAGGCACGGATTGCCGTAACTGCCTGTAAAGCGACACGGAGGAGACCTCCGCCCCCACATGAGCAACAAAACGGCCCGTGATATTGACCTGAAAGATATCCCCCGCAGCAATATACTCCCGCGCACGGCTGACCGCCTGACAATACGCCTGATGAGCCTGGTCTGGCACAAGGTCCAGAACGGGACATACGGGAAAATATAATGGGTTTTGAGAAAGAGCTCCCCAGGCTTGCAGAAACCCTGCAAGCAATCCGGCCCTATCGGAAAGGCCCGCGACATAACAACGCTTTTCCTGCCTGTCCCACACAACAGCATGGTCATACGCAGCAGCGGCCAGCAGGGGTGTGGGGTCACCCCCATGGCGGGACACCACACCTTCCAGCATCAGGCCCAGGGCATAGCTGGCAAAGCCAATCCACCCCCCGCAAAAGGGCAGGTGTGTTGTCTCCTGCGCCTCGGAAATTGGGAAAACAGCTCTCAGGACATCAAAGATATCCACGTCAGAACTGCACGGCTGGGCAATACCATCAATCGTCACGCCATCCGGCTGCAACACAACAGTGTGGCGGGGATTGTGGCAGAAGACCTGCCAGCGGCTCCGCTCCTCCACCGGGCCGCCGCTATCCAGCAGCGCACACCACGGTGCGCCCCCCCATGCTGCCAAAACCGCATCGACATCACGCCAGGGGAGTTCCTGCACCCACGCCACGGCTCAGACCTGCTCCACCTTGCAGACCCCTGGCACCGCCCGCAGTTTCTGACCCAATACGGGTGTCACACGGTAACTGCCCCGCAGGCGTATTTCCACATCGCAGCTATCCGCAACACCGGGCAGCAGGACAACACGCCCCGACCCACCTTTGACCTCCCCCAGCATGGAGGACAGGAGCGGCAAGGCCTCCTCCCGCTCCAGCCAGACACGCAGTTCACTTTGCCCCTGTGCCGCAGCTTGTTCCAACGTCACGATATCGCTGGCGGTAATGCGCATGGCTTCCCCCTCCAGCTTCAGTTCCGCCGTAACCAGCACAGCCACACCAGCCACCAGATGTTCCCGCGTGCGGGACAGAACCTCGGAAAACACAGTCACTTCGCACCCGCCCGAGGCGTCAGACAGGCGCACCCAGGCCATTTTGCCCCCCGTGCGGGTTGGCCGTTCCTTACGGTCCACCACACAGCCTGCAATGCGCACACGCCCGACCCCGGCCTCCGCCGCTGTCAGCAGTTGGGACGACCGCATGGCCCCCAGCCTGCGCAGCACTGGCCCATAGGAATCCAGCGGGTGGGCTGTCATGTGGAAGCCAATGGCCTCAGCCTCCATGGCAAGCCGTTCAAACTCCGGCCAATCTGGCCCCGTGTCCAGACGCAGGGGCTCCACCGCACCATTGCCGCCAAAAAGACCAATCTGCCCGGATGCAGCCTCCTGCGCCTGGCTGTGCGCACGCCGCAGCATGACATCAGCCGAGCGGAAAACCTGCGCGCGTTCAGGTACAAGGCTGTCAAAAGCCCCAGCTTTGGCCAGATTTTCCATCTGCATACGGTTGATCTGGCGGGGGTCTATCCGGCTGGCAAAATCCAGCAAGCCCGCAAACGGTTTACGGCCCCGCAGCGCCACCAGGGCTTCCATAGCGCCAAACCCGACTTTTTTAACCGCCGCCAGCGCGTAGCGGATAGCGTAACGGCCATCATCCTGCTTTTCGACCGCAAAATCAGCCTGAGAGCGGTTAATGTCAGGCGGCAGCACGGCAATATCCATCCGTTCCGCCTCCTGCCGCAGGGCTGCCAGTTTTTCCGTTTTTTCACGCGCGAGCGACATGCAGGCTGCCAGAAAGGCGACGGGGTGGTTCGCCTTCATCCACGCGGTCTGGTACGACACCAGCGCATAAGCCGCCGCGTGGGATTTGTTAAAGCCGTAGTCAGCAAATTTTGCCATAAGGTCAAAGACCTCAACCGCCTTGGCCCTGTCTATGCCCCGCTTGACCGCGCCTTCGGTAAAGATCGTGCGCTGATGGTCCATTTCCTCACGGATTTTCTTACCCATGGCGCGCCGCAGCAGGTCAGCGCCACCCAGGCTGTAGCCCGCCATTTTCTGGGCGATCTGCATAACCTGTTCCTGATAGACCATGATGCCATAGGTCTCTTCCAGAATATCGCGGATTTCCTCATGCGGGGGTTCCCATACTTCCCCATGTTTACGCCTGCAATAATCAGGAATATTGGCCATAGGACCGGGACGGTACAAAGCCACAGCTGCAATCAGGTCCTCCAGCCGCGTCGGGCGCATCTGCTTGAGAACATCACGCATGCCTGCACCTTCGAACTGGAACACGCCTGCGGTGTCCCCCCGGCTCAGCATTTCGTAAGTGGCGGCATCATCCAGCGGGATAGTACCAAGATCGACATCCGCGCCCATGCCGCGAATGAAATCAACACCTCGCTTCAGAATAGTCAGGGTTGTCAGGCCCAGGAAGTCGAACTTGACCAGCCCCGCCTGCTCCACAAACTTCATATTATACTGGGTGACCAGCATATCGCTCTTAGGATCGCGGTAGAGGGGGACCAGTTCCACCAGCGGCCTGTCCCCGATCACCACCCCGGCGGCATGGGTACTGGCGTGCCGGAACAGTCCTTCAAGCTGCTGTGCGATTTCAAGCAACCGACGCAAAGCCTCGTCACTATCACGCATTTCCTGAAGTTTAGGTTCGCCCGCTATGGCTTCCTTCAACGTTACTGGCTTGGCCGGGTTGTTGGGGATCAGCTCCGCCACGCGGTTGACCATACCATATGGCAGGCCCAAGACACGCCCGACATCCCTGACCGCTGCACGCGCCTGCAACTTTCCGAAGGTGATGATCTGGGCTACGCGGTCAGCCCCGTATTCCCCCCGGACATAGGCAATAACCTCGTCACGCCTGTCCTGACAGAAGTCGATATCAAAGTCAGGCATGGACACGCGTTCGGGATTTAGAAAACGTTCGAACAGCAGGTTAAACGGAATGGGATCAATGTCAGTAATGGTCAGCGACCATGCCGCCAGCGACCCAGCCCCCGACCCACGCCCCGGCCCCACCGGGATATCATGCGCCTTGGCCCACTGGATAAAGTCGGCAACGATCATGAAGTAGCCGGGGAAGCCCATGCGCGAGATAATATCGAGCTCAAACGACAGGCGTTCCCCATACGCCTTGCGGGTTTCCTCATCAGCGTTCATGCCGTTCAGGCGGCGTTCCAGCCCTTCCTGCGCCATGGCCCTCAGGGTTTCATCCTCAGTCGAGCCCTCACGCACCTTGGGGCAGACAGGCAGCAGGGGCTTGCGCGTTTCCACCTTGATGGCGCAGCGACGGGCAATTTCGAGCGTATTGTCGCAAGCTTCTGGCAGGTCCGCAAACAGCGCGCGCATGACCTCAGGGGGCTTGAACCAGTGTTCGGGCGTTACGCGAAAGCGGTCCTGCTCCGCCATGGTGCGCCCCTGAGCGATACAGACCAGCGCATCATGCGCCTCGTACATATCGGGCTTGGGGAAAAAGCACTCATTGGTGGCCACCAGCGGCAGTCCAAAGTCGGCTGCCAGCGCCAGCACACCCGGTTCCACCGCCTTTTCCAACGGCCGGCCATGACGGTGCAGTTCCACCACCAACCGGTCAGCAAAGGCCTCGTGCAGGCAGGCAAGCCAGCGGGCGGCCTCGTCCTTCTGCCCTTCGGCCAACAGGTTGAACAGCGGACCGCGTGACCCACCTGTCAGCAGGATCAGCCCCTGTGATTTTTCACACAGGAGTTCCATACTTACGGTCGGGTCAGCCGGGTCAGAATCCTGGAACCCTCTGGACGACAGAAACTGCAAATTGGCCAGCCCGACCTCGTCCTGCGCCAGCAGTACCACAGGCTCCGCCGCAGCCCCTGGCCGGACATTACGCGCAGGCAGACCTATCTGACTGCCAATAATGGGCTGAATGCCGCTTTTGGCGCAGTACTGCGAGAACTCAAGCGCGCCGAACAGATTGCCGGAATCAGCAATACCCACGGCTGGCATACGCATATCCCGCGCCAAGGCAGCAATATCTGGCACGCGAATAGCCCCCTGGCTAAGGGAATACGCGGAATGGACACGAAGGTGGACAAAATCGGCATGGGACATGCCCCCCCCATAGCACAGCTTTCATGCCCTCAGCAGCAGCTTCATGCCGCACTGGCCCACTCTACGCTTCGGCGATAAGCTGCGGCCCGATACGCGACCAGGGTCGCTTTTCTGTTTTCCTCGCAGGCAGGGCGTTACATGCACATCATCACATCCAGAGCCGAACTGGCCCAGTTGGTCACGCAGTGGCATAAAGAAAACGAACGCATTGGCGTGGTCCCCACCATGGGTGCCCTGCACAATGGCCACCTGACCCTGGTCAATGCGCTGGATGGCAAGGTGTCGCGCCGGATCGTGACCATTTTTGTCAACCCGATCCAGTTCAACAATGCCGAGGATTTTCGCCTCTACCCACGCGGTGTGGACAAGGATGCCGCCCTGCTGGCCGACACAGGCAAGGTGGATGTGCTTTACGCCCCGAACGAAAATGAAATGTACCCGCAAGGATTTTCCACCCGCGTTTTGGTCTCGGGGTTGGATGGCATGCTGTGTGGTGGTGACAGGCCCGGACATTTTGATGGCGTGGCAACTATTGTCACAAAGCTGCTGCTCCAGACAGGAGCCGATGTCGCAGCGTTTGGAGAAAAAGACTACCAGCAACTCTGCATCATCCGCCGCCTTGCAGCAGACCTGAACCTGCCGGTTGAAATCCTGCCCGTACCTACCGTGCGTGAAGCTGACGGGCTTGCCCTGTCATCCCGCAACCGCAGACTCACAACAGAACAGCGCACCCAGGCTGCTACATTGCCAGCGGCCCTTACAGCCTGCCTGGGCGCTCTCCGTGCCCACCAGCCTGCACCACCCGCCCTGGCCCAGTGCCGCGCCACGCTGGAACAGGCTGGGTTTACCGTACATTATCTGGAACTCCGGGCGGAAAGCGACTTACACCTCACTCAGGCCGCCACACCCGGCACCCGCCTGTTTGTCGCTGCAAGCCTGGGTGACATTCGCCTGATTGATAATATGCCCGTCTGACAAACGCACCATAGACACAAAGGAAAACCCATGAGCCTGACACGCCTTGCCCCAGAAGAACGCCTGAGCGGCGCAGTCATTCACAATGGCCTTGTGTACCTGGCCGGGCAGGTTGCAGATGATGCCACCCTGGATGCCCAGGGGCAGATGGCCGATATTTTGCAACAGGTTGATGCCCTGCTGGCCGAAGCTGGCACGGATAAAAGCCGCCTGATTTCCGTCCAGATTTTTCTGGCAAATATGGACGATATGGCGGCTATGAACCGGGCTTGGGACGCCTGGCTGGATACCGCCAACAAACCTGCCCGCGCCACGGTGGAAGCCCGTCTAGCTGACCCTGACTGGCGCGTGGAACTGACAGGCATTGCCGCCCTGCCCTGAGTTGCCCCAGCCCCATGCGGCAAAGCCTGCATGGGGTCGCAGCCTTTTGAGAACACAAGATCAATGCTTTCCGCAGGCTGCTTTTCAAACTCTCAGCGGCACCCAGCAGAGAGACGGCACACTGGCATGGCACGTTACCAAGCCAGCTTTTAACGCCATCAGCTTTCTGCTGACACACCCATCCTACCCGGCAAGAACCACGCTCTGAACGCCAAAGAGACTATGGGTGCCTGCACCACTGCACACAAAACAGCAACAGTGCCAAAGCATAGCCTGAGGAAAGACTAATCTTACAAGGTGATTTATATTTTCAGGAGAAATACAGGCTGGCTCCCGAAGTAGGACTCGAACCTACGACCCAGCGATTAACAGTCGCTTGCTCTACCAACTGAGCTATTCGGGACCAGCGAGGCATCGTATAGCGGGCCTGAATGTGGTCGTAAACCCCCTTTTTGAATTTTTTTCACTTCCATGACTGAACAAGACGACACCCCGGGTCAGTCGTAGTAAACAGGGCCTATGACTGGCCCCGCTCCTTCCCGTTTCCGCCGCCGTGCCCTGCTTTCTGGCGCTGGCCTTGCTGCCGCCGGTGCTGGCATTTCCTTGCTGGGTGCCCCCTGGCACCACCACCACAGCCGCCAGCCTGATGGGTCGTATCGCAGGTTACGGGTTGGTTGGCTGGAGGCTGACAATTCCCCTGTATTTGCCGCAGCCCAGCAGAAAGATTTTTTCGCGCACTACAATCTGGATATCCAGCCCGTACACAGCACGCGCAGTGGCCCGGATATTCTACGCGCCTTGGAAATCGGGGAACTAAACTACGCCGTCGCCCCCGCACTGGCCTGGATACAGGCACTCCATGCCGGGCTGAATGCCCAGTTGATCATGGGGGTGCAACCGGGCAATTTCAGGCTTCTGGTGCGCCGTACCAGCGGTATTACCCGGCTGGACCAGCTTATGGGCCGGACGGTAGCCATCCCTGAACAGAGCACCGTTGAGAAACTGTTTCTGGCCATTATGATGCGCCGTAAAGGGCTGGATGCACTCAACCGCATCAAGTGGGTGGAACTCCCCCCCTTTCCCGATATGGATGACGCCGCGCATGAAGACGGTATTGATGCCATCATAACCCGCGACCCTTATGGCTGGCTGCTATTACAGAAAAAACCTGACCTGTTTTCCGAGCTTGTTGGCAGTAACTCCGGGCATTACGCGGAACGCACAAGTCTTGTACTGGGGGCATCCACTAAAGCTCTGGGTCAGGACCCCGAAGCTGCAACAGCGCTTGTGCTGGCCCTGCGGGATGCCGCCCTGTGGGCTGACACCCATCGGGATGATGTCGCCACCATGATTGCCGACAATATTTCCGAACTCTCGGTCGCCAGCGCCCGCCGGATGCTCCATGCCGAACCTGCGATTATTCCCGTTATCGGCAAGGCCCTCCGCACCCAGGTGGCGCAGTATTGTGACGAACTGCAACTGATCGGCCTCTTACCGGAAAACGATGATACCGCGCGGCTCTCTGGCCTGTACACTGCCAACCCCCTGCGCCAGTAGGGCGGTATATCAGCGGCAGGTTAAGGGGGGCTCAGTAAAGTCTCATCATATGTGGTAAGACTATTTCAGATAGCACCGCAGTCTGTCGCCTTTTTGAAAAAAGGCGACACCCAAAAACTTTTTTCAATCAAGCGGGCTTCTTTAGCAAGAGTATCAAATACTACAGTTTTTTTGAAAGCTCTTGCATCATCTTATGCTTCCACTCCCCACCCGTACGGGCAGAGAGTGGAATAGTAGCTTAGCGTAAACCAGCAACAAATGCTGCAATACGTGCACAGGCCTCACGCAAAGCATCATCCGATGTTGCGCAGGAAAGCCGCAGATAGGGCGAGAACCCAAAGGCGCTCCCCGGCACCGTTGCAACCAACCCTTCCTCCAACAAGGCTATGGCAAAGTCAGAGTCCGTTTCCAGCACACGCCCGGCAGCCGTTGTGCGGCCAAGGCAGCCAGCAACGCCCGGATAGGCATAAAAAGCCCCTTCAGGCATGGCACAGGTCAGCCCCGGTACAGCCCGCAGAGCTTCCACCACCAGAGTGCGCCGCCTGCTGTACACAGCCGCCATTTCCCGCACCAGATCCGTCGGCCCATCCAGCGCTGCAACGGCCGCAGCCTGCGCAATGGAACAGACACCCGATGTAGCATTCCCCTGCACGCCGCGCATGGCGGCCAACAAATCTGCCGGACCACCGGCAAAGCCCACACGCCAGCCTGTCATGGCATAGGCCTTGGACACACCATTCAGCGTGATCGTACGGGCCTTGAGGTCCGGGGCCACCGCTGCGATCGAGGCTGCACGCACACCATCAAAAACGAGATGTTCGTAAATTTCGTCAGACAGTATCCACACATCAGGGTAATCCCGCAGAACTTTGGCAATGGCCTCCAGATCGTCCTGCTGGCACACGGCTCCTGTGGGATTATTGGGGAAATTGAGCACGACCCAGCGTGTCCGTGGCGTCAGGGCTGCGGCCAGTGCGTCTGCCCGCAGGCGAAAGCCATCCTCCTCGCGGCAGGTCACAAAAACCGGGGTAGCCCCGAACATCCGCGCAATCAGCGGATAGCTGACCCAATAAGGGGCCGGCACAACAACCTCATCCCCCGGATCAAGCGTTGCCATAAAGGCATTAAAAATAACCTGCTTGCCGCCGTTGGAGACCATGATCTCGTCAGCCGCATACTCCAACGCATTGTCGCGCAGGAACTTGCGGGCAATGGCCGCCTTAAGAGCAGGCGTGCCATCAACCGGCGGGTAGCGGGTCTGCCCGTCCAACGCGGCCTGATGGGCTGCCTGCACCACCGCAGGCGGTGTCGGAAAATCCGGCTCCCCCAACGCCAGCAAGATGACATCCCGCCCTTCGGCCCGCAATGCGCGGGCACGGCGGGCCATTTCTATGGTGGCTGGGGCAGGCAGCCCGTTCAGACGCTGTGCGAAAACACGGGCCATACTCTTACAGAATCCCTGCGCAGAAACGCTGGATACGTGTGCAGGCCTTACGCAGGCTGTCCGTATCCGTCGCGTAGGAAATACGCATGTAACCGGGGAACATGAAGGCGGAGCCATGCACGGCAGCCACACCTTCTTCCTCCAGCAGGGCGGTCACGAAGTCTTCATCCGTCACCAGTTCACGCCCACCGGGGGATGTTTTGCCCAGGCAGTCTTCAATGCTCGGGAAAACATAGAACGCCCCCTGAGGGATATCGCAGGACAGGCCTTTGGCCTCACGCAGCATGGCCACCACCATGTCACGGCGGGCCTGATAGGTTTCCACCATGGTGCGGATAAAATCCTGCGGGCCTGTCAGGGCTTCCACTGCAGCAGCCTGCGCAATGGAGCAGGTGTTGGATGTGGACTGGCCCTGTAGCTTGTTCATCGCCTTAGTCAGTTCCACTGGTGCGCCGGAAAAGCCCACGCGCCAGCCTGTCATGGCATAAGCCTTGGACACACCATTCATGGTGACCGTGCGGCTACGCAGCAGGGGCTCGACCTCAACAAACGTTGCGGGGCGGAAGCCGTCATACGTCAGCTTGGCATAAATATCGTCAGTGAAAACCCACACATGCGGGTGGCGCAGCAGCACGTCACACAGCGGCCGCAGGTCCTCCGCAGAATAGGCAACCCCGGTGGGGTTACAGGGGGAGTTGAGGAAAAGCCATTTTGTGCGCGGGGTAATCGCGGCTTCCAGCTCCTCCGCCGTCAGCCGAAAACCGTTTTCGCGGCGGCACGGCACCACAACGGGCACACCTTCCGCCAAGGTGACGATGTCGGGGTAGGACACCCAGCACGGGGCGGGAATAATGGCTTCATCACCAGGATTCAACGTCGCCATCATGGCGTTGTAGATCACCTGTTTGCCACCTGTGGAAACAATGACCTCCTCAGGCGTGTAGTCCAGCCCGCTGTCCTGGCGGAAACGTGCGGCCACGGCTTTACGCAGTTCAAGCGTACCGGCCACGTCCGTATAACGTGTCTGCCCGGCTTCGATAGCCTTGCTGGCCGCACGTGCGATGTTTTCCGGCGTGGGAAAATCGGGCTCACCTGCGGAAAGGCTGATGATATCCCGACCTTCGGCCTTGAGCGCACGGGCACGTGTGGTCATGACAATGGTCTGGCTGGGGCTGATCCTGTTGAGGCGGTCAGCAACAATACTCATGGTTTCTTACTTTCCGACACTGTTCCCGCAGTCCAGGTCACGGCGCAGGGAACAACTTGCTGTATCGCGGCACACACTAGTCCTGTTCCTCGTCGGGCGGAACCGGAGAAGACAGCTATATTACTGTTTTTTATCACCCGCCATCGCTGCATGGCGGACATCCTGCGCGTGCATTCCTGCTGCGCGCATATCCCGCACCGACTGGGCACCATCCCGCTTGGCCAGCCTGCGGCCTTCGGCATCACATAACAGCGGATGGAACGCATAGGCTGGTGTTGGCCACTCCATAAGGGCCTGCAACAACCTGTGCAGGTCTGTCGCAGGCCGCAGGTCCACCCCCCGCGTGACCAAGGTCACACCCTGCGCGGCATCATCATGCGTGACACACAGATGGTAGGAGGCTGGCACATCCCGGCGGGCCAGAACAACATCACCAAACAGTTCTGGCTGACACTCCACTGTGCCCAGCGCCAGGTCCTGATAGGTCAGAGGCTGTGCCGCCACCCTGGCGCAGGCGCGCGCCATGTCCAGCCGCAATACATAGGGTTGCCCCTCCGCCATACGGGCCGCACGCTCCGCCCCCGTCATATGGTGGCACCGACCAGGGTACAGCACACTGCCATCGGGGGCTGTATGCGGGGCGGAAAACATGGCTGTACTTTCACGCGCAATCTCCGAGCGCGTGCAAAAACATGGATAAAGCACGCCCAGCCTGTCCAATGTCTCCAACACTTGCCCATAAGCCGCCATCCGTTCCGACTGGTGCACCACCTCACCCTCTGGTTCCAGCCCGAGCCATGCCAGGTCCTCCAGAATGGCCTGAGCATACGCAGGTCGGCAGCGCTGGGGGTCAATATCTTCCATCCGAACCAGCCATGCACCGCCCGAACGGGAAAACGCCCACCCATGCAGCGCCGAGGCAACATGCCCCAGATGCAAAAAGCCCGTCGGGCTGGGGGCAAAGCGTGTCCGCCAGCCATAAGTACTTGATGTATTACACTGTAATGGAAAATTCATAGACCCTTGAGCAGCCATTTCATCCAACCCAGTACATGCCAGACGACCACGAGTACACTGTAATATTTATGTTAATTCTTTCCACTTTCTTGCGCGCCTCTGCTCGGTCTGCAATAGTGACGGCGGCACTTATCTTGACGACGCATTTCTCTGACGGTCGCTTCCAGGTATGAACAGCCCTGAAGCGCAGCGTCCTCGGAAACGATGAGGAGACGCGACTTGGCGGATGGCAGTACCCTGAATTTTCCAGCCCTTGTGCTGAACGCCGACTTCCGGCCCCTGTCCTATTTTCCCTTGTCCCTATGGTCCTGGCAGGACACCATGAAGGCTGTCTGCCTGGACCGGGTCTCGGTCCTGAGCGAATACGATGCGGAAGTACACTCCCCCCGACAGACATTCCGCCTCCCCAGTGTGATCGCACTGAAAGACTATGTTCCCTCAGCCCGCAAACCAGCCTTTACGCGCTTCAATGTCTTCCTGCGTGACAACTTTTCATGCCAGTACTGCGGGGAGCGCTACCCCACGCAGGAACTGACGTTTGACCACGTTATCCCCCGTTGCAAAGGCGGGCGCACAAGCTGGGAAAATGTTGTCACGGCCTGTGGTGTCTGCAACCTGCGTAAAGGCCCGCATATGCCCCACCACATCGGCATGATCCCACGCAGGACGCCTGCGCGCCCGACATCGTGGGAACTCCAGGACAACGGCCGCGCCTTTCCACCCAACTACCTGCACAAAAGCTGGTGCGACTACCTGTACTGGGACACCGAACTGGAAAGCTGACCCCACGCCCCCTTAGCGGGTGTAGTGGTAGCCGTATTCATCCGCCTGGGCTTGCAGGTCGGGAGCGCCTTTAAGGTCAAGCGCAATTGGCTTGGGGTTTTTGTCGGCCAGAAGCAAACCATGGCCTGTCATGCGCTGGCAGGTATTGGCCGCCAGCGGAAAGCTGAGGAACATGGGCCCGGCCATCTGCTTGCGCAGGCAGGTAATATCCGTATCCACAAGCGGCCTGCGCCCCATTTCGGACGAACACCCACCCAGCAGGGCTGTCCCCACCACAAGGCCCAACGCCAGTTTGCTTGCTTTGTATGTCACGAAAACCCTGCCTGTCCTGATTGCAGCCACTCTCCGGGCCGTGCATCTATGCTGCCATGTTCACGCAGCCGCAGCTAGGGAGGCACGCTCACCCCCCCTTTCGCGCAGACGCATGGCAGGCCCGCCGTGTCAGCCTACTTCGTAACCCGCACCACGGATGGCGTTCTGCAACGAGGACACGCCAGCGCGCGCCGGATCATACGTAACAACCACTTCGTTCTTGGACAGGTTGACCTGCGTGCTTTCCACGCCATCAATGGCAGCCAGAGCCCGTTTAACGGCAGAGGCGCAACCATCGCATGTCATGCCTTCGACCAGAAAATCTGCTGTGCTCAAGCTTTCCGTTGCCTTGTCGGCCATTATCCGTGCTCCATAACCCTGAAATAAAAAACGCTGGTGCTTCCGCTTTCCATAGCGCAACTCCACCCTATTGAGAAACAGGGAAGTCACACACGGCAAGAGCATGTATGCTCCACCCCATGCCTGAACACCGCCCCACTCCGCCGCACACAGCCCCATGGCAGGACACTGTCCTGCACCGCCTGACACTGGCCGTACTGATCAGCCGGTTTGAAAGCAGGTTGCTGGCGAGCAGCAGTGCCACCCTGACCATGGAGGGCTGGCTGCGTGACACCCACATTACTGATAGTCTGCCCCTGCGGGTGGAGCACGTTGCAACAGACTGCCCACCACCCTGCCCTCCCCCTTTGCGGGCGGCCCTGAATATACCCGCCGACCCGCAATCAGTCCCCCTGCGTTACAGGAAAATCCACCTTGTCGCGGATGGGCGCATTTTTTCCAAAGCCGAGAACTGGTACAGGCCAGACCTGCTGACCAGCTTTATGCTGGCCCAGCTTGAGACAACCAGCATTCCCTTCGGGCATGTTGTGCAGCCTCTGGGGTTTTCACGCAGGCTTGTTACTCGTGAAACACTTTGGTCTCCCCTGCCCGACGGCTGGCCACATACTCCGGTTATCCCCGCTGGGCCGGAGGGCACACCACTGGCCATGCCCGAGCATATCTTCCGGCACGCCGCCACCTTGCATACAGGCAGCGGCACCGCATTCAGCGCGGTTGTGGAAACCTATACCCCACAAACACTTGGCCTACCCCCGGCCTGAGCAGGTACCCTCCTGCACTAAGGAATGGTCAGGCGTCCTCACCCATGCGGGTCGTATCGACAAATTTCTCGGTTGCGTCATCCAGCGCACGGGTCTTGCGCCCTCCGGGGCCATGCACATACAGGTCTTTACGATCAACATTCTGCACGACATCGGGCTGGACAGGCATAAGGTAGCGGGCGGGGCGCTGGTGGTCTGCCAGTTGCAGGGCCGGGTTGAAGACGGAATTGAACTTCCAGAGCATTTTGACAAAGTTGGTTTGCCCGTTGCGCAACAGCCGGGCCGCAATGCCTGCCGTATCCTTGAGCGCCTGCCATCCCATATGCTTGGTGTTAAGCACCTGCTGGGTCTTGACCAGTTCTTCATAAAACTCCGGCAAGGGCAGCTTTGTGGGTAGCACCGCATGCTGGATGTCAAACAGCCTGTAGTCCCGCGTGGTCAGGCGGCGCGCTTCCTTGTGCCAGATTTCCGTGCCGGGATAGGGCGTTGTCACGGACAGATTAACAATTTCCGGAATTTCCAGACACCACTGCCGGATGGTCTCAAACCGCTCCTTGTCCCACGACGGGTCGGCAATAATGTTGATAGCCACGATAAGACCAAGAGAGCGCGCATATTCCAGCGCCTCGAAATTCTTGTCCAGCGACACGCGCTTGCGGAACTGCTTCAGCCCTTCCTCATCCACGGCTTCCATGCCGATGAAGATGTAGGACAGACCAATCTCGCTCCAGACCTTGAAGACCTCCTTGTTCCGCAACAGCACATCGGCACGCGTTTCTAGGTAATATTCCTTCTTGATCCCCCGTTTCCTGATTTCATCCGCGATGGCCATACCGTGCTCTTCATGCACAAACGCCACGTCATCGACGATGAAAATACCGGGCTCCTCGATCTCCTCCAGCTCATCCGCGATGACCTGCGGGCTGGCAGTACGGTAGGAGCGGCCATAGAAGGTCCAGGCGGAACAGAAGGTGCAGTCCCACGGGCAACCACGCGCAAACTCAATTGATGCCGCAGGGTCCAATGTCCCGATGAAGTATTTTTTGCGGTGCCGCAAAAGGTCTCGCGCAGGGCGGATATCATCCAAGGATTGCACAAAAACAGGTGGTGGCCCTTCCCCGTCCAGTGTCACGACCCCTGGGACGGTCAGAATATCCTCCCCCTTGCCGACGGCATCCAGTAGCAGGCCGATGGTTGCATCGCCCTCGCCCTTGAGAATGCAGTTGACCGTGCCTTCAGCCAGTTCCAGCACATCCCGCGCAATAAAGGAGACCGAATGCCCGCCAATAACCTGCACAACGGTTGGAATACGGTAGCGGGTAGCCCGGCACAGGTCGAGAATTTCGGGCACATTGGCAAGGTAGCTGCCGGAATAGCAGACAACATCGGGCTGGAAATCCTCCAGCAGTGCCCAGTAGTCATCATGCGTTTCAACCTGAAGGTCGATAATCCGGACATCATGGCCCGCATTGCGCGCAGCCCCTGCCACCAGTTCCAGGCCCAGAGGCTCCAGCCGTAGGAAGACCTTGGTATACATGAGGGCGCTGGGATGAACCGCCAGAACTTTCATGACATTCCTTTCCGCAGGAACGGACCAGCCGCCATGCCTGTCGGGGTTACCGGCACGGCCCGCGTAATGAGTGTATCAGATGGTCTGACTCCCTAAAGTACAAACACCGTGACCGTCGTGGTCTGGTGGGCGGCACCTCCCATGCGTGGGGCGTTTATCTGGCTGTGGGGGCTTGTACACACGCCCAAAACAGAAACGGGCGCCACCTGCATGGCAGGGGCGCCCGTCGTGCAATCATACCCGAAGGCAGGATTACGGCAGGATTTCCGTTTCAGCAAAGAAGAAGCGGATTTCGTTAGCAGCGTTCTCAGCGCTGTCGGAGCCATGCACGGAGTTGGCTTCGATGCTTTCTGCAAACTGCGCGCGCACGGTGTTGGCTTCGGCCTTGCTGGGGTCGGTAGCGCCCATGACTTCACGGTTCTTGGCGACGGCGTTTTCGCCTTCGAGCACCTGCAGCACAACCGGGCCGGAGATCATGAAGGACACCAGATCGTTGTAGAAGGGGCGTTCCTTGTGCACAGCGTAAAACGCGCCAGCCTGGGCCGGGGTCAGCTGGACGCGCTTCTGGGCAACAATGCTCAGACCTGCATCTTCGAACACGGCATTGATCTTGCCGGTCAGGTTGCGGCGCGTTGCGTCGGGCTTAATGATGGAAAGGGTGCGTTCCTTAGCCATTGGGCTCTCCTGTTCAATATCCGCCACACTGTGGTGCCGGTTCACGCACCATCTAGAGCATATCGGCGCGGGCTGGTAGGTACCTGCCAGAATGTAATGATCCGATTCCGCTAGAAACGAGTGCCACGTTGAGCCTTCTTGTCATCTCCGACCTGACCCTCCGCATGGCGGGCCGCCTCCTGCTGGACCATGCCAGCCTGTCCATCGACCCCGGCCGCAAGGTCGGGCTTGTCGGGCGCAATGGGGCTGGCAAGTCCACCCTGCTGGCTGCCATAGCCGGAGACATCCCCCCCGATGGGGGGGAAATCCGCCTGTCCTCCCGCGCGCGCATGGCGCGCATCAAGCAGGAAGCCCCGTCTGACGGTGCCTCCCTGCTGGACACCGTGCTGGCGGGCGATCTGGAACGCAGCGCCCTGCTGGCCGAGTCCGAGCAGGCCTCCGACCCCATGCGGATTGCCGAAATTCATGAACGCCTGCGCGCGATCCAGGCCGACAGCGCCCCGGCCCGCGCGGCCTCTGTCCTGTCCGGGTTGGGGTTTGACGCCGCAGCCCAGGCCCGCCCTGTTTCCGACTTTTCAGGCGGCTGGCGCATGCGTGTCTCGCTTGCCACAGCGCTGTTCCTTGAGCCTGACCTGCTGCTGCTGGACGAGCCGACAAACCACCTGGACCTGGAAGCCACACTGTGGCTGGAGGACTGGCTGCGCCGCTTCTCAGGCGCTGCGCTGATTGTCAGCCATGACCGTGGCCTGCTCGATTCCTGCGTGGATGCCATTGCCCATCTGGACCGTGGCCACCTGACCCTGACCCCCGGTGGATACGAGAACTTTGTGCGCATCCGCACCGAGCACGCGTTGCAGCAAACCCGTCAGGCTGAAAAAATTGCGGCTCGGCGGGCGCATATGCAGTCCTTTGTCGACCGCTTTCGCGCCAAGGCCACCAAGGCCAAGCAGGCTCAGGCCCGCCTGAAAGCGCTTGAAAAACTACCTGTAATCGAGTCGGTAGTCGAGGACGCGGCCACCCAGTTCTCTTTCCCCGAACCTGAAGGTCTGCCGCCCCCCATCCTCCGCATGGAGCGGGCCAGCGTGGGGTATGACGGGCGCAGTATTCTGTCCAACCTGTCCATGCGGCTGGATATGGAAGATCGCATTGCCCTGCTGGGAGCCAATGGCAACGGCAAATCCACCCTGGTCAAGCTGATTGCCGGGCGTCTGGACCCTCTCTCAGGCACAGTGGAGCGCAACCCACGCCTGAAGATCGGCTATTTCGCCCAGCATCAGGCTGAAGAACTCCGTCTGGAACAAACGCCAGTAGACCACATGGCACGCGCCCTGCCCAAGGCCACGCCCCCGGTCGTACGGGCCCAGCTTGCGCGTTTTGGGCTGGATGCCCAGCGGGCAGAAACCCAGGTGCGTGACCTGTCCGGGGGGGAAAAAGCCCGCCTGCTGCTGGCTCTGGCCACGCGGGACGCCCCCCAGATTCTGCTGCTGGACGAACCCACCAACCACCTTGACCTCGACGCGCGCGATGCGCTTATCCGCGCTCTGGCGGATTATGAGGGGGCGGTGGTGCTGATCAGCCATGACCCCCACCTGGTCGAACTTGTGGCCGACCGCCTCTGGCTGGTGGCGGATGGCAAGGTAACCCCGTTCGAAGGGGATATGACCGAATACCGAAGCTGGCTGCTGGAACGCAACCGCGCTGCCAGCCGCCCACGTCAGGACAGCAGCCAGCCCACCAGTCGCAAGGAAGACAGGCGTGAACGCGCCGAAAGCCGCAAGGCTTTGGCCCCTTTGCGCAAGATTATCAAGGATGCCGAAGCCCGACTGGCCAAGCTGGCGGATGAACGTGCCCGCCTGGAAACCACACTGGCCGACCCTGCCCTATACGCGGACGGCAAAGCGGCCGAAGTCACGCGCCTGAACACACGCCTTGCCGCTATCGGCAAGGAACAGGAAGAGCAGGAAGAACTCTGGCTGAACGCCCAGAGCGACATGGAAGAAGCCCAGAACGAGGAAGGATAATCCCCCTCCCCGGTGTAAGCCCCCTTATTCCCGTGCACGGCAGAGCCGCCCTGCACGGGCAAGGCACATGGACGGCTTTACCTGTGAGCCGTCGCAGTCCGGCTGTTGTCACGCTTTTCCGACAGCAGGGACAACGCAAAAAGCAGCAGCCCGACAAGGGACAGGCCCATACCTGCCCAGCCTGTATCCGACAGGCCAAAGCCGGATGCCAGAACAACCCCGCCCAGCCACGCCCCAAGGGCATTGGCCAGATTAAAGGCTGCATGGTTCATGGATGCCGCCAAAGTCTGGGCATCGGCCGCAACATCCATCAGCCTGACCTGCATGGCCGGGGACAGAGCGATACCACCACCCAGCATAAAAACCGCCAGCGCTGTCAGCCAGATATTATGCGCCACCAGCGCAAACAGCCCCAGCGCAAAAGCATTCCACAGGAATGCTCCTACCGTCGTCCACTTCAGGCTTTTGTCCATCAGATAGCCGCCAGCCCATGCCCCAACGCACATGCCAACACCCCAGATGGCCTGAAACAGCGGCACGCCCCAGGTTGGTACCCCGGTGACCTCCTGCAAGGTTACGGAGAAGTAGGTGTACACGCAAAACATGCCCCCACACCCCACAGCCACCGTGCCCATGACGTACCAGACCTGCTTGCGGCTAAAAGCTGCCAGTTCCGAAATGGCCGAGCGCGCACGGTTAGGTTGGTCATAGGGCACCCATGCCAGCACCATCAGGCAGCATGCGGCCCCAATAAGCCCGATCAGCACATAGGCCAGACGCCAGTTCATGCTGCCGCCGACATACGTCGCCAGCGGTGCGCCCACAACATTGGCAATGGTCAGGCCCGAAAACACCCGCCCGACTGCCCGGCCCCGATAACCGCGCTCGACCAGCCCTGCGGCCACAAGCGCGGCAACCCCCATAAAAGCACCATGCGGCAGGCCACTGATAAAGCGGGCCAGATCCAGCATGCCCAAAGTGCCAGCCAGTGTACCCAGACCGTTTGTAACAGCAAACCACGCCATAAGCCCCACCAGCAACGACCGGCGGGACATGCGCGCAGCCACAACCGCAATCAGCGGAGCGCCAACAACCACCCCCAGCGCATAGGCTGAAATAGCCTGCCCGGTCTGTGGAATATCCGTGTGCATGCTCTGCGCCATCTGGGGCAGCAGCCCCATGGCCGCAAATTCCCCCGTGCCGATGGCAAAGGTGCCTACCGCCAGGGCAAGAATGGCCTTGGAGGCAGCCGCCAGCCCTCCGTCTTTCCTGCCAGACATTGTCAGTTTCCGCTCCTGATTCCACAGAATTTTCTTCTCAGCCCGCGACAGTCATGCCTAAGAATGCAAAACATTATGCACTGCGCGCCACGAAGCCTGCAGACAGCCGTTACACAGCAGACCTCCATTCTGAAAGAGCTTTTCTGCATGGCCTCAGACCCCATACCGCAAGATACCCCCCCTTCGGGGCAGGAACTGCCATGGCAGGACGCCCTGGTCCGACTCCTGCGCGCAACACTCGCCACACTGGCCATTGGCATGCTGATCTGGCTGCTGGGCGATGTGCTGATGGTGGTTTTTGCCTCCGTCTTATGTGCGGTCGTGCTGCATGGCCTGTCCAACATTCTGGTCCGCCACCTGCGCCTGTCCTACGGCTGGGCGCTGGGCATTGTTGTCATGGCCGTGCTGTGTAGCGGCGCCTTCCTGCTCTGGAACAGCGGCCCCTCCATCGCCAACGAAGCCATCAGGCTGCAAGAAGCCCTGCGCCAGCAGGAAGCGGCCCTGCGTACTGCCCTGAAAAATGATCCCACAGGTCAGATGATCCTGAAATATCTGCCCACCTCCATGGGCGGGCAGCAAAACGGGAGCGAAAGCAGCCTGGCCTCGCTTGGGTCGCGCATTGCCGGGTCCATGACCGGTATGCTGGGGTCAGCTTTCGGGGCGCTGGGGACCATCCTGGTCGTGCTGATTGCGGGGCTGTATTTTGCCATGTCCCCCGCGACCTATGCCAATGGCATGCTCCGCCTGATCCCCCCCGCCAAGCGCCCGCACATGCGCAGTCTGGTCCTGCGGGCAGGCCGCACCCTATGGGCGTGGGTGGCCGGACAGTCGCTGGACATGCTGGTGGTGGGGTCGCTCTCTGCCATCGGGCTATGGTTTATTGGTGTGCCGCTGCCACTGGCGCTGGGTGTGCTGGCCGGGCTCTGCAATTTCATACCCTATATCGGCGCGATCATGGGGGCTGTGCCTGCCCTGCTGCTGGCCCTGCCACTTGGCACGCGCGAAACTATCATGGTTGCCGTGCTTTATAGTGTCATCCAGTTTTTTGAAGGCAACGTGCTAGCCCCTGTCATCCAACGCCATGCGGTGCAGATGCCCCCGGCCCTGACGGTGCTGTCACAGACCCTGTTTGGTTCTATCCTCGGCTTTCCAGGGCTTATTTTTGCCTCGCCGCTGACGGCGGTCCTTTTGTCCATTCTTGACGGCGTGACAGAAGAACTGTCGGACACAGACCGCGTGTAGCAAGAAACCGTGACAGGAAACCGGGATGACGATAAAGTTTATGCAAGTATTTTGCGACTTCTGAGGACTGTTCATGCGCGTTCTTCTCGTGGAAGATGATCAAACTGTCCGCACTCTCATTACCAAAGGACTGGAAGAAGCCGGACACCAGGTCGCCTACACAGAAGACGGTCGGCAGGCACTGGCCCTTGCCGGGGCTGAACGATTCGATGTGATTATTCTCGACCGGATGCTGCCCGGCGGCATGGACGGTGTGCATGTGCTGTCCACCCTGCGCGGTGCTGGCGACAGCACCCCCGTCCTGCTGCTGTCAGCCATGGCAGATGTGGATGAAAAAGTAGCCGGGCTCAAAGCTGGTGGAGACGACTACGTTACCAAGCCTTTCTCCTTTTCCGAGCTTCAGGCCAGACTGGAAGCCCTGATCCGCCGCAACCGCAGTGAACAGTTGCCCCAGACGCGGCTAAGTGTCTCGGACCTGGAGATGGACCTGCTCTCGCGCACGGTGCGGCGCGCCAACCAGAAGATAGACCTGCAACCTCGGGAATTCCGACTGCTGGAATTTCTGATGCGCCATGCCGGGCAGGTTGTGACCCGCACCATGCTGCTTGAAGGTGTCTGGGACTATCACTTCGACCCCCAGACCAATGTGATTGATGTCCATATTTCCCGCCTGCGGCAGAAAATAGACAAGCCTTTCGACCAGCCACTGGTGCACACCGTCAGGAATGCTGGCTACGTTCTACAGGAATGACCGCAGGCCAGAACACCCAGCGTCCCTCCCGCTTTGCATGGCTGAAGTCTGTCAGCATGGTGTTCGGCCTTGCTTACGGGGCCCTGTTCATCACCTCTACCCTGCTGTTCCTGTCTGTGATCTGGTGGAGCACCATCGGGATGCTGGAACAGCGGACCGAACACTCCACCATGCTCGACGCCAGCGCCCTGCTGGCCACATGGACCACCACAGGGCTGGGTGGTCTGGCCGAAACCATCAACATGCGTCTTGCACAGGACCTTGATGATGATGCCCTCTACCTGCTGTGCAGCCCGGATGGCAGGATCATCGCAGGCAACCTCGCCCACTGGCCGTCCTCCTTGCAGCGGGAAGACACCTGGTACACCCTCAATGTCCAACGGGATGGCGAGAGCAATCAGGCACGTCTAAGAGCCTGGTTATTGCCCGATGGCTACCGTCTGCTAGTCGGGCGCGACATACGCGGGCGGGCGCAATTCCAGCGTATTTTCAACAATATCCTACTGTGGACCTGTGGTGTGGTCGCACTCCTCGCCGCCAGTGGTGGCTGGGCAATCCGCGCCATGTTCCGCAGGATTATCCACTCCATCAACCACACGACTGTTGCCATTACACGTGGTGATATCTCACAACGCATTCCCCTCCGCGGCGCGGAAGATGAACTGGATGACGTCGCCCGCACCATCAACGACATGCTGGACCGCATCTGCCGCCTGATGGCAGGGGTCACACAGGTTTCCAACAATATTGCACATGACCTGCGCACACCCATTACCCGTGCGCGGGCCGAGCTTGAAAACGCCGCCCGCCATGCCCGAACCGAGGACGATCTGCGCCTGGCCATTGACCAGGCTATCCTGAACCTGGACAACGTTGCTGGCATTTGCAGCGCCATGCTGCGGGTCGCACAGATTGAATCGGGCGTCAGACGGTCGGCCTTTTCCCACTTTGACCTTGTGCCCGCCATACAGGACACCATCGAACTCTACGACGCCCTGGCAGAAGACCGAGGGCTGAGCCTGACAACCTCCTTACCCGCCCAACTTCCCTTCTTTGGTGACCGGACGATGATCCAGCAGGTGGTGGCCAACCTGCTGGACAATGCCATTAAATTTTCCGCGCCACAGACCTGTATTACCCTGAGCGTCAGCTTGCAGACTGTTGAGCCCCCCACAGACAGTGCATCCAATCAGGTTTTCCGGCTGGAAATACGGGACCGGGGCATTGGCATGTCTGCTGCGGAAATGGCACTGGCCCCGGAACGCTTTTTCCGGGCAGAAAAAGCCCGTACGACTGCCGGTTCCGGCCTTGGGCTGACACTGGTGCAGGCCATTGTGCACCTGCATGGTGGCACCATGGCGCTGGCTGATAATACGCCGGGCCTTGTCGTCACCCTGGACCTGCCCGTTGTTGCCGCCCCACCTGCTGAAGACAGGCAGAGTAGCTGATTCTCAACGGCTCCTGACGCCACTTCGTTAATAGATCGTTCAGCGCGACAAGTTTCCTTGAAATTCAGGCAGTCATATTTCCATAGTTTTGTCATGCAATCCCGCCTGATTCTCGTGCTTACACTTAGTATCAGCTGTGGTGCCACGGCCTGGCACGACTGGTGCGGCTGGAAAAACAACCTGCCTGCTTTTGGCCCCGGCGGGATACCCTTCCCTATCGAGACCCAGAAACCGCAGGCCTCTGTCGCCGTTACATCCGACAGTCTTCCTTTTTGTCTTGCCCTGGCGCAGGAGGTGGACTCCTATCAGCTTCAGCCATCACCCATTGTCGCAGGCCTACGACAAAGTGGCCTGACCCTGTGCCGTAACGGCAACATCCGCATCGGGCTGACCCGCCTCAGGCGTGCGGTCCGGATCCTGAAAGGAAGCTCTCCCTAATGTTTCATTCATTCCGGTTTCATGGTCAGGCCCGCACTCTGGGTTTTATGACTGCTCTGGCCCTTGGTATGCCCGCAACAGGGCTTGCCCAGACGGCCAGCCCGGCGGCTGAAACAAAACTGCATATCAGCGCGGAAGGCACAGTGCAGGCCCCGCCAGACCAGATTACCGCCACCTTCCGTGTTGAAGCCCAAGGCAAAAGCCCTGCCGCAGCACAACAGTCCGTTAACGCCCAGATCAGCCGCGCCATGGCTACGAGCAGCAAGGTCAAGGGGCTGAAAAGTGCGGCGTTGAACTACTCCGTGTCTCAAACCCGGCCCGACAAGGCGCGGCCATTCTGGACAGCCCAGCAATCCCTGACATTAACTGCCAGTGATGGTCAGGCTCTTCTCCCCCTGGCGGGTGAACTCCAGGCCAGCGGCTTGATTCTGGAAGGGCTGGAATGGTCTCTGTCCGAGTCCCGGCGACAGGGGCTGCTGCTGGAGGCCGAGAAGAACGCTGTCACGGACCTGCAAAAACAGGCCGAAACACTGGCGGCGTCTCTTGGCCTGCATGTGGCGCGGTTTGAAACTCTCAATTTTTCAGAATTCACGCCCATCCGCCCCATGCCTGTCATGATGATGGCGGCACGCAGTAGCGCAGACACTACTCCCCCCAGCAGCACTGAAGAAACACAGACCGTGCGGGCCCGTGGCAATGCCACGGTCATTCTGACCCACTGACAGCACGGCCACCCTGCCAACAGTCGTTTGGCAGGGGGCGGCTCAGTTGCAGGCACGGCGTAAGCAGCCACCCAGACCCATGCCAGACACGGTCGTGTTTTTTGTAACAGAACACACGGCTGTTCCACCGCATCCAGGCCGCACACAATGCACAAAAAAGCCCTGCGGCTAAGGCCACAGGGCTTTAAAAACACCTTACCTGCCCTTGCCCCAAGCCGTGCCTGGGTAAGGGCCAGCAGGGGTCAGCGTGGTGCCAGCACCATGATCATCTGCCGGTTTTCAAGACGCGGCATCTGCTCAACTTTTACCAGCTCTTCCACTTCAAGGCGTACACGCTCCAGAACCTTGATCCCCAGTTCCTGGTGCGCCATTTCACGACCACGGAAACGCAGCGTGACCTTGACCTTGTCGCCGTCGCCAATAAAGCTTTTGATGGCGCGCATTTTGACCTGGTAGTCATTTTCGTCGATATTCGGGCGAACCTTGACTTCCTTGATCTCGATGACCTTCTGCTTTTTCTTGGCTTCGTTGCGCTTTTTCTGCTGTTCGTATTTGAACTTGCCGTAGTCGAGAATCTTCGCGACAGGCGGCTCAGCGTTAGGGCTGATTTCCAGCAGGTCAAGGCCGACACCATACGCACGGGCCAGAGCATCCCGCACGGTCATGATGCCAGCCATTTCGCCGTTTTCGTCAATCAGTCGAACTTGCGGCACACGGATTTCTTCGTTTACCCGCGGCCCTTCACGGCTTGGCGGCGCGGGATAAGGGGATCTGGCTATGGTCGGCTCCTGTAATTCGTTACAAAAGACAGAAGCACCCTGCGGCACTCCTGTCTGGCGGCATTATGTGCGCAATTCTCTGGCTTTTATCAAGCAGCGCACAACAAAAACCTGTTCATTGCAGCATTGCCACAACAGGCTTCAGGCTTTCTTAAGGTCTGGGGGCGTTGCTTCCTCAGCCAGACGGCTGACAACGGCTTCCAGCGTCAGGCTTTCCTGCGCCTGGCTGCCCAGCCGCCGCATGGCCACCGTACGCTCCTCGGCTTCCTTACGCCCGACGACAAGAATGACAGGCACGCGGGCAAGGCTATGCTCGCGCACCTTGGCGTTGATCTTGTCGTTGCGGACATCGGCCTCGGCCACCAGACCTGCGGCACGGAGGGCTGCTGTAACCTCCTGCGCATACGGGGCCGCGTCACTGACGATCGACGCCACCACAACCTGCACAGGGGCCAGCCACAGCGGGAAACGCCCGGCGTGCTGCTCAATGAGGATACCCAGAAACCGCTCGAAAGACCCAAGAATGGCCCGGTGCAGCATGACCGGACGGTGCCGTGCGGAGTCTTCACCCACATAGCTGGCATCCAGCCGCTCGGGCAGCACCAGGTCCACCTGCAACGTGCCGCACTGCCAGTCACGCCCGATAGCATCCCGCAGCACAAACTCCAGCTTGGGGCCGTAAAAAGCGCCCTCACCAGGATTATGCTCGTAGTCCACACCGGCCACGGCACAGGCTTCCTTAAGGGCGGCTTCCGCCTTGTCCCAGACTTCCTCGCTACCTGCGCGCTGCTCAGGCCGGTCAGCAAATTTCACGCGGACATGTTCAAACCCGAGGTCGGCGTACACATCATGCAGCATCTGCACAAACCGTACGGTTTCGTCAGCAATCTGGTCTTCGGTGCAGAAAATATGGGCGTCGTCCTGCGTAAACCCACGCACGCGCATCAAGCCATGCAACGCGCCAGACGGTTCATAACGGTGGCAGGCGCCAAATTCCGCCATACGCAGCGGCAGTTCCCGGTAGGACCGCAGGCCGTGGCGGAAAATCTGCACATGGCACGGGCAGTTCATAGGCTTAAGGGCGAGAGTCTTTTCCTCATCCTCCACTGTAGCGATGAACATGTGGTGCCGGTATTTGTCCCAGTGGCCGGAGGCCTCCCACAATCCACGGTCAACAAGCTGGGGGGTGCGCACTTCCTCATACCCATGGCGGGTCTGCATGCGGCGCATATAATCCTGCAACACACTGTAGATGCGCCAGCCCTTGGCATGCCAGAAGACCTGCCCCACTGCTTCTTCCTGAAAATGGAACAGCGCCATTTCCCGCCCGATCCGGCGGTGGTCACGCCGCTCTGCTTCTTCAAGCTGTAGCAGGTAGGCGTCCAGTTCCTTCTGGTCGCGCCAGGCGGTGCCGTAAACGCGGGTCAGCATGGGGTTACGGTGGTCACCACGCCAGTAGGCGCCGGCCACCTTCATCAGCTTGAAGGCCGTGCCAACATCCTGTGTGGTGCGCAGGTGCGGCCCGCGGCACAGGTCCAGCCACTGCCCCTGCCTATAGACCGAGATTTCCTCAGTCTCTGGCAGGTCACGGATCAGTTGAGCCTTGAAGGACTCCCCACGTTCTTCAAAAAACGCAATGGCGGCATCACGCTGCCAGACATCGCGCTCGAACGGGGCCGCGCTGGCTACGATTTCCTTCATCCGCGCCTCAATAGCGGCGAAGTCTTCGGGCGTGAACGGTTCAGCACGGTAAAAATCGTAATAGAAGCCGTTTTCAATGGACGGGCCAATCGTGACCTGCGTGCCAGGAAAAAGCGACTGCACCGCCTCGGCCAGAACATGGGCCGCGTCATGGCGGATCAGTTCAAGGGCTTCGGGGTCTTTGCGGGTAATAAAACGCAGGGCCGCGTCGGAGCGGATGGACTGGCGGATATCGCACAGCACACCGTCAACTTCCATCGCAAGGGCGGCACGGGCCAGACCGGGGCCGATTGCCTCAGCCACCGTCGTGCCCGTCACCGGCCCGTCAAAACTACGAACAGAACCGTCAGGCAGGGTGATAGCGGGCATACGTCTCAAGCTCCAGATCGGAAAAAATTCACAACCCATGCTTAATGGCGCTACCAGAGCGTTGCTGCAACCCTCTGTGCCGAAAGGAAGGCCAGATCACGCGCCCAAAGCACCCGTACCTGCCCCGGTGCCTGCCCGACAGGGGCTGTCAGTGCTGGGACACTCTCGGCTGAAAAGAGCACCAGACAACGGCACCCCATGGCTGCCGCCAGATGCATGGGGCCGGTATCATTCCCCACAGCGCCCCAGGCGCGCGCGGCCAGACCGGCCAGTTCGGGCAGGGACGTGCGCCCTGTCAGGTCAAGGCTTTGCGGGCAGACAGCCTGTATGGCCTCCACCAAAGGCTGCTCGGCCCCGGAACCCACAATCACCGGCCGGATACCCCGCGCCAGCAAGCCCTGTGCGACCTCCCCATAGCGGCGGGCAGGCCAGCGTTTGGCAGGCCGGTGGGCCGCAGCACCGGGCACCAGCAAGGCGTAGGGATCAGGCAGGACCGGCCCATAGCCACGCAACCACGACAGGTCCGGCGCGCCATCCAGAGTCAGCCCGGCCTCCTGCAACTGGTTACGCTGGCGGGCACGGGTGTGCATATCGTTGCGCCAGGGGTTGGTATGCACCAGAGCCGCCCCACGGGCATGGCCCGACCACTCAGGCCGCCCCGCCAGCCTGAAATAGCGGGCCGTGCGGCTGGATGTCTGGAGGTCATACACCCTGTCATACCCGCGCAACTGGCCCCGCAGGCGGGCCAGCCCGCGCAGGTCGGTCCAGGCGGGCCGTGTGTCTTCCTCCACGCTATCAAACCAGGGGGACAGCCGGGCCAGTTCCACAAAAGGCTTTGTGGTCAAAAGAGTAATATGGGCTTTGGGGTGGGCCTTGCGGATAGCCCCGAACGGCCCGAAGCTCTGCACAAAATCACCCAAAGCCCCCAGCCGGATGACCAGCACGCGCGACGGTGCCACTATCGTGTCCTGCCCCTGTGCCGTCATTGCGAATCCGGGTCGGCCGCCATGATATCAAGATCCTGCCGGGCCAGATCTGCCTCGTGGCTGTCGGGGGCAAGGTCCAGCACCTGGAGCCAGTCTTTTCTGGCACCAGCAGGGTCGCCCCGTCGTTCACGGATAATGCCACGCTCCAGCAAGGCAGCGGGGTCTTGTGGGTCGGCCTCAATCGCGTGCTGGACGTGTTGCAGGGCACTGTCCATCTGCCCTGCCCGCCGCTCGGCCGAGGCCAGAAGCACAAAAACCTGCGGGGCGGCGTTAGCCTGTGCCTGCACCAGCGCTGTCAGACTCTGCACTGCCTGCCCGACCTTGTCCTGCGCCAGCAGGGCACGCGCCTGCACGACCAGCAGCGCCTGATCGCCCGGCGCCAAGCCCAGCCCATAGGTCGCGCTGTCTTCCGCCTTGACCGGCTGGCCGATGGCAAGCCATGCCCCCGCCGCTTCTGCCGCAATAGCGGCACGGGCATGAGGGGTGACACTCCCGCCCTTGTTGTCCTGTGCGCTCAGGCGGGCCAGGTCATCAAGCATCTGGGCGGCTGTTTCTTCCTGCCCTGTGCGAAGCTGCGCCAGAGCCTGACAATGCTTGGCATCACGCCCGCCGCCGTGGTGCTGCCAGGCCTGTGCATAGTCACGCGCACCAAACGGATCATCCCCCAGCATGGTCATACAGGCATCGGCTGACCAGTTGGTCGCTTTGGTATCAGGCCGGGCCGCACCATGCCGCGACACAGCAACACCAGACGATGCCCAGACCAGCAACGCTGTCCCAGCCAGAACGCCCCGCACAGGCAGGGAAAGAGACATGGAAGGGAGGACACCGGATTTCATCCTTAAGTCCTTAGCAGACAGCAGCCTGCCCAGGTCAAGCCGGAACACCTCCACCCTGCCCCCCCTGTGGCCCGCAAGCCGCAAAGCATGATACCTACAGGGCATGAACACTACCCCCGCCCCGCCTACCATCCTTCAGATTCTTCCAGCCCTGAACCAGGGCGGGATTGAGCGGGGCACACTGGAAATAGCCGATGCCATAACCCGCGCAGGGGGCCGCGCCCTGGTGGTCAGCAGCGGCGGTCGGCTGGAGGCCCATCTGCGCCATGTCGGGGCAGAGCATATAACCCTGCCCCGCATTGGCAGCCGCAACCCGGCCCACCTGCCGGGCAATATACGCGCCCTACGCCATATTCTGCATGACCGGCAGGTCAGCCTTGTGCATGCACGGTCCCGCGCGCCTGCCTGGGTTGCACGGCTGGCATGCCGGGCCAGTGGCACCCCCTTTGTCACGACCTGGCATGGTGTGCATGCCAACAATTTCCCCGGCAAAGCGCTTTACAATGCCGTGCTGGCTAGTGGAGACCGGGTGATCGCCATCAGCCGCTCCATCGCCCAACGGCTGGTAGAAGACTACGACGTGGGCACCGACCGCCTGCGCCTGATCCCCCGTGGGGCGGATATCACCCAGTTCAGCCCTGAAGCCATAACAGGCCAACGGGTGCATCATCTGGCCGAAAAATGGAACCTGCCCTCCGAATCCCCGGTTATCCTCATGCCCGGCAGGCTGACTGCCTGGAAAGGGCAGAGCCTTGTGCTCCAGGCCCTGCAACAGCTTGCCACCACGCACCCACAACTGGACTGGCGGTGCGTTTTTGTCGGCTCCGCCGCGGGTGATGGACGCTATGCGCGGGAATTGCAGGAACAGGCCGCCCGATCCGGCATAAAGGAACGGCTGCATTTTGCAGGCCATTGTGACGACATGCCCGCAGCCCTGGCACTGTCAGCCATGGTGCTGGCACCGTCCCTTAAACCTGAACCCTTTGGGCGTGTCGTTGTGGAAGCGCAGGCCATGTGCAGGCCCGTCATTGTTGCCCGCCATGGCGCTGCGACCGAAACTGTTGAGGACGGCGTAACCGGACTGAGCATCCCTCCGGGAGATGCCTCAGCCCTGGCCTCGGCCATGGCCCGCATCCTGACAGCTCCGTCCGGCTGGCTACTGGACATGGCAACAGCAGCACGACAGATGGTGCTGGCCCATTATACGACCTGGACCATGCAGCACGCCACCCTGGCAGTGTATGATGAACTGCTGCACACACCCATGGCCCAACAGTTTGCAGCCCACCCTGCCCCTTGACCATTGCGAGGTCACGCTTACCCTGCACACTCTGCCCCACCCCTCCGGCACACCATTCCGGGCTGATACAGGCCACCAGCATGACCCCCGCCCCGCCAGCACCTCTTTCCCGCCAGCCCCCCAGTCGCCTTGCCTTTACCGCCGCCAGCACGCCTGCGGCGTGTGTAGAACGCGACCGGCTTGTCGCCCGTTATGGTGACCACCCGATGGAAGAGGCTGATGTTATCGTTTGTCTGGGTGGGGACGGCTCCATGCTGGAAACCCTGCGCGATGTCCTTGTGCGGGAGCTGCACACGCCGGTTTATGGCATGAATTGCGGCTCGGTCGGCTTTTTGATGAACCCGACGGACGAGGCCAACCTGCCCGAACGCCTGAGTCAGGCCCAGGCCGCAACCCTGCACCCGCTGCGCATGAAGGCGACCTCCATCCACGGGGAAACCTGCGAGGCCCTGGCCCTCAACGATGTCTATCTGTTCCGCCAGACCCGGCAGGCAGCCAAACTGCGGATTGATGTGGACGGCTACGTACGCCTTGAGGAACTGATCTGTGACGGTGCCCTGCTGGCCACGCCTGCCGGGTCAACAGCCTATAACCTGTCAGCCCACGGCCCGATTGTGCCGCTTTCGGGCAACCTGCTGCCCCTAACCCCCATCTGCCCCTTCCGGCCCCGCCGCTGGCGGGGAGCACTGCTGCCATCAAACGCGCATGTCACATTTACCGTGCTGGAGCATGAAAAACGCCCCGTAGCCGCTGTGGCCGATTCTGTTGAACTGCGCGACATTACCCGTGTTGAAGTCTGCGAGGACCGGAATCTGAGCGTGACCGTGCTGTTTGACCCCGGACAGACCCTGTCCGACCGTATCGTGACCGAGCAGTTCTGCGCGTAACAGGTGGTCGCTCCGTCGTGGTTCTCTGTCCCAGCCTCCTGCCATGGCCTGCGGGCGGGCAGCACCCGATATAAGACAGGTTTTGCCCATTCCACCCCCTGCCCTTTCTGAGTTAGTCTGAGCGCGATGTACAAAATCTCCTCCCTCTCCCGCCGGGCCTCCCTGCTATGTGTGGTCTCCGTGTTCTCGATCGCAGTGGCACGGGCGCAGGTTGTCACGGACAGTCAGGCTCTGAGCAGCCTGGGTGATGCCGCCCCCAGCACGCCTGCCCCGGCAGCGGACACACCAGACAGCAGTGTCGAGGACAGCAAACCGGCCCCGGCCCCACGCCGCCACACCCAGCACAGCACCCCTAAACCGACGGCCACACCCAACACACCGCGCCCTGCAGCACCTGCACCTGCACCTGCACCTGCACCTGCACCTGCACCTGCACCTGCACCTGCACCTGCACCTGCACCTGTGGATGGCGCGCCCAAGGCTGAGGCACAAGCCAAAACACCGGCCCACAAAGCGCCTTCGGCTACTCTGCCGTCAGCCCCCCCCCCGGTGCCTGAGCTGACACCCGTTCCCTCCGATGTAGAGACACATTCTTTCCCCGTGCCGCCACAGCCCGCTGTGACCCTGAATGCAGTTGGTACGGTCAGCACCATAGCGGGCGGTGTGCGCCTGACATTCGCCCCCGGTTCCGATGCGCTGAACCCGGAAACACATCAGGCCATTCTCAGCTTCGGGCAGGCTCTTGCCTCCAAACCCCATGCCCGCGCCATGATCGACGCCTATAGCTCTGGCGATGCGGAAGATCCTTCCCTGCCCCGGCGCATGGCGCTGGCGCGTGGTCTGGCGGCACGCAGTGTGTTGATGAACGGGGGCATCCCCTCCACCCGTATTTACCTGCGTGTTGTGGGCATCCCCAAAGCGGGCGGTACAACCGATGTCCCGCAAGATCATATCGACATTTACCAGTCCGACAGCCCGGCACCCTGAGATCAGGGCGGCACAATCACCTTCACGTCTGGGCATAACCTGAGGGAACAACGGGCCATAAGCAAACAGGCCGGAATGGAAGAGTATCTCCCATCCCGGCCTGTCATAAGCCTCGCACGTCTGTGTATGCTCCCCAGACTAACCGGGGCCGACCCACTCAGGCCTGTTCAATCCTGATCCGGGCCTGTGTTGCCAACTCGTCAACACGTTCGTTTTCCGGCACGCCGGAATGGCCCTTGACCCAATGCCATGACACCTCATGCCGTTTGGCGGCATCCAGCAGCCTGCGCCACAAGTCCATATTGGCCACCGGGTCACCCGCAGCATTCCGCCAGTTCCGGCGCACCCAGCCTGTATGCCAGCGCGTAATACCGTTACGCACATACTCACTGTCGGTATAAAGGCTGACTGTGCAGGGGCGTGTCAGAGCTTCCAGCGCTTCTGCCGCTGCTGTCAGTTCCATACGATTGTTGGTGGTGGCTTCCTCCCCACCGGAGAGTTCTCGCTCCTTGCCCTTGCAGCGTAGCAGCACCCCCCAGCCACCGGGGCCAGGGTTGGGCTTGCAGCCCCCATCGGTCCAGATATCAACGACAGCACGTGTCTGGTCGTCACTCTGGCTATCAGAATCCGTAACCACGGCCATCCTCCACAGCGCAATGAAAGCGCAGACGCGGCAAATATTCGAGCGGGTTTTTGGGGGTCACCAAAGCCCCGGCCGGGGTGTTGATCCAGTCATACAGCCGGGTCAGCAAAAAGCGCATGGCGGCACCCTGGGCCAATACCGGCATGGCGTGGCGCTCGGCCTCCGTCAAAGGCCGGACATCCTCATACCCCTGCACAAGATGGCGAGAGAACTCGGCATTAAACGTGCCATCGGCATCAAAGCACCAGGCATTGAGGCAGATGGCAATGTCGTAAGCCAGAAAATCCGTGCAGGCGAAATAGAAGTCGATCAGCCCCGACAATTCATGGTCGAGGAAGAACACGTTATCGGGGAACAAATCGGCATGGATCTGCCCGCGTGGCAGTGCGGCATTGCCCTCATGCCCCGGCCAGGCAGGCACAATATGCGCCAGAGCTGCTGCCAGTTCCGCCTGCAATCCGGGCTGCACAGCTTCCACCCGCTCCTGCTGGCAGGCGGCCAGCAAGGGGCCCCAGGCCTGTGGGCCAAGGCTGTTGGCGCGTTCCTGCGTGTAGCTTTGGCCAGCCAGATGCAGTTGCGCCAGGGCGCGACCCAGCGGGCGGCAATGCTCCAGCCTGACCTCACGCGGCCATACACCGGGCAAAAACGTCGTAATAGCCGCCGGGCGATCAGCCAGCGTGCGCAGTGTCTGGCCCTGCCTGTCCGCTACGGGCTGGGGGCATGTGACCCCCTGGCTGGCCAGATGCTGCATGAAGCCCAGGAACCAAGGTAGTTCCTGAACATTCACCCGTTTTTCATACAGGGTGAGAATAAAGTCACCCGTGGATGTACGAAGCTGGAAATTGCTGTTTTCGACCCCTTCCGCAATGCCACGGAATGACACAAGCGTACCGATATCAAAACTTTCAAGAAATCCGCTCAGCGCTTCGTCACTGATCTCCGTGTAAACGGCCATGGCCTCACTCGTCAGCCCAAAGGTGCTGGCAGGCGGAATGTGACGTTTTCTTCCTTCACAATCCGCTCTTCAATACCCAGCGTGTAGCGCTTGGCCATTTCCGCCAGCATTTCCTGCACCAGTGCTTCGGGGGCAGAGGCACCGGCGGTAATCCCCAGGGTGCTCACGCCTTCCAGCACGGACCAGTCCAGCGCATCCAGCCGCGGCACCAGCAGCGCGCGCGAGGCACCAGAGCGCTCAGCCACTTCCCGCAGCCGCTGGGAGTTGGAAGAATTGGGCGAACCAATCACAATCACCAGATCACACTCAGGCGCAATGGCCTTGACCGCTTCCTGCCGGTTGGTGGTGGCGTAGCAGATATCCTCGCGCTTTGGCCCTTCGATCAGGGGGAAGCGCGAACGCAGGATGTCCACAATCTCGGCCGTATCATCCACCGACAGCGTGGTCTGGGTGATAAAGGCAAGCCGCGTGGGGTCTTCGGGCTGTACGGTGCGGGCTTCCTCCGCATCGTTGATCAGGGTCATGGCACCGGGCGGCAACTGGCCCATGGTGCCCACAACCTCGGGATGGCCTGCATGACCGATCATGAGGATGTGCCGGCTCTCCGGCCCACCGGCTGCGTAGTGGCGCTCGGCCTCGCGGTGCACTTTGGACACCAGCGGGCAGGTTGCATCCAGATACAGCAGGCTGCGGCGTTCGGCTTCCACCGGCACGGTCTTGGGCACACCATGGGCCGAGAACACGACGTGGCCATCTTCTGGCACTTCGTCCAGTTCCTCGACAAAAATGGCGCCCTGGGCTTCCAGTTCCTCCACAACCGTGCGGTTATGGACAATCTCATGCCGGACGTAGACAGGCGCGCCATAGCGGCGGATTGCCTCTTCCACAACACGGATGGCACGGTCCACACCAGCGCAGAAGCCGCGCGGGCCCGCCAGAAGAACCTTGAGAGACCTGCCCTGAGACGCGCCTGCGTCCTGGGTCGTGACAGTGGTTTGAGTTTGATCGGGCATGGTGTTCCCCAAAGAAGCAGCGGGCTGTATAGAAGAAAACTGGCTATGAAGAAGCATATTGAAAACAGGCTATGCCCGGAACCCGTTAAGGTGCGGCAGTTGTGGCCTACGCAAAGGACGCACACGATGCAACCCGTTTTGCAGCATCAGGGCCCTGAAAGACCTGCCTGGCCGCATACGCCATGGCTTTACACACGCTGCCACCCCCTGTCCTACCCCTAATGCCGGACTTTTCCATGTCACATGATACCGCGCGCCTGCACCGCCTGATCCCCCGTATTGCCCTGTCTGGTGCTGGGGCGCTGGGCCTGATGACAGCCCTGACCGGCTGCACCAATCAGGCTTATGACAGCTTTGCCCCGGCCTGCCCCATTACGCATATTCCGCCAGAAGCCGCAGATTACACCCTGTATAACGGCAAGGGCACCACCTTCCGGGACATGGTGGTTCATGCCAGCATTGTCAGGCTCCAGGGCGACTGCCTGCCCGGTGGTGAGAAAAACCTGAAAACCCGAATCGTGCTGCGTCTGGCAGTCGAGCGTGGCCCCGCGGCAACGGAAGAAAAAATCAGCCTGCCGTGGTTTATTGTGGTGATGCATGGCGACAAGATCGTCAACAAGCACGTCTTCCACCACTCGGTCACATTCCCGGCAACCTTCTCCACCTTCCAGACCGGCACCAAGGTGGCCATTGTGGACCTGCCCATTGCCCCCAAGAGCGTGGACCCGGGCTACAGCTTTGAAGTGGGCTTTCAGCTCAACAAAGACCAGTTCGACTACAACCGCCAGCACATGCACACCGCCACCTATCGCGCTTACTGACAAGCGCTTGGGGGTGGTGTGCGCCGCCTGAATGCCTCAGCCCTGTGCGGGCTGGGCATCAGGCGGAAAGGATGCGGCCTCGACCACTGCCTTCTGACGTTCGGCCAATGCGTGCTCGTCAAACTCCTCCACAATTTCGTGGAACAGTTTGCACCAGTTCATCTTCACTTTCAGACGCATGAACACAGACCCCAGCCCGATGGCCGAGCGGTCAACCAGCACAAACTCACGCGGCAGGCGTACGCCACCGGCCTTTTGCAGGCCATCATGCACACGGCTGAGCACCTCGCGCCCATGGGCCGGGTCGTTGTCTTCCTGAATATAGCGTTCGCGGTCGTCCATCAGCGGGGCAAACAGCAGGCCTGCCCATTCATTCAGGACAACCACCTTCTCCCGCGTCAGATCCCGGAAACCCCATGCCTTGTAGGCTTCCGCAGCACTATCCACATCCCCGGCGCGCAGGGCTTTGTACAGGTCGATATTCCCTTTGATGAACGACGGACTGAAAATACGGATCGCACCAAAATCCAGCAGGTTCAGGCCGCCATCATCCCGCAGGGTAAAGTTGCCCATGTGCGGGTCACCATGCACAACACCGTAGTGATAGAGCGGCACGTACCAACCCCGGAACAATGCGCGGGCAATGGCTTTTTTCTGCTCATCATCCAGCCCGTCGCGCAGGGCGGTGTTGAGGTTGCGCCCGTTCACCCACTCCATTGTCAACAGCCGCCGGGTGCTGAGTTCATCTACAGGGCGGGGCACAGTAACCTCCGGGCAGGCTGCCAGCGCAGCCCGGTACAGGCGCATATTGGCGGCCTCGCGCCGGTAGTCCAGTTCCTCCCGCAGGCGTTCGGCCAGTTCCTCCACCACGTCATCCTGTCGGATGGCGTTGTCCAGCTTGTGGTAAACCCCAATGGCCATACGGAACTGGCGCAGATCGGCCTCGACCGCAGCGGTCATGTCGGGGTACTGCAACTTGCACGCCACCCGTCGCCCGTCGTTAAGAATGGCCTGATGCACCTGCCCCAGGCTGGCCGCAGCCGCGGCATCGCGCCCGAAAGAGCGGAAATTCTTTTCCCACCCCGGCCCAAGCTCCGCCGTCATGCGCCTGCGCACAAAGTTCCACCCCATCGGGGGAGCGTTGGACTGCAACTGGGCCAGTTCTTCGGCATATTCTTCAGGCAACGCACCAGGAATGGTGGCCAGAAGCTGTGCGGCCTTCATCAAGGGGCCTTTCAGCCCCCCCAGAACGGACTTCAGGTCCTCCGCATGACCTGCCCCGCCTGTAAAAACGCCCATTTTGTGCCCGGCCAGACGCGCGGCAATGCCCCCCACGGTACCCGTGGTCTGCACCATGCGCCGGAATTCTCCAAAAAAGCCGGTATTGTCGAGATCGCGCGCCATGCTCAGCCCTGTTCCAGTTCGTCAATAAATCCGGAAATGACATCCAGCCCCTTGCGCCAGAAGGCAGGGTCAGACGCATCAAGCCCGAAGGGAGCCAACAGTTCCTTGTGGCGCAGGGTGCCCCCGGCCTCCAGCATGGCAACGTATTTGTCCTGAAAACCGGGTGCACCCTCGCTGAACACACGATAGAGCGCATTCACCAGGCAGTCCCCAAACGCATAGGCGTACACATAGAACGGCGAATGGATGAAGTGCGGAATATACGCCCAGAACACATCGTAATCCGGCGTAAAGTTAAAGGCCGGGCCCAGGCTTTCGGTCTGCACATCGCGCCAGATTTCACCAATCCGTTCGGGCAGCAGTTCACCGGTGCGGCGCTCGTCATGGACTCTGGTTTCAAAGTCGTAAAACGCCACCTGCCGCACAACGGTGTTGAGCATGTCTTCCACCTTGCCTGCCAGGAGCAGACGACGGCGGGCGGGGTCTTTTTCAGCATCCAGAAGGGACTGGAATGTCAGCATCTCCCCAAACACGCTGGCGGTTTCAGCCAGGGTCAGGGGAGTGTCGGACATAAAATAGCCCTGCCGTGCCGCCAGAACCTGATGCACCCCATGCCCCAGCTCATGCGCAAGCGTCATCACATCCCGAATACGGCCATGGTAATTGAGCAGGATATACGGGTGGGCCGATGGCACCGTCGGGTGGGCAAACGCACCGGGTGACTTGCCGGGAGCGGGCGGCACATCAATCCACGGGTTGGTCAGGAAGGTCTCGATCACCTTGCCCACACGCGGGTCAAAACCGTCATACGCCTTTTGCACAATGGCCTTGGCTTCTTCCCACGGGATTTCGCGGTCATCCCCGCCGGGCAGCGGGGCGTTACGGTCCCAGTGCTCCAGCTTTTCCAGCCCCATCCATTTGGCCTTGAGGCTATAATAGCGATGGGACAGCCGGGGGTAATCGGCTTTGACGGCAGAGACAAGCGCATCCACCACCTCGTCTTCAACCATATTGGACAGGTTGCGGGCCGAGGTCGGACGGGGGTAATGCCGCAGCCCATCCGCAATGGACTTGTCCTTGGCCAGAGTGTTGGTGATGAGCGAGAACAGGCGCAGCTTGTCGGCAAACACCCCACCCACGGCCTGACCTGCGCGCTCACGCACCCCACGGTCACTATCGGAAAGGCGGTTAAGCGCCTCACCCACCGTCATCTCCTGCCCATCCACCGTTACACGCAGGCTGGCTATGGTCTCATCAAACAGGCGGCACCATGCCTGGGCCCCGGTCACGGATTTTTCCAGCAGAACCTTTTCCACCTCATCCGCAAGCTGGTGGGGGCGGTACATCCGCACGTCCCGCAGATAAGGCTGCCAGCGCTGCAAGTCCGGGCTTTTCAGCCTGTCTTCAAGGCTGTCATCATCCAGCCGGTTGAGTTCGAGGGAAAAGAACAGCAGGTCGGCTGAAATGGTTGTCAGTTGCTCATTAATCGACTGGCTGAAACGACTGACTGCGGCATCGGACGAATCCGCGGCAAACAGGAGCGAGGCGTAAGAGCCTGCCCGGCCCAGTTTTTCCTCAATCCCTTCAAACTGCGCCAGAGCCTGTGCCAGTTCCGGGCCGCTCAGGGCTGCAAGCTTGCCTTGATACTGGCTGGCAAACGCCTGCGCCTGGCGCGTGGCTTCCGCCAGGTCTGCCCCAAGGGCGGGGTCGTCCATACCGGCGTACAGGGCTGACAGGTCCCAGCGCGGCAGGGCCTTGCCCGCATGTGCCGCCGGGGCGGTGGACGAGGTTTCCTGCGCGGCGCACACGCCAGCGTGCAGGATACGGGGGGAAAGGCTGCTCTGTTTCATAAGGCCACTGTAACGTGCAAACCCGACGGATGCGAGAGCACGTACGCGCAGGGCTTGCCCCCAAAAAGCAGAACGGGCGGAGGTGTTGCCACCTCCGCCCGTCCGGCGTGCTGATAAAGCCGTAAACGCTGTATCAGGCGCTGCGCTCAAGCTCCGCCTCAGGCACGCTGAAGCCGATGATCTTGGCATAGTCACGCGGGACAATCTGCCAGAACATGGGCAGGTATTCGTCCCACTTGTGCAGGAGGGTTGCGGCATAGGCCGACCCTGTTTCCTCCACATGCCGTTCAACCAGACGCCGCAGGCTGCTGGCCCATTCCGGCTCCGTCACCCGGGTCCAGATCAGGGCTTCGGGGTTGATGCGGTCTTCAAAGCTGTTGGTTTCATCCAGCACAAATGCCATGCCGCCGGTAAAGCCTGCGCCAAAGTTGTCACCAACCTCGCCCAGCACCACAACGGTACCGCCGGTCATGTATTCGCACGCGTTGGAGCCACAGCCCTCAATCACCGCCACCGCGCCAGAGTTACGCACGGCAAAACGCTCACCCGCCTGCCCTGCGGCAAACAGTTCGCCCGCCGTGGCACCATACAGCACGGTGTTGCCGATAATGGCGTTCTGCTGCGACACCAGTGTGGAGGACGGTGCCGGGCGGACCGTAATGGTTGCCCCAGACAGGCCCTTGCCCACGTAGTCGTTGGCGTCACCCAGCACTTCCAGCTTCAGCCCCTGCACGGCAAATGCCCCAAGGGACTGCCCGGCTGACCCACGCAGCCGCACGGTCAGGTGGCCAGGAGCCAGTGTGCGCATGCCAAACTGCCGCACGATCATGGAGGAAATGCGCGTGCCAATGGCGCGCTGAGTGTTCTCCACATTGTAGTGGAGCTGCATTTTCTCACCATGTTCAAACAGCGGCCGGGCATCACCGATCATCTGTGCGTCCAGCGTGTCGGGTACTTCATTACGCCCTTCAAGGGTGCAATGGCGGGCAAACGGCCCCGGATCAGCCTGAGACAGAAGGGAGTTCAGGTCCAGATCGTCCAGATCGTCTGTTCCACGGGAAACCTGCCGCAGCAGATCCGTGCGGCCGATAACCTCGTTCAGCGTACGGAAGCCCAGCGAGGCCAGGATATTCCGCACGTCCTCCGCGATGAAGGAGAACAGGTTGATAACCTTCTCAGGCGTGCCCTCAAACTTGGCCCGCATGGCCGGGTCCTGCGAACACACACCCACAGGGCAGGTGTTGGAGTGGCACTGGCGCACCATGATGCAGCCCATGGCGACAAGGCTGGCTGTGCCAATACCAAACTCTTCCGCCCCCAGCATGGCCGCAATCACCACGTCACGCCCGGTCTTGATGCCACCATCGGCCCGCAGGCGGACACGGTGGCGCAGACGGTTGAGCATGAGCACCTGATGCGTTTCCGCCAGCCCCATTTCCCACGGCAGACCCGCGTATTTGATGGAACTGACTGGGCTGGCCCCGGTGCCACCACAATGGCCGGAAATCAGAATGGCATCCGCCTTGGCCTTGGCCACGCCTGCGGCGATGGTGCCAATACCCGAGCGGGCCACCAGCTTGACTGTCACCGTGGCATCCGGGTTGATCTGCTTCAGGTCATAAATGAGCTGGGCCAGATCTTCGATGGAATAGATGTCATGGTGCGGCGGCGGGGAGATCAGCGTCACACCCGGTGTGGCATGGCGCAGCTTGGCAATCAGCTCCGTCACCTTGAAGCCCGGAAGCTGCCCGCCCTCACCCGGCTTGGCACCCTGCGCAACCTTGATTTCCAGTTCCCGGCAGTCGTTCAGATACTGCGCGGTCACACCAAAGCGGCCCGATGCCACCTGTTTGATGGCCGAGGAGGCATTGTCCCCATTGGGGCGCGGCTTGGCACGGGCCGGGTCTTCCCCACCCTCACCAGAGTCGGACTTTGCCCCGATCCGGTTCATCGCAATGGACAGCGTTTCATGCGCTTCGGGGCTGAGCGCCCCAAGCGAAATCGCCGGGGAGATCAGGCGCTTACGCAGTTGCGTAATGCTTTCAACCTCCTCCACCGGGATGGGCATGCGCCCTTCACGGAAGTCCAGCAGGTCACGCAGGGCCACGGGGGGCTGAGCCCGCACGGCATCGGCATAACGGCGGTAGATGGTAAAGTTGTCTGTCGCCACGGCTGTTTGCAGCATGTGGATCAGCGTACCATCAAATGCATGCTGCTCCCCACTGCGGCGCAGCTTGTACAGCCCACCCACTGGCAGAGCCAGCGTAGCAGCCGCACCACCCCAGGCGCTGGCATGCAGGCCCAGCACCTTGCTGGCAATGCCCGACAGACCAATGCCCGAAATACGCGACGGCATACCGGGGAAAAACTCAGCCGTGAGTGCGCGTGACAGGCCAATGGCCTCAAAGTTGCAGCCACCACGATAGGACGCCACGATGGAAATACCCATCTTGGACATGACCTTGAGCAGCCCCTTGTCCACCGCCTTGCGGTAACGCTCCATGCATTCACGCAGGCTGCGGTTGCCAAACAGCCCCCGACGATGCCGGTCTGCAATGCTTTCCTGCGCCAGATAGGGGTTAACTGTTGTCGCACCCACGCCAATGGTGACAGCAATGGCATGTACATCCAGCGCAGTGGACGTGCGCACGTTCAGCGATGTGAACGTACGCAGCGATGTCCGCACCAGATGCGTATGGACCGCGCCGGTGGCCAGGATCATCGGAATGGCGGCCCGGTCGGCGGACTGTCCCTCGTCCGTCAGGAACACATGGGTGCAGCCACCCCGCACGCCGTCTTCGGCTTCACGCCGGATGCGGGCAATGGCTTCACGCAGCCCGGCCTCCCCTTCCCGCGCGGGGAAGGTGCAGTCGATCACGCAGCCCGATGCCCCGCAGAAACCCCGCAGGGCCTCATACTCACCCGATGTCAGCACCGGGCTGGGCAGTTGCAGCATGTCGCACTGGTCGGCCGACTGGTCGAGAATGTTGCCAAGGTTGCCAAGACGGGTGGCCAGGCTCATCACCCGCGATTCACGCAAGGAGTCGATGGGCGGGTTGGTCACCTGGCTGAACATCTGGCGGAAGTAATGCGACAGCCCACGATAGCGCGACGACAGCACCGCCAGCGGTGTATCATCCCCCATCGACCCCACGGCTTCGCTGGCGTGTTCCACCATCGGGTGAAGGATCGCTTCCAGTTCTTCCAGCGTGGTGCCAACCGTGAGCTGGCGGCGGCGCAGTTCCTCACCCGTATACAGGACAGGTTCTGTCACATCGGAACGGACAAGCTGTCCGATCTTGTGGGTGCGCTTGATCCAGTCGGAAAAATCCTGCCGGGCAGACAGAATGTCCAGCAGTTCCGTGTTGCCGTACAGCTTGGCATCATCCAGATCCACGCCCAGCATTTCGCCCGGGCCAAGGCGCCCACGGCTGAGAACGGCACTTTCAGGCACCCGGACCATGCCGGTTTCGGAGCCCACGATCAGCAGATTATCGGTCGTGATGGTGTAGCGCAGCGGCCGCAGGCCGGAACGGTCCAACCCAGCCACAACCCAGCGACCATCGGTGGCGCACAGAGCTGCGGGGCCGTCCCACGGTTCCATAACAGCGTTGCAGTAAATGAACATGTCCTTGTGTTCTGGCTTCATGGAGGAATTACCCCCCACGCTGGCCGGAATCATCAGGGCCTTGACGGCAGGAGCATCACGCCCGCCGAAGGTCAGCAGTTCAAACACGTTGTCCAGCGTTGCGGTATCAGAGCCACCAGCCTGCACCAGCGGCTTGATGTCACCCATCCACGGGTCCAGCTCTGGGTGAGACAGCCGCGTTTCGTGGCTTTTCATCCAGTTGATGTTGCCCGAAATGGTGTTGATTTCACCATTATGGGCCAGACGGCGGAACGGCTGTGCCAGCTTCCAGGTCGGGAAGGTGTTGGTGGAATAACGCTGATGGTAAATGGCAAAGCGGCTGACAAAGCGTTCATCCAGCAGGTCTGGATAAAACACGGTCAGATGTTCGGCCAGGAACATGCCCTTGTAGATCAGCGAGCGGCATGACAGCGAGCAGATATACAGGTCCACCTGGGCAGCAATGGCCGCCTTTTCAATCCGCCGACGGATCACATACAGGTCACGCTCAAACGTGGCCTCGTCCTTGCCGGGCAGGTTACGGATCAGGATCTGCTCGATTTCCGGCCGGGTCGCGTTGGCTTTTTCACCAATGCAGGAGGTGTCGATCGGCACCTGCCGCCAGCCATAAATGCCGTAGCCGAAAGCCAGAATCTCGGTTTCGATAATCTGGCGGCACTGTTCCTGCGCCACAAAATCGGTCTTGGGCAGAAACACCTGCCCGACAGCAATCGGCCCATCGCTAGGGCGGTCACCTGACTTAGTAATGGCATCGGCAAAAAATGCCTGCGGGATTTCAACATGAATCCCCGCACCATCGCCTGTCTTGCCGTCGGCATCCACCGCGCCGCGGTGCCAGATGGCCTTCAGCGCGGCAATGCCCGCCTCAACCACTTCGCGCCGACGCTTGCCATCCAGGGTTGCGATCAGGCCTACACCGCAGGAATCACGCTCGTCTTCCGGGTGGTACAACCCTTCCAGCGCCGTGACGTTGGCGTCCCACGCTTTCAGGAAGTCTTCGCCGCTCTCAACGCTGCCGGTGTTTGGAAACTGTTCCATATCCATTATCCCTGCTCCGCCATGGCGGATGCCGTCACATTGTCTTCAATCCACTGGTGGATGCTGGCTGCGGCGTCACGCCCGTCGCGGATAGCCCACACCACAAGGCTGGCCCCACGCACGATGTCACCTGCAGCAAACACACCAGGCAGCGATGTCATGAACGAGTCATGACCAACCTTGAGAGTGCCCCAGCGTGACACATCCAGCCCCGGCTGCGCCCAAAGCTGGGGCAGAGGCTCTGGGTCAAACCCCAGCGCCTTGATGACAAGGTCAGCCTTGAGCGTGAAGGAAGACCCCTCCACCGCCTCCACCGACTGGCGACCAGAGGCATCGGGCAGGCCCAGAGCCATGCGCGTGGCGCGCACGCCGGTCACATGGCTGTCCCCCAGGAAGGCCTCGGGCGCGGCCAGCCACTCGAACATCACGCCTTCTTCTTCAGCGTTTTTCACTTCACGCGTGGAGCCGGGCATGTTGGCCTTGTCACGACGGTACAGGCAGCGGACAGACTCCGCACCCTGACGGATGGCCGTGCGTACGCAGTCCATGGCGGTATCACCACCGCCCAGCACCACGACGGCTTTGCCCTGTGCATCCAGCGCGCTGGCCTCGGGCGGCAGTTCATCACCCAACGAGCGACGGTTGGACGCGGTCAGGTAATCCAGTGCGCGCTCGATCCCGGCCAGACCGGAGCCCGGTCCACCCAGTTCGCGCGATTTATAGACACCTGTGGCAATCAGCACGGCATCATGCTTGGCGCGCAGGTCTTCAAACGCCAGTTCGCCCGCACCAGCGCCAATGCCCTGACCAAGGTGGAACACCACCCCGCTTTCTTCCAGCAGGGCATGACGGCGGGCCACGATATGCTTTTCCAGCTTGAAGCCGGGGATGCCATACACCAGCAGCCCACCCACACGGTCATAACGGTCGTACACATGGACCTGAAAGCCCTGCGCGCGCAGCCGCTCAGCCGCAGCCAGACCGGCAGGACCAGCCCCCACAATCCCGACCGACTGGGTGCGTTCCTGCACGGGCAGGGTCGGCTTGACCCAGCCATTTTCAAACGCCGTGTCGGTAATGTACCGCTCAACCGCGCCGATGGTCACGCTCTCAAAGCCCGGCTCGATCACGCAGTTGCCTTCGCACAGGCGGTCCTGCGGGCAGATACGGCCACAAATTTCGGGGAAGGTGTTGGTCGCCGAGGAAATATCATACGCTTCCTCAAGGCGGCCCTGTGCGGTCAGCATCAGCCAGTCGGGAATGTTGTTTCCCAACGGGCAATGGACTGAGCAGAACGGCACACCGCACTGCGAGCAGCGGCTGGCCTGCTCCGTAGCCTGCTCTGGCACAAAGTCTTCATAGATTTCGTCAAAATCAACACGGCGGTCGTCTGCCGTGCGTTTTTCAGGCTGCCTCTGCGAAACGGAGACAAATTTCAGCATCTTGCTTGTCATGCGCAATCCCCGGAAGAGGGCGCGCCAGACAGACCTCGCCCTTCAAACTCTAGCGAAGGGCAAAGTGCCTTTTCTTGCTCCAGATAAAAAGACAGCATTGCTGTCCTTTCTGGATTTTTTAATCGCTCCGTTACTCGAAAATATAATATCCCCCACAAAAAAGGGTCTATTTCGGACCTTTATGTCGGTAACTTACAGTTCTCCAACAACAATCCCGGAGCGCCCACCCCCAGCCCTATACCGCTCCAGATAAAACGGCACACAGGACTGGACTGTCCGCGGGGTCAGGCCAAAGGATTCGAATCCGGTTTCACCACCCGGCAACACATTGTCCGTGGCCAACAGGCGCAGGGCGTCATGCGTCAGCAGGGCACCAGGCAGACGCTCCAGCACCGTAGCCTGAAGCCGCGCCAGCCAACCCGGAACGTGGAAGAGCGACTTGTCCTTGCGGGTTTCCTCCAAAACAAGAGTAGCAATATCCGCCATGGTCATGACCGACGGCCCACCGAGCGACCAGACACGCGCCACACTGCCATCCTGCTGGGCCAGAGCCGCGACCACACGCGCAACATCCCCGGCATAAACAGGCTGCACCCGGGTACGCGCACCATAGACAGGTAGCGCAGGCAGGTAGCGGGCAAGCATTGCGAAAAGGTTGAAGAAGTTATCCTCCGGCCCGAATACCACCGAGGGGCGGATGATTGCGGCATCTGGCCGATACTGCTGCACCTGAGCCTCACCCTCGGCACGGCTCCGGGCATAGGCCGAGGACGCCGTGGTGGACGCCCCCAATGCCGACATATGGATAAAGCGCCCCACACCGGCCTGCGCGGCCAGACGGGCGACACGCCCTGCCCCCTCAACATTCACCGCCTTGAGGGTCTGCCGACCAGAGGGCGACAGCACGGCAACAAGGTTGACCACCACATCCGCACCACGCACCACGCAGGCGACCGAAGCATCATCCAGCACCGAGGCATAGAACGGGGCTACCTGCCCCAAACGCCCCAGCGGCCGCAGCAAGGCACCTTGATCTGGCCTGCGACTGGCCACACGCACGGTATAGCCCGCCAGTGCCAACTGCTGCACCACATACTGACCAATAAACCCGTTCCCGCCAAAAACGGCGGCTACCTTGCTGTCACCCATCCTCTAGCGTCCCTCTTCCCATAGCGCGGCTATATGATTGAAAGCATTGTGGTTCATTCCCGCCCGGCAGGCCAGAGAACACCCGAACACAAAATTGCAAAAAAAGTTGTCCGGCCAGTTGACGCCACCCTGCCCACACTGTAAATCCCCCACACCAGCCTGGATACGTTCAGGTTGCCTCTGTGCCCAGATGGCGGAATTGGTAGACGCGCAGGTTTCAGGTACCTGTGGCCGCAAGGTCGTGGAAGTTCGAGTCTTCTTCTGGGCACCAATTTTTTGAGCTTACACAACCACAGCAATGTGTTCTGTTTAAGCTCCAGACTACCCACCACCCCGGCTACAACCGGGTTGCCTCTGTGCCCAGATGGCGGAATTGGTAGACGCGCAGGTTTCAGGTACCTGTGGCCGCAAGGTCGTGGAAGTTCGAGTCTTCTTCTGGGCACCAGCTTTTCTTACAAGATGTTTGTTTGGTTCAGGCGTTAGCGGCATTGCCGCATAACCCCTTTGCTAGGCTTCTGCCTTAGCCTGCCAACCCCACCCCTGCTGATGCAAAATAACGCTGCACTGCTGTGCACATTGCCCCCGCGACCATTGCGCGGTGCCCGGTCTGCCGCAACGCGGCCTCATCCAGCCTGTTGGACATAAAACCCATTTCCACCAGCACGGATGGGATGCGAGCTGACTTGAGGACTGCAAATGCCGCATGCCTGTGCGGATGCGGCAGCAGGATCATCCGCGACTGAAAAGCCGACACAACCGCCCGCGCCATATGGGCCGAACCCTTGCGGCTTTCCTCCGTCACCAGACTTTCCAGAATCCGCTGCACCTCGGGCGATGCACCATGCACCATGGGGCCACCAAAACGGTCGGCACTGTTTTCAATCCGCGCCAGATCAGCCGTCTGACTATCCGACGCCCCGTGGGAATGCGTGTACACGCTCGCCCCGCGCACGGTGGCATTCTGGAGCGCATCCGCATGCATGGAAATAAATAAAGATGCCTGATGCTGCTGGGCAAGCTCCACCCGACCATCCAGCGGTACAAAACGGTCCGCCGTGCGAGTCATACCCACACGGTAACGGCCCGTTGCCAGCAACTGCCTGCGCAGCTCCATGGCTGCGGCCTCGGCCACATGCTTCTCATATGTACCGGAAAAGCCAATGGCCCCAGGGTCTTTGCCACCATGACCGGGGTCAAGCATGACCAACGGCAGTTCCGGCCTGGCCTGACCAATCACAGCAGGGGCATGCAAGGTTTTATGGGCTACCCGACCAGCCGCCAGCAAAGGCGTTGCCACACACTGACTGGCCACCAAACCTGCCACAAGCTGCCTGCGCCGCAGCACAACCCCGTCGCGCAGCCATATGCCACCCTCAGCGCGCCATGCCATGCCTGTACCCTTACTGTATTGCGAAGACATATCATCTTACCATGAAAGCCCGACGCCACAGCATAAAAAACTGCCCAGCATGCCGCCCGTGTAACATGAATGACTTGCAGACTGCCGTCATTTGCGCCATGCTCGGAAGGCATGCCATGTGGGCGCAAATGCCTGCCATGCATTCCACGTTTTCCTTGTCCCGCCCACCAGGACCTGAAAGTCGCCCAGACTACGCCCTTTCAGGCACGATGGCGGAAAGGAAAACCCCAAGACAGAGGACAGCAACCATTACCCGCCCGACCGCCCAGAACATGACGGACAGACCGCAGGCCACAGGCCACCGTAGCGGCGTCGTTGTGAAGCCTGTGGCGTATGGCGGGCCATGCGTCCTGCCTGTCCCGATGTATGCCTCTTTATCGCCGCCGGAAGCGCCCCTGCTCCGTGCCCTGCCGCCCCGGCAGCCGCACCGCGCAGGCTGGCCACCGGCGTACCGGAGTTTTTCTTTTTATGTCAAAGCGGATGCTTATCGACGCGACACACGCGGAAGAAACGCGCGTGGTCGTGATGGATGGAAACAGACTTGAAGATTACGATGTTGAGTCGGCTGCCAAAAAGCAGCTGAAAGGGAACATCTATCTCGCCCGCGTCATCCGGGTCGAACCGAGCCTTCAGGCTGCTTTTGTTGAATATGGCGGCAACCGGCACGGGTTCCTTGCTTTCAGCGAAATTCACCCCGACTACTACCAGATCCCGGTTGCCGACCGTGAGAAGCTACTGGCCCTTCAGGCGGAAGAGGAAGCCCTGATCGACGGCTCCTCTGACGAGGAAGACGACGACCGCAGCGAAGACACTGCAGCAGCAGCCCCGTCTGACGATGACGCACAGCCCGATGCCAGTGCTCCGGAACAGGATGGTGACGCCGCAGCCGCACAGGCAACGCCCGATTATGTTGGCGGTGAGACCGATACGGGTGAAGAAGCGCTGATCCAGAAGCGCATTGCCCGTTTCCTGCGTAACTACCGGATTCAGGAAGTCATCCGCCGCCGTCAGGTGCTGCTGGTGCAGGTAGTCAAGGAAGAACGCGGCAACAAAGGCGCTGCGCTGACCACCTATATCTCGCTGGCGGGGCGTTACTGCGTGCTTATGCCCAACGCCCTGCGGGGTGGCGGGGTATCACGCAAGATTACCTCCGTTCCCGACCGTCGCCGCCTGCGCGACATTGTCTCCAGCCTCAACCTGCCGCGCGGCATGGCCATGATTGTCCGCACAGCGGGCGCACAGCGGCCGGGGCCAGAAATCACGCGCGATTGCGAATATCTGCTCCATCTGTGGGACGACATCCGCGACCATACGCTCAACTCCATCGCTCCTGCCCTCATTTATGAAGAAGCTAGCCTGGTCAAGCGTGCCATCCGCGATGTGTACACCCGCGAAGTCAGCGAAATTGTCGTTGACGGTGAAAGTGGCTGGAAAGCCGCTCGGGACTTCATGCGTATGCTCATGCCCCAGCACGCCGAAAAGGTGCGCCTGTGGCAGAAAGACAACCAGCCGCTGTTCACGCACTACCGCGTGGAAGGGCATCTGGACGCCATGTTCTCCCCAACGGTGCAGTTGCGCTCTGGTGGGTATCTGGTCATCAACCAGACCGAAGCTCTGGTCGCGATTGACGTTAACTCAGGCAAGGCCACAAGCCAGCGTAATATTGAGGAAACGGCCTTCCGCACCAATCAGGAAGCTGCGGACGAAGTTGCGCGCCAGCTCCGTCTGCGTGATCTGGCTGGCCTGATTGTCATCGACTTCATCGACATGGAGTCCCGCCGCCACAATGCGATGATCGAACGCCGCCTGAAGGATGCGCTGCGCCACGACCGCGCCCGTATCCAGATTGGCTCTATCTCGCACTTTGGCCTGCTGGAAATGTCCCGCCAGCGGCTGCGTCCCTCGGTCGCGGAAGCCGCCTTTATCACCTGCCCGCACTGCAACGGCACCGGCATGGCCCGCAGTGTGGAAAGCTCCGCCCTGCATGTCCTGCGCGAAGTGGAAGAGGAAGGCGCACGCCGTCGCGCATCCGCCATTACGGTCCATGTGGCAGCGGATATTGCGTTCTACATCCTCAACAACAAGCGCGACTGGCTGGGCCAGATCGAGCAGCGCCACCATATGGAAGTGCTGTTTGCTGCGGACTCCACCCTTTCGCCGCCCGATGTCCGTATCGAACAGCGTCAGGCTGCACGGGTTATCCCGCAGCAGTTGCCGCCCGTAGAGAACGTGATCGTCGCGGACGACACCAACCTGACTGTCGAGCAGGACAGCGCCCCTGTTGCAGAACAGGATGAGGCCGTTGCCACTGCCCCCACCACCAACGCTGATGAGGACGAACCGCGCCGCCGTCGCCGTCGCCGTCGCCGTCGGGGTGGCAATGGGAACAACGCCGCTGCCCAGACTGCCGACACCACGGCCGAGCCTCAGGACGACTCTTCCGCTCCGGTGGAAGAGCAGGATGAGCAGCCCGAAGCCACAGGCAACCTTGTTCCCGGCCGCCGCAGGACACGCCACTCCCGCGTGCGCCGTTCGGATGCGGACAGCGTTGAGCAGACGGTTGAAATTGCTGAAGGGCCTGCCCCGCAGCGCCCGGTGTGGAATGGCCCCACCCCTGCGAATCCGTTCAGCCACGAGCACGATATTTTCGAGCTTCTGGAACGCGGCGTGCAGCAGCATAACAACGCCCCGGCTGAAGCGCAGGAAAAAAAGGCTCCTTCCGCACCCCAGCGTGAGGAAACCAAGCCCACCACCGAAGCAGATGCTACGCATGAGGCCCCTGCTGAAGAGGACAACGTGGTAGCCGCCGACGTTGTGGAGGTGGAGGAAGCCCCCAAGCCCCGCCGCAGGACCACACGCCGCAAGGCCCCTGCTGCAAAATCTGCCAACGAGGCTGAAACTGAGGCTGCTCAGGCCGAAGACGCACCTGCAGAGGCCACAGACGAGGCAGAACCGGCCAAGCCGACACGCCGCCGCGCTGCCCCTCGCCGCAAGGCTGCCACTACAGCCCCACAGGCCGAGGACACAGCCGCAGAGACGGTGGAAGACGCGGAACCGGCCAAGCCGACACGCCGCCGCACAACCCGCAAGGCTGCCAAGCCAGCCGCTGAAGATAAAACCATTGCCGCCAACGTGGCAGAGGATGTCAAAAGCGAAGCGGCTGAACCGGTTGTCCAGCCTATCGTGATTGAGGACAGCCCCCCTGTCGCACGCCGCCGCACCGGCTGGTGGGCGCGCTAGGAGCCTCAAACCCCTGCAAGAGGGCGGCAGCAATGCCGCCCTCTTGTGATTCTGCCGGTTTCGCTTCCTGCCCAGCGTGTGGTAGGAGAGCATCAGCAGTATACAGCCCAGCCCACCGGAGTTTCCATGACCAAGCCCCTGCCAAACAGCCCGACCGAAAACACTTTCGGCCAGGAGCACCATGGGCATATGGTTCTGGCCTTACCAAAAGGCCGTATTCTCAAGGCGGTAACCCCTCTTATCAGCCACACCGGCATGGCTCCGTCGGACGATTGCCTGGAAGGTGGCAGCCGCAAGCTACGCTTTTCCACCCAGGACCCGACTGTGGATGTCGTGCGGGTTCGCTCCTTTGACGTTGCAACCTTTGTGGCGTCAGGCGGGGCTCAGATCGGCATTTGCGGGGCGGATGTTCTGGCTGAATTCGACTACCCCGAAATTTATACCCCGCTGGACCTGGGGATTGGTGCATGCCGCATTTCTGTCGCGCAGGCAGCCCATCTACCCCATGACCCGCAGGAATGGGCGCGCTGGTCCGAGGTCCGGGTTGCGACCAAATACCCCACCATCACCCGCCGCTTTTTTGCGGCACGGGGCATTAACGCCACAATCGTGCACCTGCATGGCGCTATGGAACTGGCCCCCATGCTCG